>PANP01000021.1 GCA_002708395.1 Dehalococcoidia bacterium
TAAAAAGGCAAGGGATATTCCTTGCATACTTATGAAGGCCATAAAGAGAAGTTACCTCGCCACCACTATGTTCTTAACGCGACCCACTTGACCGCTTGCCAACCAGACTTTTATGCCCTGTCTCGGAGGGATGTTTTGAAGGCTGTACAACCCCACTCTGGCGAAATCCAAAACCAACATGCCCCAAGTTTAACGACTGCTTGCCATCCGGTCTGGTCAGGAGATGAACTACCATCCGCAGGACACGGAAAGGACTTGGTTTCTAAGTGGTATGGTCAGAATAACACCGCCCATCGCCCAACGGAAATCAGGCCAGTGGTAGATATGGTGTATTGGATTATGATGACAGAGCTTGAATAATATAGAAGTCGTTTTGATAACTACAGGTTTAGCGGCTTAAGCCGGAATCGATACTACGAATCTTCAGATCTTAACCCCAATGTACTTCATAGTTGTAGAGTTTAGTTTGCTACCCTTCTACCGGTACCAGCTGTCTCCGGCAGGGGGCCATGGGTTCTCCGGATGGAGTACTTGGGAAAGCTGGGTGAACGCGCCCTTCATGGCCCTGGGATGCAGCCAGATGCTATTGAACCCCAGGTTGGTGTAGTTGGCGGTGACTCGGGATGAGGTGAACTGAACGCCTTGGCCCTGTAGGTAGGAATCCATGGCCAGGGAGTCTTCGATCTCGTAGATCGTCAGATAGATTCCCTCACCGTATCGTTCCAGGAACCGGGCCGACGTGGTATCGCCACTGGTTGGTTGGGCCAGTTCGATGAACGTGTTAAGGCCTTCCATCGGGATGACCGCTATCTCCAGGTCGGTGAAGCTGACTTGGAATCGCTGAGTCGTCTTGAGACCGAACATCTCTTCCCAACGCTGGGTGGCTTGGTCCAAGTCCCGAACGAGAACTGCCGACTGGCGCAGCAACTTGGTCATAGGTTTGGCTGCCCTAGTTTGCCAATCTGGACCGGCGGCGGGCCAGGGATTGCCGGAGTCCGTAACCTCGACAATCTCCATGAGAGCACCGTTGACCGAGGCAGGGTGTATGAACATCGAACGGCTGCCTTCTTCCTGAGCCTCTCCGGTGATACGAACGTCCAGCGATCTGAGACGGGCGAGGAGTTCATCGAATCGCTTGGTTTCAAAAATCAGCATGTACGGTGATTCGCCCCGGCGTTCCAGGTAACGAGCCGCGCTGGAGTCCGCCGATGTGGGTTGCAGCAACTCGATGAAGGTCCCGTCGCCGACGGGCAACACCATGTTGTCCAGTCCATATTGGGGGAGTATCCCGGTGTGGCTAGGAGTGGCGCCCAGAGTTTTCCGATACAATTCGGCGGCCTCAGAAAGATCTCTCACCAGGAAGGCCGTTTGGCGTAGGCTGTCCAACATGTCAGTCACCTATCTAGGGAGGTCTGCGAAGCAAGTCGCTGTAAGATGCGGACCATTTGGAACACAGCGATAGAAAACGCCGGTGGATTCTTATCGCCTGCGTGTGGTCGTTGGAGTCTTAGCCGGGTTAGGGCTTGCTGGGTAGAGCGATGATGGCCTTGCCGCCCACGTATCGTTCGCCCTCAGCCCCGGTCATCAGGATGTCGCACTCGACCATGTTCTCGCCATCCTCTTGTCGGGTGTCGGTAACCGTGGCGGCGATTGTTATCGGCTTGTGGTGGGGCACCGGTTGGCGGAACACCACGTCCAGGTCCTTCAAGGCTTCAGCGCCGGCCCAATCGGTCAAGAGTCGGGCCATCATTCCCATTGACATAATGCCCGGAACAATTGGGCCGGGGAGGTTGGCTTCCTCTGCGATGGCTTGGTCGGTGAAACGGTTGGGGGTTCGGTTGTCCCAGACCTGGCAGAACGCTAAAACTCCGTCGTCGGTCGCCTCGGTCTTCAGCGGGCCAATCTCGTCTCCCAATTCTACGTCTTCAAAATAGAGCAATGCTCCTCCTGGTGGGTCTTCAGATATGAGGTAACCGGGCCGATATCCGTTCGGTTACCCTCGGCGGATGAATGACTCTTGAACGTCGGCAACCACGATGCCATCCTGGTTGCGAAAGGTGGTCTCCCAAACGATGAAGACCATCGTCCCGGTGCGGCCGGTTTTGGGATAAACCTCTTTCAGATGGGAAGAAGCCGTCAGTTGGTCCCCGGCGGTGATAGGTGCCCTGGCCTGGACCCGCTGTCCAGCGTGCATTCCACCGGTCACCGGTTTGCCACCGAACTTGAGGCCGATATCGGGCAGAGAAACCCGGTGGACCATGATGGTGCAGAAGGTGGGCGGGGCTACGATGTCCTGAAAGCCTTGAGACTTGGCTGCAGCTGCGTCGGTGTAGATCGGGTTGGTTTCCGCGATACCCCGGCTGAAAGCTTGGATCTGAGACTCGGTGACCTCAAAGGGACCAGCCTCGTGCTCTATTCCGTATAACGAACGGTCGTATTCTAACTCCGTTGCCATTTTTTAATCTCCATGACCGTGTCTATCGAGATACGCCCTTCAATGTCGGAAGCATCTTCGTGGACCGGTCTATCCGATGATTCACTCGCTGGTGGGGTTGTTTGTGGTGTCTTCCAACCAAACGGGCTGGAATTGTTCGGATAGCAGGGCCTCAACCAAATCAGCTTCATTGCTAATCTTGGCTTCGAATCTGGTGAGGCAGGTGCAGATGTGGCTGGTCAGGTGGGCATCGCTACCGCCGACTCCTAAATAGCCTTTGTCATCGCATAGTTCCCAAGCCCGTTCGTTCTCGCCCTTCCGGCTGCCGCCGTTGAGGCGTTCGACGATATGCACGTCGTCAAAGGTTTCCCCTTGCTGGATGTACTCGGTAAGACCGATGCCGAAACGTCCTGGATGGGCAGGAACCGCATAGGCTCCATGTTGGCGGGCTGCTTTGAGCAGTTCCCTGGTGTCCATCGCAACGTTTCCGAAATCTATGTCTTTCGTCAGCGGCTCGGTCACGCCGTAAACAAGTACGTGGCCGTAGCGAGTGTCCAGTTCAGAGCCCTTAAGGACCACCACGTCGTACTGGTTGGCTAGGGCGGAGTAATCTTTGTCGTAGTCGAACTTGCGGTGTTCGGTCAGGACGATACCGTCGACTACGTGGCCCCGCTTGCGTAACACCTGGATCCATTTTAGATACTGCTCCACGGTGGCCCGGGAGTCGTCCGATGAAACTGAGTGGCTATGCATATCCAGGTACACGAGCGGCGGTTGCCTCCTGACTTGCCTTGGGTCTGGTAAGTGGTTCCAGTTGGCCGGAGCTTCCTAGAGCCTCGACACCATGATAAATGTTGGCGGTGNATTCATCAACCGCTNGAACGGCTTTCGACGCAGTTGGCGGTCTTTGCCGGACTTGTCCCACCACTACTAAGGCGAGCNTATGTATCGGTTATATCATTGGCTGTTCATGGTCAGCGGCTTGGCCGGCGCCGATTATGGACTGTAAATNAGACAACCGCTTCACGATGACAACTCCCGGAGGAATCCCCGGATCTACGCCGTTCGGTTGGAACGCGAATACCTCCATTCCCGCCGCCACTCCAGCTTGGATGCCGGGAAGGCTGTCTTCCACCACCGCGCATTCCTGCGGTTCCACTCCCAGGGCATGAGCAGCGTGTAGAAATAACCCCGGATCTGGCTTCCAGAAGCCAACTTCATAACNGCTGAAGATGCGTCCCTCGAAAAAAGGCAAAAGACCGGTCAACGACAGATTGANCCTAATCTTTTCAACTGGACCGCTGGACGCTACGCAGAACCCCCTGTCGTTGCCCGAACCAGATCGATGGCGCCTTCAATGGGTTTAAGCCTAATCCGGAATGCCTCTGCCGTTCGTTCTCTAACATCTGGCACGAAGCTTTCCGGAACACTTCTTCCGAGCCAAACTTCGATCTGATTGACGATCTCGGCCATCTTGCCGCCGCGAAAGTGGGCTAGCGCATCGTCTACGACAGTGTCAATCCGTGCTCAGCGACCATCTCCACCAGCACTTCGTTGGCAAGAATTTCGCTGTCAACCAATGTCCCGTCGCAATCGAAGATTGTTGCTTTCATAGGCCAAACACCACGTCGCATCAGATAGACAGGTTTTATCCCTAGACGTATTATTCCCCTGTCATGACCCAGATTTCCAGTGCCTCGGACGAAAGTGTCGCTGCATTTGGCCAACTTCTGCGTTTGGACGAAGGGTAACGTACCGTCATGATGGGCTCGAACTCCTCCAAATATGTCTTGGGCTGGCAATTTCTTAGAAGGTTTTCAGTCTTGCGCTTAGTAACAACTTAAAAGGGAGCAATGATGTCAGTCGGTTGGGCAATCTTAAGCTGCGGCGACTTCGCCGACTCCAGGGGTGCACCAGGTATAAATCAAGCAGAGGGCGGAAAGTTGGTGGCGGTGCACAGCCGGGACCGGGGCCGTGCCGAAGCATTTTCTGAAAAACACGGAGCCGGAACCGCCTACACCACGGTGGAGGACGTACTCGCCGATTCCAGGATAGACGCCGTATACATCACATCTCCGAACCATCTGCATGTTCAGTACGCGACTATGGCCGCCAACGCAGGCAAGCACGTTTTGGTGGAGAAACCACTGTCTCTGAACATGGCCGAAGGCATCGAAGTACTGCGGGTGGCCCGAGAGCGGGGTGTGAAGCTGGGCGTGGGGATGCACTTGAGGCACCACCCAGGACACATCGAAGCTCAGCGGCTGATTGCCGACGGCGCCCTGGGCACCGTCGCTCTGGCCCAGTCACAGATCGGGCAGGGCGAGAGGGGTAATGTCCATCCTGAGCCGCGGGCTGGATTGCGCGATTGGTGGACCCACCCGGAGTTGGTCGGCGGAGCCTTTGCCATGCTGACCATCGGAGTACATGCCATCGATGACTTGCAGTTCCTGTTGGGACAACAGGTGGTGGAGCTAGCCGCTATCACCGATGGACAAACTTCGGAGCAGCCATTGGAAAACCTAGCCACCATGTGCCTGCGCTTCGATGGTGGCGCGATCGGTACGATGATTTGCGGCATGCGCCTGCCGGAATTCCAGAACGATGTCGCCATCCACGGCAGCGACGGTAAGGTCATGCTCATCAACGCCTCGTGGCCCCGCCTGCAAGGGGAACTACGAGTGTCCAGCGAAACATTGAACAAGACTGTGACCTATGAGCCGGACTTCGTGTACTTGGTCACCAAGAACATAGAAGACTTCCAACGGGCGATCGCCGAAGACCGCGACCCAGCCGCCTCCGGGATGCATGGGCTCAAGTTGGTACAGCTGACGGAAGGGATGGTGGAGTCGGCAAAAACTGGACGGACGGTTAAGTTGGAGGTTCTCTGAGCCGATAGCTCCAGAAGCCTGGCAAAGAAGGGAGTTCCAAAGCTGGAGTTTCTTGTGGAGAGGGACAGGTAGACCTGTAAGCCGGGTTCTGTATCCCCTTGCGGGGCGGTGGTCATCTATCTAGCCCACCCGGAGGCTGTTGGGCCGCCGGATTCCCGCGGACGGGACGACATCTCTATCGGGGTCAAGCAGCCAACCCGGGGACGAGCCGGGCGCCCATAGTCCCCCTATTTGGCCTTGCTCCAGGTGGGGTTTAGCCGTCGCTGCGTCACCGCAGTCGACCGGACGCTCTTACCGTCCGATTTCACCCTTATCCCGGCGAACCGGGACGGTATGTTTCTGTGCCACTTTCCGTCCCCCTCGGCGGCATCGCTACCGGCGAAGAAGCCTGGGAGTTACCCAGCACCCTGCCCAGTGGAGCCCGGACTTTCCTCCCCCCTATCCTTCCATCGAAGGACGAGGCGGCGGCCACCCAGTATACCTGCCTTCTCCAACTCGACTGTAGCATACCCATTTTGCGAGGGTCAAGAAAACGCCTCCGGCGAATCACCGGAGGCGTGTACGGGAACGAAATCAGTTTTTCTAACCCGGGTCATTCGAGAGTCTGAAACGAATAAACCCAAGTTAGTTTCTTGAACAGGCTAGTTGAGGAAGAGCATCCGCCCGCAGGTGGCGCATAGAACGGTGGTGCGGCCGCTACGCACCTTTTGTTGTTGCTGGGTGGGTAGAGACATTCTGCAAGCCTGACAGAGGCCCCTTTCGACCTTGGCTACCGCCAGACCGCCTTTGGCGTTGCGTAATTTCTCGTATTGCTGAACCCCGGCCGGGTCCAAGGTGGCCGCCAAGTCACCTCTTTGACTGGCAATGCCTTCTCGTTCCGAAGACAACCGGGCCAGCAACTCGGTAAGTTCGGTCTGCCGGGTCTCCCAAGCAGCCCGGTTCTCCTTCAGTTGCTGCTCCATCTCGGTGCACTTGGTCTGGGATTCCTCCACCTGTACGGAAAGCTCTGAGACTTCGGTGTCCAGTTTTTCTGTCTGCGTTCGAACGTTAGCAGCTTCCTGCTCCAAACTTTCCAAGGCCGACGGATTGGATACTGCGCCACCGTAGAGTTGTCCATCCAGGTGCGTGGAGCGCTCTTTCTGGGTTTCCGCTTCTACGCGGCGGGTCTTCAACTGGGACTGGAACTCCTCTAGCCATTGTGACTCGTTCTTCAGCGCCTCTTCCAGCGCTTCCGACGCTACCCCCCCGGTTGCTTCTTTCTCCGCCTTGGCTGCTTGGCCGTCGATCTTGTCCAGCGCTAGATCCAGTTCTTGTAGGAAGAAAAGTTGTTTCGGAGAAGTCATTACTTTTTCGCCTTGCTGGTTCTGTATGATTTATATTTATTATTTGCTTCTGGATTTGATTCTAGGAACCGCTGCCATAGTTGTCAACTTTGGAATTCTCTCCGGTTCGGTTCACATGAAGAGGCCGTTCCTGTATATTTGAGGCCCGGCGCCTAGGCCGATCTCCACGGCGTTACCAGGTGTGATTTATGCGTATCCTGCACTTCTCCGACCTGCACATCGGTGTTGAGAACTACGGACAAACAGACCCGGAGACCGGTTTGTCAACTCGGTTGGCCGACTTCTTGTCATCATTGGATGAAGTGGTTGAGTATGCCTTGATTGAAGACGTTGACTTGGTTCTCCTGGCCGGCGACGCGTACAAAGGACGGGACCCTTCCCAGACGCATCAGCGCGAGTTTGCCAAACGTTTGTCCCGCCTGTCTGAAGCGTCGATTCCCTCTTTCTTATTGGTTGGCAATCATGATCTTCCCAACGCAGTCAGCCGGGCAACGGCAGTGGAGATATTCCAAACCTTGCAGGTGCCTTACTTGCAGGTTGGGAGCAACCTGCAGAACTACACCATACCGACCAAGTCCGGCCCGTTGCAGATTTTGGCTGTCCCCTGGCCACGACGAAGCGGGATACTGAGCCGGGAAGAGTCGCGAGGTCTGACCATCGAAGAGGTAAGGCAGGCGGTCCAAGACAGGATGACCCAGGCTATCTACGCTAGGGCCGAGAGCTTGGACCCGGATGTTCCCGCCATATTGACCGGCCACGTCACGGTCAACGGAGCCACCGTGGGCACTGAACGTTCCATGATGCTGGGACAAGACCACGTGCTGCTGGCTGGCGACATCGGCCGGCCCCAAGTCGATTACGTGGCGCTTGGCCACATCCACAAGCATCAGATCCTGCGAAATGAGAATCCGTTCATGGCCTATTCCGGTAGCCTCCAGCGCGTGGACTTTTCCGAGGAGGGCGACGATAAAGGCTTTTGCGTCGTCGATCTGGACCCGGCGGCACCGCAAGGCAAGCGGTTGACCGACTTCGATTTTCATCGGCTGGAGGCCAGGCGGTTCGTCACGGTGGACGTTACCGTGCCCGTTGGAGACCCGGACCCGACCTCCGCAGTGGTTCGGGGAATCGCTCGCAAGGACGTTGTCGGTGCGGTTGTGCGGGTCAGGGTGACACTGCCATCGGAAGTGGAGGCACAGCTCCGGGACTCGGACATCCGCGATGCTCTGAGCGAGGCCCACTACATCGCAGCTATAAACCGGGAATCCCCTCAAGAGGCTCGCCGGACGCGTTTGGACGCTGAATCGGCCAAGGATCTTCAGCCCATGGAGGCACTACGCCTATACCTGGAAAGCCGGGGCGTGGAACCGGAACGGCAGGAGAAGATGTTGCGGCACGCAGAGGAGTTGGTGGAGCGGGAGGCTTCCGGATCTTAGTGAGCTACAAGTCTACCAACGTGGCACGGGAGATTTCTGACCTTCACGGAGTGAAATCACGGAGCCGGAATCACGCCAGTTGTTTGGCTAGAGCCTGACCGCCGTCCACTAGGTCTTTAAAGACTTCGGCCACGGTGACAATCTCGGATATCAGCCCGGTCCCGGCTCCGGTGTAGGCGATTCCTTCTTCCAGGTTTCCTTCAAGCATCGCCGACCGCGCCACGGCCATCCCCAATTCTGCTTCCCAAGCGTCAAGGTCGTTTTCAGGACCACTTAGCCCATTCTCTTTCATCCGCAGCGCCATGCCGTTCCGGAGAATCCGCGTGGGCCATCGATCGCCGCCAACGATTATCGTTCCGCTATCGATCGCCGCTACGAGGGCTTCTTTGAAGTTTTGGTGGGAGATGCACTCTTGGGTAGCTACGAAGCGAGAGCCCATCTGCACTCCCTGAGCGCCCAATGCCCGAGCGGCTACTACCCCGCGGGCATCGACAACTCCTCCTGAGGCGATAACTGGGATGGAGACGGATGCTACCATTTGGGGCACCAAGACCATGGTGGATACTTTGTCGGGGCCCCGCAGGCCGCCGCCTTCAAATCCATCGGCGATAACGATGTCTACGCCTTGAGCTTCGGCGCCCCGGGCGTGACGTACCGTTGAAACTTGGTGCAGCACTACTATGTCATGTTCTTTCAGTGTTCCGGTGTACAAGGCCGCACTTCCGCCATAAGTGATGGCGATATGCACGCCGTCTTGGGTCGCGGCCCCAATCATTTCTTCGATCCGTGGATGAGGCAGATATAGGGCGATACCGAAGGGGTTTGACGTGAGCCTCTGGACCCGGCGGATGTTGGCCTGAAGATTGGAAACAAGATCCCCGTCAAGGTCTAGTCCCGCGGTGGGGTGAAGAACTCCCAATCCCCCTGCATTTGAAACGGCGGCAACCAACTCTGGGTTGGATACCCAAGGTAATCCCGCTTGCAATATGGGATGGGTGATAGAGAGGGTGCTACAGACTTGAGTCCGCCTCATCAAAGCGCAAACCTACCCTTAAATCCGCCTGGGGCTGAAGTGTGACCGATTGTACGGTCCAAGCCAACCCCTGTCAACAATGGCAGGTGGGCGCATGCCCGGCAACCCGTTAAGAGTTGAGCCGGCCGGCACCGAAACTAGGCTAGGGAAGAAGGGCTCTCAGAGCCTCGGCGACTGGAGCAGGGTCGTTGATTTCTTCGATCTTGATAATCTGTCCCGCGCCGATACCGCTGGACACTACGACGGAACCCCGGCCGGTGATAATCTCAAAGAAATTCCGGGCTTCCGCGATTGATATGATTCGAGAAACCGGAATCTCCTTGGTAGTCAGCCACAGGAACCGGTACATGTGAACCACCCGGCGGTCGGTCACGGTGTAGGTGATGTGCAGATTGCGAAGGTATCGCATAGTCCCTTTGAAAAAGAGGTACATCCCCACGACAAAAGGTATGGTGGCATAAACGTAAGGACTGGTCGTGAAGAAGCCGAGGTAGAGGGCACCCGCGAAAAATGGGATGCTCATTACGATTCTAGCGTAAGCCGGCTTCATGGTGGGGTGGCGCATAACCAGTTGTTTTTCACCAGGCACGAGACCTGGTGAAGGAACGATGCCAGTGAAACTCATGTACAGGCCGATGACCATGAGAGCTAAGCCCACGGCAATCACCACGAAGGAGGTCCACTGGGGCACCTGGCTGCCCTCCAAACCATAATAACTCGCAGCCAAGAAGTAGCCACCGGCAAGAACGAAAGGAAGCGCGAATATAGCGCTGACTAAGAGCCGCCGGACAAAGGACAGTATGACGTTGTGGTAAAGGCGGTCTCCTATCCCGTGTTGAGGTATTGCAGCCATGGCTAATTCCCTTTAACGAGTTGCAGAGTGGATGCTGCCATCGTGATTAGAATACCAATCACCGCTAGGGTGGCCGGGTCCAGAGAATTGTTCAAGGAGCCTAGCTGGCCTATCTGGGAGTTGGTGAAAAAACCCCGGGTCGGACCAGTATTAACTATTACATCCCCGGTTTCTTGACCAGACCCTCCTGCCTCAGGTGGTTTGCCTCCAGGGCCCTGTCCTTGCCGGTTCTGGTTGAACTGAGCCTCTTGGAGGAGGCGTTCTTGATCCCGCCTAAGGCGCTCTTGATCCAGGCGCGCCCGTGCCTCTTCTAGAGAACGTTCCCGCTCGATTTGTGCTCTCTCGCTCTCGTACCGGGCTTTTTTCAACTCGTCCTGCCGCTGCTGGTCTTTTAGGGCGCGGCGTTGGTCCAAGAGTTGCTGATCTGCCTGCATTTCCTGTTCCGCCAGGAACCGCTCCTGCTCCTGTTTTAGGCGCTCTTGGTCGAGGCGCGCTTGCTCCTGTTGCCTCTCCCGTTCGCTCTTCAACCGGTCGCGGTCCAGGCGGTCCTGCTCTTCCTGAAGCACCTGCGCTCTTTCTATTCTTTCTCGGTCTCGATCTCTCCGTTCGGCGTCAAGGCGTTGTTGCTCTTCCTGGAAAGCCTTGTCTTGTCTGAGACGCTGCGTTTCCAAACGCTGCTGCTCTTGTTGAAAAGTTAGTTCCTGCTCTAGCCTTCGTTTCTCTTGTTCGATCTGGAGTCTCTCTAGATCTCGCCGTGCGGGATTGTCCTGGATTCTTCCGCCGGAGAAACATTCCCGGGTTACCCGGAGGTTCTCTTCNGGGCTCATATCTTGGAGCGATGAAGGGATGCGGCCCAACACACCCAAGACACACCCGATGTCGAGTCCTTCCGGTAGTTGGGGAATCTGCGGAATCGAAATACCTATTGGGGATTTTGGTTCGCGAGGTTGAATCGGGGGCTGGGAGGGCTCCCTGAACCGGTCATCCCTCAAGGCGACAGTAGCAAACCCGCCCGGATGCCAGCGAACGGTTTGTTGAAAATCTCTAAAATTGCCATTCTGAAACAAGGCTTGAAATTCTACGATCTGACCTTCATATAGGTGGCCGTTCGGATGAGCAATTGTAAGTTTAAATTTACCGCCGCGTATGTGGACGATGTTTTTCATTCGGTTACCGGATATAAAGGCGGCGATTCGTGTCCCTTCGGGAGCGATGTTTCCATCGATAATGACTTTGCCTTCAACGACGAACGGACCAACGAATGTCGTTGGTCGGCTGCCGAATAATTCGGAATCCGCGTTCAATTCAAGCCGAAGCTCGGCACGTCCTCCAGGCTTCCAAACGGTTTTCTGAGCGAAGTCGAAGAGGGTTCCGTTAGACCCCTTCACCGCAAATTCTACGAGTCTACCTTTGAGGGATTGGCCTGGTTGCTCGGGTACGGCCATTACAAAGGTGCCGCCACCTACCTCGGCCTCAGCTACATCGCGTCCATCGATGTAGGCGATGATTGAGGATCCGTCAGGCGCTGGGCGTCCGTTTACTACCACTTTGCCCTCTACGATGAAGGGCGGAGTTGACTGGGCATTGATGACACCGGGGTCGCTTAACAAAACCAAAGCAGCCATCACGCCGAGAAATCGAATAGTGGCCAGAGCGATGATGGATCTGTGGGTGGAAAGTCTCATTGCAGCCTCTTTGCCAGGAATTCCACTGGAATACTCCCAAAATAAACAGCTGGTAAGGCCGTCAAAAATGGTGGGTATGGACTTCGATGGCTGGAGCTCCCTAAGAATCTGAGTGTAATCTACACGTTGTTTAGTGTCAACGCTCAGACGAACAGGCTTGGATGACATACAACGGCAAGCAACAACTGAGTGCGGCTTCGAGGCCAATCAACTGGGTGCCCCGAATTTGCTTGGACGCGCGCTTTGGAAGATAATGTCCTTCGTTACCGGGCTGATTAATAGATTGGGAGATGGTGCAATGTCGAAGATAACCATGATTCACCACATCAATATCCAGATCACAGACCGCCAACAAACCCGGGAATGGTACGAGAAGGTCTTAGGAGCCGAGTTTCTGGACCGGGGACCTGCGCTGAACAAACGCCAGATGCAGCTTCGCATCGGGACCGCCGAGATTCACACCTCCGATACGGAAGACTTTATACCGATCCCCAGAGTGCATTTTGCTATTGAAGTTGAAGACTGGGATGAGATGTTGGCTCATCTGGATTCCGTGGGCGTGGCCTATTCCAGGTCTGCTGGAGGCTCGTTCGTCGGCACCGGAGGCGAGGACCCTTATCAGGGCAAGCGGGAAGACACCGGCGAGCACTACACCTACATCAGCGACCCAGATAGCAACCTGATCGAGTTGGTTTACCATCCCTTGGGGCTCGAAAGCTCACAGGGCGATGCCATCGGTTTGACGCACGACGCCGATAATGTACGTTGGACGCAGAAACCGGGGTTTGTCGAGGAGGCCAACGCCCAAGGTAAGGTACTCAGTTCCTAACCTTTCCGGGCACCAAACCGGAGTTTCTGGATAATATCGGGGCTGGAGAATGGCCCTATAAGAAACCGGCTATCGATTCCCCCAGCCCTCTGGAAGAAAAGAGCTGGGGGAATCCTATATAAGGGGCGCGAGATTCCACTGCCGATGCGGATTTCGTAACTATCTTCGTAGCTATCAAGGAGACACGATGCTCAGCAGGGACGAGAACCAAACACTGACCCAAACGGACCGGGACACTCCCATGGGCGATGTCATGCGGCGTTACTGGATGCCTGCGCTTCTTTCAGAGGAGCTACCCGGCGCCGACTGCCCTCCGGTAAGGGTCAAGCTGCTAGGAGAAAAGCTGGTGGCCTTCCGGGATACGGCTGGACGGATAGGCCTGCTAGACGAATTCTGCCCCCACCGGTTGGCGTCATTGTTCCTGGGAAGAAACGAAGAGGATGGTCTCCGCTGTGTTTTTCATGGGTGGAAGTTCGATGTGAAAGGGCGATGCCTGGACATGATGAACGAGCCTCCGGACAGCGACTTCAAAGACAAGATGTCAATCAAGTCATACCCCACGGTGGAGGCCGGTGGAGTCGTGTGGGCTTACCTGGGCCCTGATGGGCGTATGCCACCGCCGCCAAACTTCGAATGGACCCGGGTTCCGGCCACCCACTGTCACGTGTCTAAGAACCGGCAGGAGTGCAACTGGCTTCAAGGTTTGGAAGGAGGGATCGACACCGCCCACGCGCCGATCCTCCACCGGACCATCTCGGCTGACACGAACCGGTCCGGCATCGGCATGAACACCAACTTCGTGACCGGTGGCGCTCCTAGCTTGGAAGTTGATGTAACAGACTATGGGTTCCGCTACGTGGGAGTCCGTGACCTGGGAGAAGAAGGCAACTACGTCCGCGCCTATCATTGCGTCATGCCCTTCCATCAGTTCCGTCCCCGGCAAGCGGGCTACCAAGGCCAGCCTGCGAAACCCCACGTTGCCGGGCACATGTGGGTACCCATGGATGATGAGAACTGCATGATTTACAACTTCGTCTACAGCTTTGGAGACGAGCCCATCACTGAAGAAGAATGGCTGGAGATGGAGCAAGGCTATGGTAGGGGTCCAGATGATTTGTTGTCGGATTACAGTACAAAGGGCAATTACGGCAACGACTGGCTCATCGACCGGCAGGTTCAGAAAACAGAAACATTTACCGGCATCGATGGCATCAACGCCCAGGACGTGGCGGTCCAGGAGAGCATGGGGCCCATAGTTGACCGCACCAGAGAAAACCTGGCTCGTAGCGACATGGCTATAGTGGCAGCACGCCGCATGTTGTTGGAAGCTTCAAGGACCGTGGCCGACGGGGGTGATCCCCCCGGAATGGGAGACAGCTACTATCGGGTCCGTGCCATCGAAGACATCGTGCCCAACGGGGTCCAGTGGCGGGACGTCCTGATGCCGGAGATGTACCCGGAGTCCTAGAATCGGGGCAGTTGAAGTAGCGAAACACGTAGGGGCGACCCGATGTAGTCGGGGCGCCCCTNCTCGTATCAAATCTCTGCCGTTGATCNAGAGTCTAAGCTGATGTCACCGCAAAGGCGCCGACGGCTAGCTTGGGCAGGCTTACCGGTAGTTGCTGCCAAGTATCACCGTGATCTTGACTGCGAACGATGGTGCCCGATTCAGTCCCGGCGTAAACCGTGCCGGGAGATTGGAGGTCCCATTCAAACGCCACTACCATATCTCCGTCCTTGGCCGCTGACGTAATCAGATTCCAGTTACGGCCGCCATCTTTTGAGCGGTAAAACTGGGGACTCTCCCGACGTGCGTTGGCGGAGACTGTCAACAAAACTAAGTCCGCGTTGTCCGGGGCAGCGGTTATGTGTAATGCGTAGCGCCCATCCAGCCCATCATTTATCACTTCCCAGTTATCTCCCTCGTCGTCGGTGCGGTAGGGTGCCCTGGATGTGGCAACGTATAGGCTCTTTGGCCTGGCGCCGCTGAGGGTGATGCAGTGAACGTCGTCGTGGATCCCCGGCAATTGCTTCCAAGTAGNGCCACCGTCTCGGGAACGAACCATACCGCCTTCTTCTATCGCAGCGTACAGATAGCCGGCGTCGTGGGGAGCCACTCTCAAATCTCTGACATGGGAGTCCCTCGTCGGCGCATGAAATCCCCACTGATTGGATTCCGGTACGGCGGTAAAGCCAGTGCATTCCTGCCACGATTCGCCTCCGTCGGAGGAACTGTAGAGGGACGCGGGTTCGCTGCCCACGTACACTGTCCCCCCGTCGGTATGGTGAGCGGCGACGCTGTGAGCGTAGGGGCTGGGGTAGGTGTCCAGATGCTTCCACGTCTGTCCGCCGTCGTCGGTGCGGTAGACCCCGGCCTCGTAGGCGGCTAGATAGGCCCTTCCTCCAACCACCGGGCTGGCGGACAGCCGGGCGGAGGCGTGGGCCAGGGGAGTGACGTCACTGGTGATCCAGGTATCTCCCTGGCCTGATACTGCGCAAACACCTTCTTGTAAGCCCACGTATATCCTGCGGCTTTGGCTTTTATCGTCCGGCATCGTCAAGACTCCTTAAACTAGAATGGCTCCGGTTTCCTAACGTTCCAAGCCCGTGAATTTTCCGGTAACCGGCTGATGTCCAGCGTTTTCCTCGTAGGCTTCTTCCCGGAACAAGGCCAGGGACTTGATGACGGGGTTGTCTTGGATGGAGAACAGGATGGCTTCTTGGTTGGTATCGTTACCAAACTCGTGCCAAGCCCAAGACGGAACCACGAACAAATCACCCCGGCTCCAGTCGAACCTCTTTCCATCTATGATGCTGTAACCCTCGCCTTCGAATACATGGTAGACAGCGCTGGTAGTGTGCCGGTGGGCCCTGGTGTGAATGCCGGGGCGGATGAGTTGGATCCAGCAGGCCATGGTTGCTAAGACCGGCCCTCCAGTAGTGGGATCGGAATACTCCATGGCCACATCGTCGAAGGGGCTGGAATCTACTTGCGCTAGATTATAGAGAGCATCATAGGTGCGGTCCCATTTGTAGTGCCAAAGCTGGGAATAGGGCTTCTTGGTATCCTCCCAGGCGGGCCGCAACGCTCCCGAAGCGTACTTCTGCACCGACTCTCCGGTGCCGCTGACCGGGTGTGTGTCTTCGGGATAGTTCTCAAAGAAAGTGGCGTGCAGGTTGTGGACTAACGGAGTGTCCAAACCGTCCAGCCAAATCATGGGAGCGTCGCCTTCACTGTTGTGGTCGTGCCAGGTCCAAGAAGGAGTGAGGACCAAGTCACCGCGCTCCATGTAGCACTTGTCGCCTTCTACTGTGGTGTACACTCCCTCGCCTTGAAGAACCCAACGGATGGCCGTGGGAGTGTGCCGGTGGGCCGGGGCGCACTCGCCGGGCAGGAGGAGTTGCAGGGCCGCCGATATGGTGTGGGTGGTGCCATGTCCCAGAGCGGGATTGGCCAGCCGCAGCACCCGGCGCTGCACGTCCCGGTCCGGGGTGACGACTTCGCCGCTCCGCATCACCAAAGGTTCAACTTCGGACCATTTCCAGAGGAAGGGAACGACCTTGGGCCGTTCTTCGCCACGGCGCAACCATCCTGGCGCCAGGCTGGCCTGGTCGGTAGAGGAGTAGAAGCGTTCCAGATCTTCCGGGCTAACTTTGCCTTGAGATACCATGGGTATCCTCCTACGGAAACAGAATCACAGCTTGGGTGTTACTACCATCACCCTCGAGTTGCCTCGGAAGTCTAAGCTGAGGGGTTGTTTGGGGGCAAGATTATCGGCATTGGCTCAACGCTGTCCAACCCTGGGGGATTGATTTTGTCCAGGGACTCC
>PANP01000022.1 GCA_002708395.1 Dehalococcoidia bacterium
AATGAGCCTGGAAAGCATCACCCAAGAGGAAAAAGAGGCCATACTCTTTAAAAACCTGGAAGGTCTGCTGGGAATCTAGGCCCATTCCTGGTTTTATCTGAATACCCCCATTGGGAGGACAATCAGTGAGACATATCGACGTACATACCCACCTGATGCCTCAGTGCATGTGGAAAACCATCGACGGTGGCAACGACTGGCATGGGATGCGCTACGAAGCCGGAGACGGTCTGGGGTACGTGGCGGGCAACGGGAAACGTATCTTTATCAACTCGCCCAAGCTGCGCTTCACCCCTGAAGAGCGGATCGTCGACATNGATGAAGAGGGGACCGACGTTCAAGTGGTGTCGATTCACACGCCACTATTCCCCTATCATTGGGAAAAGGAGCCGGCTCTTCAGATGTCCAAGGACGTGAACGACGAGATTGCCGGGATGGCCAAGCAGCATCCCGACCGGTTCTCCGGCCTGGCGACTCTGCCCCTGCAAGACATAGATGCCTCCATCGAAGAACTGGAACGAGCGGTGAAGGTGCTGGGATTAAAAGGCGCCGAGTTCGACATGGTGGTCAACGGCAAGACCTGGGACGAGCCNGAGTTCANGCCCNTGTTCAAGGCCGCCGAGTCCNTGGGCGCCCTGTTGTTCTACCATCCCCAGCCCCAGGAAAACATCGTGGCGCTGGAGCGGACCAGGAAATACGGACTACCCAACAGCATCGGCGTGCCTCTNGAAGATGCCATGTTGGTGGCTACCCTGATCTACGGTGGCATCCTGGAGGAGTGTCCNAACCTACGGGTGGTTGTCGCCCACGGCGGCGGACCCGCCTGCTTCGGCATGGGCCGCTTGGACCATGGCTGGAAGGTGCGCTCCGAGGCTAGGGTCAACATTCCCAAGCCGCCCAGCCGTTACCAGAAGCAACTTTATTACGACTTCCTGACNAGCAGCGAGGCATCGCTTCGCTTCTTGATCAACTCCGTGGGCGCTGACCATGTCGTCATCGGCAGCGACTGGCCCTTCGTCGGCTGGGACCCCTCTCCGGGCGGATGGCTTGAGAGCCTCACCAGCCTGTCCAACGAAGAAAAAGAGAAGATTTCCTATAAGAATCTGGAAGATATGCTGGGACTCTAGGCGTAGACCCCTCACCCCCGTCCCCTCTCCCTCAGAGAGAGGGGTGCCTACGATGAAATCAGAGGCGGGGTGAGGGCTAGCTGGATAAGAATCAGTAAATTAATGGAGGTAACCAAAATGGGCGTTTACAGGTTGTACAGCGGGGACGATGGCGAAAGCCGAATATCACAGTTCACCGAGGAAGAACTGGCCAACATCAAGATCAAGGGCACCATGAGCTTCAGCGTCGCTAAGCGGGAGCCTGGTCACTTCATGGACATCCACCCGGCCGCNTCCCGCCGCTGGCACATCCACGTGGAAGGCAGAATGACAATCGGGCTGTCCGACGGCACGTCTCAAACCTTCCATCCCGGCGACGTGCGGTTGGTGGAAGACACCGACGGCAAAGGCCACACCACCACCCTGCCCGACGGCGACACTATCGCGTTGATGATTTCCATTGACGAAGAGTAGNCCTCTCGTTCTGGCCTCGAGCCTCTACCGCGCCTAGACCGGTAGGGGCTCTTCGCCGTTAAGATTGTGGGGCACTCCCAGGTCGACGGCATTAGCGTTAAAGGCCAGCATGGCGTAGTAGCCCATCAGCGTAGTCAACTCGACGAACCCTTGTTGGCCGAACTGGTCTAATGCAGCTTGGAAAGTGTCCTGGCTCACCCGGCGGGTCAAAAAGAACTCCATGCCCAGGTTTAAGACGGCTGATTCGTCGGGGGACATTTCGGGCAGTGGCTGTTTATCCCGCAGGGCGATGAGTAGCTCATCGCTCAGGCCTGCCGTTCTTCCGAGGGACACGTGAACATGCCAGATGTATGGGCAGTCCATCGCCCGGGCTGTGGTTAACATCGCCAACTCCCTTGCTTTGGGCGGGACTGTCGACTCGTTGCGCACGTAGCTGAAAAGAGGGATCGCCCGCTTGGCCAACTCTGGGCTGTGCTTCAAGACGGACATGGGTCCCGTGCCAGCACCGCCAGGACCGGACGACACTTCATCAAAGGTTTCTCTGAGGTCTTCCCTGACTGACTCGCGTGTGACCGGGGGGATTCTAACCATGTATTTCTCCGTTCCAGAGAGCGGCATGTCTACCATGCTCTCTGTTTTAGATCACTATGTCGTAGGTCAACCAGGCTAGATTACCGCATCGGGCGGAATGGGGCCAGTCAGCGTCACGGGCGCAGCAAGCACCTACTCGATCTTCAAGAGGTGAAACATGGAAGTCTACCAGTGCATCAGAAGCCGCCGGACGGTCAGAGAGTTCAAGCCCGACCCGGTCCCCGAAGACATTATCATGAGGATTCTCCAGGCGGGGCGTTGGGCACCCAGTTCCAGCAACACCCAGTGCTGGCACTTCATAGTGATACAGGACCGGACTACCCTAACCACGTTGGGGGAGATTTGCAGCCAGGGACGGTTCATCGGCCAAGCGCCGGTGGCCATCGCCATCGTCATGGAGAACGCTCCACGGCCCCAGTTGGACGCCGGAAGAGCCATACAGCAGATGGAACTGATGGCTTGGTCCCAGGGCGTCGGCACTTGCTTTGCCGGAGTGCGAGACCCTGCCCAGCAGGTAGCTGTCAAAGAACTTCTTGGCATCGCTGAAGAGATGGAGTTGATTACCATCTTGCCCTTCGGTTACCGAGCTGAGGGACCCAGGGGCAAAGGCACTCCGAGAAAGCCGATGGAAGAGATCGCCCACCGGGAAAAGTTCGGCCAGCCTTATCTGTAGACTAGTGGTCTGCCGTACAGGTTGGAGCGAGCAGCCGGGTTGACGTGCTGTGGTTCGACAAGCTCACTAAGAACGGAACTACCGTGAACGGGAACACCCCCGGTTCTTCCTGAGCCTGTAGAAGGCACCTCCACCTAAACAGTGGGGACGTAAGGGCAGTCTCTAGCCGTGGTCGTGTCGGGGTTGTATCACTCCGAACCGGTTGCCTTCCGGGTCTAGGAACATACCTACTATGATCCCAATTCCGGGAATTTCCATGGCCTCTTGGACCAGAGTTCCCCCCAACTCTTGGGCCTTGGCCAGGTAAGCGGCCGCGTCATCCACCTGGGCGTAGATTCGGACCCCCGGCGTGTCGTTTTCGTATTGATGCTGATATATCCCGCTGTCGATGCCCAGTTCGCCATCCTTAGTGTTGGCCAACCCATAACTCATTGGGGGGTTGTCTTCGTTAACCTGTCAGCCGAACAACCGGCTGTAAAAATCGGTAATCCTTGCCTGGTCCGTGGCGCTGATCTCGAAGTGAACCACGGGTTGTGGCATGATTTCCTCCTATCGCCAGATGATTAGCGTTGATTGTATGGCATCGTCAGGCCGGTAGCCCTCACGTTTATCTCCCCTTGAACTCGGGTGCCCGCTTGTCCAGGAAGGCTCGCCTGGCTTCCTCCGCGTCTTCCGATCCGTTCAAGATTCCTCCGGCGTTGGAGGTTAGTACCATGGTGTTTTCCAGTGACGTGTCCAGAGCGGCCCGCATGATTCGTTTGCTCACCCATTGGACCATGGGAGGCGTGCGCATGATTCGGTCGCAGAGCTCTATGGTGGTCTCCTCCAACTTTCCGGATTCAACCAGGTAGTTCAGGATTCCCCAGTCGTAGGCTCGCTGGGCATCCAGTTGACCGGTATAGGCGAACTCCAAGGCGCGGCCCAGTCCGACCATCTTGGGGAAGTAGTAGCTGCCGCCGTTCTCGATTATCTGTCCCAGTTGCTGGTAGCCGATGAACCGGGTGTTCTCGCACCCGAGACGGATGTCGCAATGCAGCGCCATGTCCATCCCGGAGCCGACGGCGGGACCGTTAATCATGGCTATGGTCGGTTTGCGTATCTGGGAGATGTCCCGATGCAGCTTGGTGAAGCCGTGGAAGAAACGCTCTCGGGCGGCGTCGGGACCCTCGGAGATGCCCCGGTTCCCGATAAAGTTCTCCCCTTTAAGGGAGTCCGGTGTGTCACGCCTCATGTCGGCTCCAGAGCAGAACCCTCGGCCCACTCCGGTGAGGACTATGACCCGCACGTTGGGGTCGTCGTCGCCGGCCCTCATGTATTCGCCAACCTTGGCCACCGTTCCATTTTCTTCAGACGACCCGATAAGGGCGTTCATCCGCTCCGGCCTGTTGAACTTTATCCATAGGATGCCATTGTCCTCCGGTTCGTAAAGAAGATGGTCAACCAGATTCGGTCCCATATATGCCTCCAAGCGCTTGATTAGTTCCGATTTTAATCTCTATGGTGTTGGAGTCAATAGCTTCAAAGTGTTTGAATGTAAGANGTAACTTGTCACAGATTCTGGGACTGATTAAAATTCATCTAACGAAAATTCGGCGATTAACGGCGATCAACAGCGTGCCGAAGGAGTTAGATTATGCCTGAAGTAAGCAGCCACGCTCCGGGTACCCCATCGTGGTTCGAGTTATCCACCAGCGACGAGAAGGGAGCATTGGACTTTTACAGCGCCACATTCGGGTGGGTGGACGACCCTCAACCGATCGGCGATAACTGGTTCTACCACATGCAGAAGTTGAACGGCCTGGAAGCAGCGGCCATATACCTACATAGAGACGAAGAGCGGGAGATGGNGGTGCCGCCCCACTGGAACACCTACTTCACCGTAACCAACGTGGATGAAGCGGTAGCCAAGGTACAGTAGTCTGAAGGGACCGTCTTGTTCGGCCCTATGGATGTGTTCACCGAAGAGCGGATGGCTATGCTCCAAAACCGGCAGGGAGCGGCATTCGCTGTGTGGCAACCTCAAGGCCACATCGGTTGCCGGATAAAAAGAGAGCCGAGAGCCGTCATGTGGACCGAACTTACGACCTCAGATCGTAGTGATGCCACCGATTTTTATACCGGTCTTCTGGGCCTCGATAGTGGTGAAATGGAAGGGGCCATGGAATATACATTGCTGAAAGCTGCAGGCGACGACGTTGCTGGCGTGATGCAAATCACNGAGGAGANGGGACCGGTACCGCCCCACTGNNGGGTGTACTTCGGCGTCGCCAACGTCGACGACACTACCAGCAAGGCCGATTNCCTAGGCGCTACCATATTGGTCCCTGGGACAGAGATTCCAGGCATCGNGAGATTCGCGGTGATTCAGGACCCTCAAGGAGCGGTATTCGGAATCTTCACTGACGCCTAAAGTCCNTGGGCGAGTCAAAGGAGTAGCGTCAATACCATCGGTCATCGGGTTATTAAGCAGTCTCATCGGTGGCGGGGCCGGAAATCTCTGATTGGTGTAGAATCGGTATNCGNAGAGTTCACGGAGTGCCCAAANATTAAGGAGGCCATCTGATGGAAAGACCGCGGATTCGTCACGTTGCTATGAACGTTCAGGANCGGGACGCGGAAGCTGAGTACTATAAGACCGTGTTTGGTATGGAAGAAAAGGAACGCGGCCCCAACGGGACCGTTTATCTTTCCGACGGCTTTGTCGGCGTTGCCCTGATTCACAATCCGGACATCCCCTGGGGCATCAACCATTTTGGGTTCGTGGTGGAAAGCGTCTCAGGTATCGAAGAGACAGCGAATACTACCGCCCAAACCAATACCTACGGGGCCATCGCCGAGAGCTGGATCCGTGACGGAGAGGGCTACCGGGTAGATATTTCCGAGGGTGGCTGGCCTATCTAGTTCCGGATTAGGCAGATAACCGTTAGGAACTTACGTTCACCCCGAGCTTGTCGAAGGGTCTTCCCCCGAAAGAGTGGTTCGATAGGACTGTCCTGAGCGAAGCCGAAGGACTCACCACGAACGGGACTAGTCCATCTGAGTTTCGGGGCGAAGACCTAGTAATAGGTGGGGCATATCCCTACGCTGAGTGATTGGCTTCGTTCACGCCAAAGAGGGTCCACCCTGGACGCTGGCGGGTGAGGTCGCTTTCGTGGAGCATCAGCCCTGCGCCTTCGGGCGTGTCCAAGGCCCGGCGGATGGACCATAGGGAGAATCCCTGGACGCCCTCCATGTTCTCTATCTCTTCCCAACTGAAGTAACCGGCGCCGATGGTTTCGTCGCCGTCGAACTTGGGCTCGCCTGATAGCGGCTCAAGGCGGAAGACCACGTACACGTTGGAGTTGGGCGCTGAGGTGGCGTGGCGTATGCCCACCACATCCTTGACCCGGGCCACGATGCCGGATTCCTCCAGCACTTCCCTCTCCACCGCCGGGAGAATCTCTTCGTCGGCCTCCACGTAGCCACCTGGGATCTGCCAGGCCCCTCTGTTAGGGTTGATACCCCGCTGGATCAGGAGCGCCTTGTTGTCGCGGATGACCACGCCGCCGCAACCGATGGAGTGATTCCCGTAGTAGGTGAACCCGCATCCATCAACGAGACAGGCGGGACGTTCCCGGCCCCCGTCCATCTTTGTACCAAGCTTGGCCCCGCATGTCGGACAAAAAATCATCGGTGGCTCCCTCGCTAACTAATAACTGATCGGAAGCCCGATTATAGCAGCTACTCCGAACAGGCTGGCCTGGAACGAAGACCCTGGGACTAGGGATACGCAGTCTGCGAATTTACGCCTATCCGGAAGATGGCTGGCTCATAGGAGCCGGTCGATGCGGTGAGGCAGAGTGCGGTTGACGCACTTTGGGCGCAATATTATAGTCAGCGCCATCCAATAACCTATGTGTTCAAGAAACCGGTTCGACTTGGGAACCACCTGATGGCCTTTATGCGAAGAGGTGTCCTGGCTGATAAAGATTGACCAAGACAAGATGCTTTGGTGGTTGATACCGGGTCTGTTGACGGTGGAGATTGCCATCTTGATGTTGGATGCGCTTGTCACCGAATTAGGATGGATCCCCATCGGAGCGGCGCGAAGGTTCTTCAACATCACTCGCGAAGATGGGATACCGAATTTTTTCTCCAGCTTCCAGATGCTGAGCGTTAGCGTGGTCCTATTATTGATAACCCTGGTGGTCAGCCGCCAGAACCGGGGCTCCAGGTCCAGAGTGGTTTGGGGATGGGGCTTGGTGACCGGGCTTTTTTTCTACATGGGATTGGCCGACGCGACCAAGTTGCATGAGCGCTTGGGAA
Organism: Dehalococcoidia bacterium; assembly: GCA_002708395.1. The sequence goes on from PANP01000022.1 coordinate 7,150, forward strand.
CCATATTCAGCGTTTTGGTCACCGGTCCGAAAGACCAACCCAATCCCGGTTTACTAGGGCAGCTATACGATGTTTTCTCCAGCTACACTTGGCAACTGATATTCGGGCCTAGCGTCGCGGCAGCCGGTCTGTTCGTCGTCATTTTTCTGATGCGTCAATTACCGGCGCTCTACCTCAACCTGCTGGTCTGCTCGGCGCTGGGTCTGTTCGCCATCGCCATGGGGATGGATTTCGTCGAAGGCATGGAGAACGGCATCATGGTTGGCGTGGCCGATGTGTTTTCCACCTTTCCCGACCGCGCCGTACACTTCTCGAAAAGCATCGAAGAGTTCCTGGAGATGGCCGGTAGCACGATCTTCCTGTTCGTTTTTCTGAAGACACTGATGCACACCACCCCGTCGATATCATTCGAGTTCAGCAACCAAGAGTAGCCCTTATCCTGGGTGGTCCCTGGAGCAGAGCCGGTTTGTGCGTTGATNTTTCTTCTCATTCACNGGGTGGTGGGTCCGCTCCCTTCCCNTCTGCATCAACGCCTCTGAGNCTGCGCGACCTATACTTGCTCCACTAAACCTATCAAANCCTTCGGGATTTCNTCACCCATGTCCGAATCTCGTTGACACTATGTTACTGCGCTGCTATATTCCACCCGGAAAACTCGGTGTCGGTGTGGGAAGGGTCCCTCCGCCAGGAGGGAATCGAGTTTAAATCCGTTGGACCGCCGGCTACCGATTCGCTTTGCGTCTTCCAACGGCTCGCGATATACCACCACTATTGGCCGGAACGATAGCCGCGAGACCTGGGATAAGGGGGTGGGGGTTGGGGATATCCTTCAATCTTCCAGTAATCAAGGTGTGCGNTACCTGGCGTCCTCCTTCGTACCTAGTCAAGGATGGACGTCAAGATAAGACTAGACGAGCATAGTAACGGATTCAAAAGCATATGAATGTGGTGAATGCTTTGACTAACCTAAAACTCTCGGCAGTTCCCACACCATTGGTTGTCTTCGCAGCGGTCTTGGGCGCGATGTTCTTGTTCTTGGCAGTACCTCGCCTCATAGCTCACGAAGNGCCGGTGGAGGGCCAAGTCATCCACGCTTGCGTGAATCATAAGAGCGGCGAGATTAAGATTGTCGACCCGCTGGGTGATGGCGGCAGCAAAGACCACGGCNGCAAGGACAAGGGCAGTAGGGATTCCAATGACGGCTGCAAGGAGAAAGATCTCGTACTCGACTGGAACGCTGTAGGTCCCCAGGGCGCCACCGGCGCTGCTGGTTCTACTGGCAGTACCGGAGCAACAGGTCCGTCAGACCCCTCCGGCCCAACAGGCAAAACCGGCAGGACCGGAGAAATCGGCCCGTCAGGCCCTCCGGGTTATCCCGGCTCAGACGGCCTGAGTGGATATGTACATGTCCGGAGTACTGGCGCGACCACTAAAGCCAATAATTCAGAATTCGTGGTGACCATCGCCTGCCCCTACCCAATGGTCGCCGTTGGTGGAGGGCATTCGGTCGGAAATACTGGATTTGCTCAAGTGCGAATCATCGATAACGATCCGTGGCCGCGGCAGGCTCTGCCCAACCAATGGCGGGTCAACGCTATCCGCGTCTCGTCTGACGATACACCCTGGACGCTATACGCTAACGTTATCTGTATCGACCGTCCGTAACCAACACTGTGAAACGGAGTTCAAGCGGTGTGCCGGCGTAGCCCTTCACCGTCTTAGGAAAAACGGTGAGGACAACGTCGTCACATAGGCGGAGATAGAAAGAGACTGTTTCCGTACCAGACTCCAAATCACGCCCGAAAAAATAAAGGCCGGAGGACGTCATAATCGACGCCTCCGGCCCTATGCTGTTCTGTATTACCGCCAGCTACTCTCGAATCAGCCGGAGTCCAGACGCCAAGTTAATCAGGCGTACCCGCGCTCGCCTTTGTGTTATTTTCATGCCGCTCTTCAGAAAGCGGCTTTACCTCAAGAATCGCTTTGATAATCTCAACCTGATCGGAGAAGGAGGTCTGGGGCGGGGCAAGACCTCTGAAAACTACTGATGTGAACCAACCTCGAGTGATCCCTTATTGGGCCCGCCGTTCTGGGCCCCAGTGTCTTCGTCACCAAGCAACCTGGCTTCCAGACTTGAATCCTATAGTATTGGCTAATCCGTAAACTCATGGTACATATGGTGATACGGCGTGGCGGTATATGCCGGGTTTGGCTGAATGATGATTAACGTGTTCCTAAGGAAGGTCAAAAATCCCCCCAACCTCCCTTTAATAAAGGGGGACCAAGAGGGGATTTTTCCTCCTCTCAAGAACCGGGTTATGGGGCTTCTGATTCTTGCTGCTATGGTTTTAGCGGCGCTTCCCAGCTCTACCATCATCGCCCAGCCCCAGAGCGGCGCCGGTATTGACCAGGGCATACGGGTCATCGTCCATACCGCCAAGCCCTACAAGAAGTTGGTTGACGCCATTGAGGACATGGGTGGGACGGTGACCATCCAGTACCAGAATGTCGACGCCGTCGCTGCCCGATTGCCCTCGTCCGGTCTCAAGGTCTTGGGGGCGCTGCCTGCGGTGACGCGCATCGAGAAAGACCGTATGGTCGAGTTGCCGAAGCTGCCGGAAGAGTACCTGGAGCCTCGACCCCTAATGGTCAACCCCTCCCAACTGTTTGACCATCCGTCGCTAGCCGCCAAGATTGGGGAAATTCCTGATGGGTTTCCCAGCTACATAACCTCGGTCACCGGGGCCGCCGATACCTGGGACGAGAACGGCGCGGGGGCGGGGGCAATCACGGCGGTGATCGATACTGGGACCGAGGCAGCCCACACTTGTTTGTCGGGTAGGGGAGACGTGGGGCATCCGGATAGCCGGGTGATTGAAGGACCGGACCTGTCGCCGGACGCTGGCACCGAATTTGAGGGATCAACCCTCCCGACCAACAACTTCCATGGCACCTTCGTGGCCGGCGTCATTGCGTCACGTTGCTTCATAGTGCTGGACCGTAGAGTGCCGTCGGACGCCGAGCTGGCCGCGATATTTCAAGAGCATCTTCCAGAAGAGAATTTCTTCACCACAGGCCAGTTGATAATGCTGCCCTTGGTGGGTCTCGCCCCCGAGTCCAGCATCTACGCAGTGAAAGTATTCCCCCACACCGGGTCGGGCGTTTCATCGTCGATAATCGAGTCTGCCATAGACCACGTGATAACTAAGAAGAAGGAGCATACCTCCGGGTTACCCGGAGGTATGGATATCGACGTTATCAACTTGAGCCTGGGCGGATCGGCCCGATTCGATGGCCGGACTCTGGAGGATCAGCTTGTGGACGCCGCCACCGATGCCGGTATCCTTGTCGTTGCCGCTGCGGGCAACGATGGTCCGGCGCCAGTTTCCGTGTCCACTCCGGGCACGGCCTTTAGCGCATTAACGGCGGGGGCGTCCAGCGACCCGGTGCACACCCGAGTATTCTGGGACATCACTTTTGGTCCGGGTCAAGGCCACGCCATGTACCCGGACGACGAGTTCAGGCCCGCCGACTTCAGCGGCCGGGGACCCTTGGCTGACGGTAGGGCCAGCCCTGACGTGACAGCGACCGGCGTCTTCAACCTGTCCCTGTTCCCCCAGGATGGCACCGGATTCGCTTCCGGGACATCTTTCTCCACGCCCGCCGTGGCCGGAGGTGCGGCGTTGTTGATGGGCTGGGCTGAGGCGAACGCGCCCGAGTTCGGCCCGCTGGTAGTTCGCAATGCCATCATCGACGGGGCCTCGCCACTTAGCCCAGAGTGGAAACGGCGGTCTCAAGGAGCCGGTTATCTGAACGTGGCGAAGTCTCTGGAGTTGATGAAATCGGGAGAAACCAGGGATGAGTTGAGGCAATCGGCTCCCGATGAGGATATCCCCAATGTGGTTCTGCGTGGTGGGAGTTATAGCATCGACATTCGGGACTTGCAGCCGGCCCGAACCGTTGACCTGATATTTGAGATAGAGCCCAGCACTACGTCGGTCACCATCGATTTCAGCGGCGTGAGCATAGACCCCAACCCGGTACCGGCGGCCCTTCCCAACTCCATCGAGGTTTACGTGAAGGGGGCCAAGCGAGGCGGCCTGCCTTATCTAATTTACAGCGCCAACGTCGTCGGCCGGGCTCGGCTGACCATCGGCGATGGCACCGTTGGACTGCAGGGGGCTATCTTCGGGGCCTTTGTGAATAGGTCAACCATGGAGCCGGGACTGATGAAAGTAACGGTGCAAGGCGACTGGACCAACAACGGCAATGTAGGAGCCAAGGTAACCATCAGAAGGAACGGTGGGAAANCCACCTTGGAACCCAACGACCAGATCCAACCCGGTGACACAATCTTGATACCGGTTGACATACCCAGCGGGACAAGCCGGNCCTCATTTGAGTTGGGCTGGCGGCAGAATTGGGCCCGCTTTCCCACCAACGACCTGGATATGTTTCTCTGCGCTCCCGGCTTTGTCCTCCACNCCGATTTCAGTGGCTCGACGCTGAATTCGCCGGAGCATCTCACGGTTTTCGATCCGGCCGCCGGGACCTGGTACGTGATGGTCATGGGATTCGGAGTGTTTACGCCTCAGGACGCCTACTATCTAGACGTGGATGTGGCCGCTCCCGCAGATACGCCGCCGAACCAGCCTGCTTCTCACCAGGTTGTCTACGATGAAGTCGACCAAGCCGACGAGTCCCATAATCCAGACGGCCACAACGAAAAGATATTTCGTGGGGAGCCCTGCTTCTGATTAGGCCGTCCGGCCCGAGTTAATGTTGGACAAACCGTCCGGTCCTAACCGCTGCCGCCGTTGTCGAATTGGATGAGGATGCCGTTGGGGTCCCGAACGTATATGTACCGGAAATTTCCTTCCGCATCGACGAAAGACTCCCTGGGTCCAGCCGGCTCAACTCCCTTGGACAACAATTCCTCGGCAAGCGCGTTGACGTCGGCGACGCTGATGGAAAAATGGGTGATGCCTACTTGGTCAAGAAGAATCGGGCTCCCGTCGGGTTCTTCTCCGGGATGGCTGGTCAGCGTGAGGGAAGGGATGGGGAGACCCTCTCCGGAACTCAAGCTGACGCGTCTGCGGGTTTGGCGGGCGTGCTTGTAGTTATGGGGGCGCCCTCCTTCTGTCGGGTCGGTGGGCCCGTCGAAGGTTACCCTCTAACGCCCACTTCGGAAACGGTATCGTTCGCCGGAGCAAGTAGTTCAAAGACAGGCTCGGCAGGAGGTGGGAGAGGACTGGTCTCAAAAGATGGTGCGGGTGTCGCTGCCGGATCGCCTACGGTCTCTTTCGTTGCTGGGACCGGTGTAGGCGGCTGGCTAGGCGAAGTTGAGGCAGCGCTGTTCGGGGTACGGGCCGGTGCTGCGTCGGGGGCTGCGTCCGTGGCTGACGAGGTTGGAGCCAACGGCTCGACGGCTACTTGCGTCGGAAATCGGACCGGCACCGCCGTCGCAGGAAGTTCAATGACCTGCTCTTGTCCGCATCCTACCAATAACAGAATGCTGAACGACAGCACCAACAGGCGCCATCTTTGGATCCCGAGTTTTGTTAACATCGCCTTAATCATCCAGATAACGTCCTATTCTCCATGGGGTCTATTCTTTCTGATCATAGGCTTTATAACCCTATACGGATTTACTCCATACAGTTACGTATTGAATAACGGAGAACAGGACAATCATTATAGTTATTGTCCCATCGCCCTTTCAAAAACGTTAGTAGCACGAGGGCTGAGTTGCTGTATCAAGTTAGTTCGTTTATGCATAGCCGGTTGGGCCAATGCGGCGGACCTATCGGGCCATTGCGCTTCGGACCGGTGGCAGAACGGAAGAAGGGCCAGTGATATACTTCAACACGCTACAGGCCATGCCTCTATTGGTTCATATAATGCGGAGATGACTGGCCTGAACCTAGATGTTGGAGTGTGACATGGCTCTGCTACCGGCGCTGTCCTACGACCCTTCTCAAACATGCAAACTCGAAGTTAAAGAAGTTGAATATCGCCGGAATCAGAGCCAGTCTTGGCCCGTGCGTGTTTATCAGCCTGAGGGAACAGGTCCGTTCCCGGTCATGTTGGATGTACATGGAGGTGCGTGGAACCGAGGTACCAGGACAAACGCCGAGGTTATGGACCGAGCCCTGGCCGAAAGCGGCATCGTGGTGGCGGCCATCGAATTCAGGCTGGCTCCGGATCATCCCTACCCGGCCCAGGTTGCCGACATCAATCTCGGGACGCGCTGGCTGAAAGCCCATGCCGCCGACTTCAACGGCGACCCAGGCTCTATCGGAGCGATAGGGTCTTCGAGCGGTGGTCACGGAGTCTTTCTCAGCGCCATGCGTCCCAATGACCCTCGCTACGCCGCGTTACCACTGGACGAAGCTTCGGACCTTGACGCCATGCTTAATTACATCGTGGCCTGCTGGCCAGTGGTGGACCCCTACGCGCGCTACCTCTATGCCCAGGAAACAAATAACGACAGGCTGGTCGCCGCGACCAACAACTACTTCACGAGCAGTGATGGCACCACCGAGGGTAATCCTCACATGATTCTGCAGCGGGGCGAAAAAGTAGAGCTGCCTCCGGCTTTGGTTATCCAGGGCACGGAAGACGACAACATACCGGTGCCGGCGACGAGGGAGTTTGCCGAGGCGTACCGTCGGTCCGGAGGCGACATTCAGCTAGAGATTTTCGAAGGTATGCCCCACGGGTTCGGCTATAACGCCGGACCGGAAACCGACCGCGCGGTTGGAATGATCAAGGCTTTCATCGTCCGTCAACTGTCCTCACCTGCCATCGCCAGTTCCTAACCCTGTAGGTCCAAAAGGGAAGGTCAGTCTGGAAACGAGGTCGGCATGAATTTGCCGTGCCTCACCGAAGCTTCGGGATAGCGCCAGACAAAGAAAAGGCCGCCTTCGAAGGCACCTTTTTCTTTGTTCAAACTCGCTGGGCGAAAAAAGGCCTCAACAATTTGTTGAGACTACTGAGGCTAGCAGCACATCCGGGACAAGGCAGTCAAGCTATTGCGCCTAGATCGGTAAAAGGTCCCATTTCCGTAGGCCGGGAGAAACCGGATGGACTAACTGAGGAATCGATGTGGTGGCCCATCGGCTGATGCGTCCATCACGAGTGAGATAAGGTAGAATAGCGTCGCACCAACCCCATATCACTTTTGTTTCTGTCAGGAGGGACCCATGCCGGACCTAACATCAACGGCTGAATCGGTAGCGGCGCTTCTCAAAGAGACGGGGCAGTCTCTCGCCGTGTCCGAGTCGTCTTGCGGCGGACTGCTCTCAGCGTGCCTCGTCTCCATACCAGGTGCATCGGACTATTACCGGGGCGGCGCCGTGGTTTACACGCGGTCCGCGCAGCAAGGTCTGCTTCAANTTCCCGATTCCGCCATGACCGATATCCGAGCCAGNTCCGAACCCTACGCATTGTTGAACGCTCGCACCGTTCGCCAATCCCTGGATACGACTTGGGCTCTTAGCGAAACCGGAGCCAGCGGCCCCACCGGAAATCGTTACGGCGACTCGGCTGGCCACGCCTGTATCGCTGTTTCCGGTCCCGTCGAGAGGGCTATTACCGTTGAAACCGGCGATGACAACCGGGAGGCTAATATGTGGGCCTTTGCCAAAGCGGCCTTCGACCTGCTGGAGCAATGTGTTAAGGAATACCGGTAGCCTGANCCCATTCACCTAGGACGTGAGCAAGCCCGATGACCCTCCACCGGTTGTACAACGACCTGGCATGGCTGTGGCCGGTCATCAGCCCTCCCGAAGAGTATGCTGATGAATCCGGCTACTGGCGCAGGGCGTTGTGGGGCAAACTTGGCGAGGGCCGGCACCGCATCCTAGAATTGGGATCGGGTGGCGGCCATAATCTNTCNCACCTGACCAGGCACTTCCAGGCCACCGCTGTGGACCTCTCGCCCCACATGTTACGCCTGTCCACGGGATTGAACCTGGGAGTNGACCACCATCTGGGAGACATGCGATCGGTTCGGTTAGGCCAGACATTTGACGCTGTGCTCATCCATGACGCCGTCTCCTACTTGCTGACCGAAGAGGACTTGAAGTCTAGTCTGGAAACGTGCAGGGTTCACCTTAGATCCGGAGGAGTGTTGCTGATTGCACCGGACTGGGTGCGGGAGGACTTTGACGGCGCTACTTCTAAACAATTCCAATGGGTCAGGAAAAAGGGGCGAGTAGAGGTTACCATCGATGAACATCTCCACGATCCTGATCCGGACGATACCCAGATAGAGTCGATCTACACCTATACGATAAAAGAGATTGGGAAAGAGCGTGTCGAGAAGGACACCCACATCACCGGCCTGTTCCCGATAGCTACCTGGACCAGACTGATGGAAGCGGCCGGGTTCCGGGTGGAAGTGACCCGGCTTCCGCCCAACCGGGGCGGGTACGGCGGCGTTATGTTTTCGGGAGTTTTGTAGCCGCAAGAGACTGATGGCTAGGGCCGTTGGCAAATGAACATCGGAGTGCAGGCATGCCCTACAACGCCGAAATAGCCCAGAGGGTGCAGAAGGCTCTGGAGGGTTAAGAAGGTCTGATCGAAAGGAAGATGTTCGGTGGTATCGTCTTGATGCTCCAAGGCAACATGTGCTGCGGCGTGACCAACGACGATCTGATGGTCCGGGTTGGCGCCGACGCCCTGGAAGACGCTTTGGCCCAGCCTTACGCCCGGCCGATGGACTTTACCGGCCGNCCGATGAANGGTTTCGTCTTCGTGGACGCAGCAGCCCTGGGAGACCGGGACCTCAAGCGGTGGGTGCAAAGGGGAGTGACCTTCGCCGGATCGCTTCCTGCTAAGTAACACCCGTATTAAATCGAACGAATCCAAGATCAAGGAGATTAACGGATGTCAGAAAACGAAATCCCGTTGGCGAAAGAGATNGGCCGGGTGCCGTCGATGACGGTTACGCTAGACCAAGGCGAGGAACTCCGGTACCAGCGCCTTATGGAAGACATCATAATGGTCGACGTGCATCAGCACCCCTTCGTCTGCCCCGANGACATGGAGCGGTTGGTGGAGTTGCTGCGGGCCAACAAGTACAAGTGGGGATACGAGGCTGTGAAGCAGGGCGGTTGGACCGCCGTCTCCACGTCCAACGCCTTCCGAGGNTTCATCAATACTCACGACATGTCCTTCACTCGCTTCCAAGACCTGCAGGCTGAGGTCGGACTGATGCTGTCGGACCTTAACCTCAGCGGCCACGCGGTCTTGGTCGGCAACTCGGACGAGATAGAGNCCTGCAAGCAGCANGGGACCGTCGGCTTCCTGCCCACATTGGAGCACCTGGCCATCGGCAACGAGATCGACCGGTTGGACNTCTACCACGGCATGGGCATCCGTCTTGCGGGTCTCACCTACACTCGCAAGAACTACATCGGCGACGGTCAGAACGAGCGCAACGACGGCGGTCTTAGCGAGTTCGGTATCGAAGTCGTGAACCGCATGAACTCGCTGGGCATGGGCATCGATATCTCCCACGCCTCCTTCAACACNGCCATGGACGCCGTCAAGTTCTCCAAGACTCCGGTGACCTTCAGCCACAATGCGTCCTACACCCTGCGGCCCACCGCCAGGACCCGTAACGACGAAGAACTGGCAACCTGTGCGAGAGCGGGGGGCATGATTGCCATCACCGCTGTTCCCAACTCCTTGAGTGACGACCCGAACCAGGACATCGGCTGCGTTCTGGACCACTACGACTACATGGTAAAGCTGGTGGGCGTGGACCATGTGGCCATTGGCACCGACACCAACATCGGCGACCACGTTGCCTTTCACCGGGTGATGCTGGGCCGGAACGCCGACGAATTGCCCGCTCCCTATCTGGATGGTTTGGAATCTCCCGAAGACGGCAAGAACATCATCCGGGGGCTGATTAGCCGGGGATACTCGGACGAAGACGTCACCAAGCTGGCCGGCGGCAACGCCCTACAGTTCTTCCGCAGGGTGATGGCGTAGGGGCACGCAGTCGGGCAGCTGTACTGGCTGTGGCTCAGCCGGTTCACCACTAGGGAGCCCTAGGTGGGGAAGTGGTGGCGCAGGATCGAACCTTGAGTATCGACCGTTGGAGGATATTGGAACGCCATGGCAAGTCCAGTGATTGAAAACATTGTGGAAGCCTATCTCGATAACGATGATAGCGCCGATATAACCAACCCTATCCACTCCACCGAGGTTGCCAAGTCATACGGTTTTGCCGGTCCCTTGGTGGGGGGCGTTACGGTTTGGGGATGGGCAACGGATACTATCNTGGAAGCCTTGGGAGAAGACTGGCTGGATNATGGCTGGGCGGAATACTCTTTTCGACAGCCGACGTTTCCCGGTGACCGCCTGACCGTCAGGGCGTCGCAGGACGAGGAAACCGGATCGGCGTCTTGGAAAGTCGAGATGATTAACCAGGACGGCGAAGTATGTGTCGTTGGCAGGGTAGGTTCAGGAATGTCGGACTGGTCCAGCGAGTTGNTCCGCCCGGCGTNCATGCGCCCGATAGACGAGGTCCATCCGAAAGNACCATTAANTTTGGAGAACGCCGAGGCTGGAAAGGACTGGGCGGCGATGAGCCTCGAATTATCTCACGAAGCCTTATGGGAGTTCATCACTAACAAGCAACGAACTGACGCTCCCCTGTTCACCGGCGAAAATCCAGTTGCCCACCCTTCATGGATCGCGGGATGGGCGGAGAAACTCCTTAGGCATAATTTCGCCATCCCGACATCGATGCATACTAGAAGCCGGGTGCAACATCATCGCCGGTTACCCGTAGGTTCCACGGTCACCGGCGGTGCCCATCTGATTCAAGCCTACGAACGCAAGGCCCACCACTTCGCCAACTTCGATGTCCTGTTACAAGATGAGCAGGGCATTGACATAGCCCAACTAAGGCATTGGACCATATTCAAGATAGCGACCGTAGAGGAACGGGAGGCTCTAGGCCATCTCGCCTAGCGGGTCAGGACGAGACGTCGGCCCTAAACGNCTATCTTGTAAACCCTAGCNGCAGTGTCNTGGAACATGGCAGCCCTTTCTGACGCCGAATAGTCCTTGGACANGCGCTTGAAGGCGTTGTACATGATGTTGTACGAGAAGGACACCTTGTCCACCGGGAAGTTGCTTTCGAACATGCACCGNTCCGGACCGAACTGCTCTATGCAGTAGTTCATGTACGGGGCCATGGACTCGGCCAATTCATTGGAGCCGATGGGTTTNTCTCTCGTATGCCAATCGAAACCGTTGGAAGGCATCCCCATGCCGCCCAGCTTGATGACGACGTTGGGGCAGGCGGCGGCGGCGGCGATGCCGCTGCGCCAGATGGGCAGCACTTCATCGTCCCGGTTGGCGTAAACCCCTTCCCTAAGCAGTCCGCCGACGTGGTTGAGGANGATTGTCAGGTCGGGTATCGCCTTGGCTAACTCGGCCAGTTCGGGCAATTGGCGGAAGAACATCCATCCNTCCAGGGACAGGCCCATATTAGCCAGCAGTCTCGCTCCTGCCCGGAAGTTATCGCTACTCATTTGGCCCGGCATNCTGTGCGCCGCCGTGCTCGTCACTTCGTCGTCCCAAGTGACCGAGTGGCGGATTCCCTTGAATCGGTTGGGGCTGGCGGCTTGCAATGCCTGTAGTACCGGCTCGGCTTGGTCCCCCAAAAGCAGGTTGGCGTGTCCGATGATGCTTGCTGCCGCCCGGCCTGGCCCGTACAGACCATTGGCACTGGCCGCGGCCAGACCTTGTACGAATTCAACCTCGCCCACGGGACGCATCTCTTCCGGGCCATCNGAGCGGTACATCGAACGGGCTTCCACGAACACGGTGGAACGCACGTTGTGGCCGCTGGTGATGTCGGCGGCTAGTTCGTGCAGCAGGTATCGNTGGTAGGGGATCCGGGCGTCGCGATAATCCCAGAAGTGGTGATGNGGGTCGCAGATGTGAAGGTCCGGCTCCAGGGTCGTTTCTTGGGTCAATTCGTGCCAGTCATTGCCGCCGAAAGGCATGAGGGAGCCTCCATAGCAGAATATTGCGCCCCAATAATATCACAGGCACGGCGGGATGTTGGCCCGGACGCTTAGGAAGAGTCTCTCTGCCGGATGGCGCCCATGACCAGTGAAGCCCATGCGGCGATCAAGCTCATTCCGCCNAAAGGCGCTATCGCCCCGAAGACTCCGATTCCCGTGACCGCAAGGATGTAGAGGCTCCCACTGAACACCAAGATGCCGACGGTNAACAGGATGCCGGACAACTTCACAAGTCCNGNTTTCCACTGCCCCGCTAGCAGGCCCACGGCCAGCAACGCCAGCGAATGGTACATCTGGAATCTCACTCCGGTTTCGAAAGTGACCAAGGCTTTAGCGTCTAAAATGTCGCGAAGGGCGTGAACCCCAACAGCTCCCAAGATAACACCCGATAGACCCAAGATTGCTCCGACCAATATCAAAGCACGGTTCGTCGACATCATTCTTCCTTTGTATCTTTATCCAATCACTGTAAGCTACGGACGCCACCGAAGGAAAGACCGGTCCGCATTGACTCTAGGAAGNTGCCTCGTTACCATCCCGGCACATAGTANAGGATAAACGTGACTGGGGAGGATTCNTAGCTGGGANGCTTGTCATTCCGAGGAGCNTAGCGACGAGGAATNTGGGTGCTGGCAGGNCGACTGCAGCCGANATTCCTCTCCTTCCGCCGAAGGATCGGAATGAGAGTGGGCGCGGCCGGAATGACAGTGGGCATTCTCATCTAGACACAGCATTTGATTCGCCGGAGACTTTTACCGGTAACCAACCGGATTTTAAGGAGATACCGTGAAGTTCAGCAACTTCCTCTTTCCAGAGAGTAAATCCCCGGACGACGACTTCAGCGTGATCGAAGAGTCGCTGGAAGAAGCGGTCCTGACCGACGAGTTGGGGTTCGACGCCATCTGGCTGGCGGAGCACCACTTCGACGGCGGATGCGTTTACGTCGACCCGGTGACTTTCGCCTCGGCCATCGCCGCCCGGACCAAGAAGGTCAAGATAGGCTTTGCCGTCGCCCAGATGGCCTTGCACCACCCCATCAGGTTCGCCGAGCAGATCGCCCTCATCGACAACATCAGCCGAGGAAGGATGATTGTCGGCGTCGGCAGAGGCACGGCTTACAACTTCTACGAATTCAGGGGTTATGGCATCGACCCTGACGATGCCCACGAGATGCTTCTGGAAGTGGAAGACATCCTGGTCAAATCCTGGACCACGGAGAATTACAAGCACGAAGGCAAATATTGGCAGGTGGAACTGCCGGTGCTGCGGCCCCAGGTATACCAGAAACCCCACCCGCCGATGATAAGGGCCTGTTCCGGCCTGTCATCCACCCTTGAGATGGCGCGAGAGGGAAGACCCTTCTTGATGAACCTCCAGAGTGATGAGACGACCAAGGAGCGGATGGACCTTTACCGTTCCACCATGTCCGAAGCTGGATTCGATGATGAGGCGGTCGCACGCAGTGTGGCCGACTCCTGGGTGTGGCGCAACATCTTCGTCGCCGATACCGACGCCGAAGCCGAAGAGATCGCCGTGCCCCACTTCCGGGCCATGCGCGCCTATCTCTCGGACAACCGGGCCCGGATGAACACGGAACAAGAGCGGGCCGTTCAAGCCGCCGCCGTGACGGGCGCGGCCCGAGACTCCTTAGATCACGGCCTGATCTACGGCTCCCCGGAAACCGTCTGCCAACGCCTGGAAAAGGTGGACAAGATTGGCGTCGGCGGCGTCATCATCCACTTCCGCCTAGGCGCCATGCCCTACGCCGCCACCGAACACAGCCTACGGTTATTCGCGGAGAAGGTCATGCCTAACTTCCGGTAGGGGTACAGAGTATGGCTGTTGAGTCAGTTGCCGACTTGCGGATTGGAGAATAACCAGTGATCCAACGAATGATAGGCGCGGCGTTGCTGCGCACGGGGACTTACGAAGAGGTTGAGTCCGATACGTCTGCCACACTGCAGGCCATGCTGGTGGTTGTGGTGGTGTCTCTGGCTTCGGGGGTTGGGAACGTTGGGGTTGGTGGATTCATGGCTTTGGTGTTTGGGGTCCTGGCGTCGTTGGCTGGGTGGTCGTTCTGGGCTTGGATAACCTACTTCGTGGGGACGAAGATACTATCGACGCCGGAGACGCATGCGAACTGGGGGCAGTTGGCGCGTACATTGGGTTATGCCCAAACCCCAGGGCTGTTCAAGGTCTTCGGGTTTTTACCCGGGATCGGGCCAGTCATCTTCTTCCTAGCGTCTATCTGGCAGTTGGTCGCAGCGGTGGTCGCTATCCGGCAAGCCTTGGACTACACATCTACGTGGCGGGCCATCGCGGTTGCGGTCATTGGCTTCATCGGCTTCGCAGTAGTAACCGGGATAGTGATGGTGATATTCGTCTCTCCGGATATACCCGGTGGATAACCGGAGAGCAATCCCGTCCCCCTACTTGAAGTTGGCCTTTCTCCGCTCTGCGAAGGCTGTTACTCCTTCCCTGCTTATATCGGAGTCTCGAATCGGAGCTGCGAGGGCACGAGAGTATAACTCGGACTGGTGCGTTGCCATGTCCCGGCCCGTAAATGCCGCCTTTTTCGTGGCCTTCAGCACCTCTATCGGATACTCCGCCATTCGTTGGGCCAAGGCCTCGACGGTGGACATCAACTCGGACGGCGGGACGACTTTGGTGACTAGGCCGAAGCGCAGGGCCTCTTCGGCGTGGAAGACATCTCCGCTAAGCAGCATGTGCAGCGCCGGTCCGAAGCCAATCAGGCGGATGAGTGGGTCCGGCGGGTTGGGGATTCCCCGGCGTATCTCGAAGCAACCGAACTGGGCGTTCTCCGAGGCGATGCGAATGTCGCAAGCCAGGGCCCTCTCCAGTCCCCCGGCCACTGCGTAGCCGTTGACCGCTGCGATGGTAATCTTTTCGGTTTTCATATATGGAGGCACCACGTTGCTGACGGGGCCACCCTCGGCGATGCGGGCCGCAGCCGCCTTGAGGTCCATCCCGGTACAGAAAGCCCGTTCACCGGTCCCGGTCAGAATCAGAACCTTCAGGTCCGGGTCCTGGTCGAAGTTCTGCTCGCACTCATAGATGTAGTCGGTGGTGGGCGGGTCGCAAGCGTTCATGACGTGGGGCCGGTTGATGGTGATTGATGCTATGGGTGCCCGCTTCTCGTAATTTACTGTGTCCATTGTCGTCCTTTCTTTCTCTAGGTATCGCCTGTTACCCGTTTACTCTATGACCACGAGGTCCGACCCCAAAAGTACCTCACCCTGATGATGCTGGCGCACATCCGCCAACGCCCCTGTCTCATTGACCGACGGGCTCAAGTGGGTCAATACCAGGCGCTTCACTCCGGCTTCCGCCGCGATTTGGCCCGCCTGGGTGGTGGTCGGCAGGATCGATTCGGTGAAAATCTGGACGGTGGGGTTGGTCAGGGCGCTTTCGGACCACATGCAGCACTGCACCAAAAGGTCGGCGTCTCGGGCCAACCCTATGACCCCAGGGCAAGGGACCGTATCACCGCTGATCGTGATGACCTCTCCTTGGGCCTCGATGCGATAACCAAGGCAGCGC
>PANP01000023.1 GCA_002708395.1 Dehalococcoidia bacterium
ATCTCCTGGGATTCCAATCACCCCAGGATCGGCGCAGTTTCCTCGACACGGTGGAGGAGTTTTTGCCCGAGGCCGGGATCGACCATCATAACTTTACGGTGGAGTGGCAGGGCAACCTGACCGACGTAAAGGTGTATCCCATATCAATCAATGTGGGTGAAGTTCAGCGCATCGCCAACTCCTCCCGGGCCTTGGAATCCGAAGCCAAGCTGGCGCCCCTGTGCAACGAAAAGACCATCGTCCGGATCGACCGCGCCGAGCCCAACAAGAATATCGTCCGGGGGTTCAAAGCCTACGAGTTGATGCTGAAGCGCCATCCGGAACTGATAGGCAAAGTAACCTTTCTAGCATTCCTAGTGCCGTCCCGCACCCACATCCGCCAGTACCAGCGATACATGGAGGAGATTGAACAGGTGGTCCAGCAAATCAACCGCTCCCTTGGCACCGCCGACTGGCAGCCGATCCAGACATTCATCGAGAACAACTACACCCAAGCCATCGCCGGGATGAAGCTCTACGACGCCCTGCTGGTGAACACAATCATCGAAGGGATGAATCTCGTCGCCAAGGAAGGCCCGGTGGTCAACGATCGGAACGGGGTGCTGATTCTCTCGGCCACCAGCGGGGTCCACCATCAACTGGCGGAAGGAGCGCTGACCGTATCGCCCACCGACATCGAAGGGACCATGAACGCGCTGTATGAAGCCATCACCATGACGCCCGAGGACCGGGAACGCCGCGCATCTCTGCTTGCCAACTCCGTTTGCCGCGAAGACATCACCCATTGGCTGCACCGCCAATTCCTGGACATCGCCGACTTGTTATAGTTCGGCTTTCAGAGTGCGGTGTGGCCCAGTCCGCACCGGACTGGATAACTACCTCATTGCGGGGTAAAGTAGTAGAAAGCGGACCATCGGTCCAACGGGTCCGTCCCACAAGGAGAACTCCTCCCAATGGATGAGTTGTTCAACTCACAACTTCCGGAAGGCCAACGCCCGGACATCCAGCTCTGCATCTTCCCTCACCTCAGGGAGTTCCTAGTGGTCGACCTACGGGAAGACCCTAAGCAGGTTCTGCTGATGGAAACCGAGGATGTTTTCGTGGAAGAATTCTACAAAAGCGTCGAAGCGGAATTCTCCGAAGTGCTCCGGGAAGACACCAGCTTCCCCTTCAGCCACTTTATCAACCTCCCATTGCGACTTGAAGAGGTCATGCGGGAAACAGCCATGACTTTCATCCTGGACCGGCTGGACATTGATCCGGGCGACGAGGAAGAAGTCCCTAACGTGGTAGTCTTCGTCATTAGCGGCGGCGCTCTGACATCCCATGCGGACCAGGTTTTGGACGGTCTCCGGGAACTCCTGAAAGCCAATATCGGCGACGCGACGCTGGAAAACTGGGAAGAGACCATCTCCCGCCTGGTCACCGAGGAAAAGCGCATGTTGCATCAAGAAACCATGCACGACCTGACCGATGCTTTGCGTGGCGACTCGCCCGACTACTTCACCCTTTGGGAGAGCCGCAACTAGGGATGAGTGACACCGCCTTGACTCTAAGCGCCGGCCAGGAAATCTCGGACGACGACCGTATATCCATAGCTAAGTTGGCCGACCGGTTGGGCTACCACACTTTCTTCACCGGAGAATCCTGGGGGCGCGACGCCTTCACCGTCCTCACCATGATTGCCTGCCATACCCAGTCGATCCGGGTGGGCACGGGCATCGTACCGGTTTTTAGCCGCAGTCCAGCGCTCATCGCCCAGACCATCGCCTCTCTAGACCAGATATCCAAAGGACGGGCGATCTTGGGATTGGGTTCCAGCGGCCGCTTGCTCATAGAACAATGGCACGGTCAAAGCTTTGAGAAGCCGGTGGCCCGGACCCGAGAGTACATAGAGATTATCCGCAAAGCCCTGGCAGGCCAACCCTTGAACCATGAAGGAGAATTCTTCCAGTTGGGCCGTTTTCGCTTAGGGTCGCCTCCCATGCAAGAAAACATCCCCATATATCTGGCAAGCTTGGGGCCGAGAAACCTGGAGCTAACCGGACAACTGGGCGATGGCTGGCTGCCTATCTGGCTCCACCACCGACGTCTACCCGCATTGACAGCCGAGATAGGTGAAGCCGCCAACAAGGCAGGAAGAGACATCTCACAAATCACGGTGGCTCCACAAATCATCTGCCACGTGGCCGACAGCCCTGAAGAGTTACAGGAAACCAAGCAGCAGGTCCGCGCCCACATGGCCTATTACATCGGCGGAATGGGGCAGTACTACTACAACCTGTTCAGCCGTTCCGGATTCCAGGATGAGGCTAACGCCGTGCGTGAGGCCTGGTCGGCTGGGGACCGGACCAAAGCCACCGCCGCCATATCAGAAGACATGCTGGAAAACATCACAGTCATCGGCGACGCAGCGTCCTGCCGGGCCAAACTTGACCGGTTCCGAAGCGCTGGAGCGGACATGCCGGTGGTCGCTTTCCCCCACGGCGCGTCAACCGACGGGATAAAGCACACCCTCGAAGCCCTGGCTCCCAACGCATGAGAGTAGGACTGATTTCAGACACCCACTCCGCCGGCTCTGGAAAGGACCTCCCCTCTCAAGTCCTGAAAGCCTTTGAGGGTGTTGACCTGATTCTCCACTGCGGAGACCTGGAATGCATCGGGGTTCTGGACGTGCTGGAAAGCGTTGCGCCGGTCTTAGCGGTGCGGGGCTACGAAGACCCCATCGAAGCCGGAGACCGCCTTGCCCGGGTAACCCGGGTGGTTCAGGTTGAAGATGTGTCCATAGGAATGATTCACGATATCCAGTGGCCCGGCCCCCACGTGGGTACCGGCGCCAACGGCGATGTTCTGGAATTCCCTAACGGCTCGGCCAGAGACCTCTTGGCTAAGAAATTCGGTCAACCGGTGGATGTGGTGCTCTTCGGAGACACTCACGAAGAGATGATTTGCATCCGCGACGGAGTGCTCCTGGTGAACCCAGGCAGCCCCACCTATCCAGGGCGTACCCACCGTCCCGGAAGCCTGGGTACCGTCGGGATATTAGACATCAAAGGAGCTACCACGCTGGTCAGCTTGGTCCAACTTACGGGCGAAAGATAAGGGGCGGCTAAGACAAAGACGCCCACCAGTTATTCCCAGGTTATGTCGGCGATCAGGCAGACTGAGTAGCCTCATATCGGATATACCGTACAACCAGGGAACTTTAAAGACCCATACCGATGCCCCTTCTTCGTATTTTCTAGTACTGTCTCTGGCTACCTCCGTTCATTCTGTCCCCTGAGGGATTCGCCGCCAGGCTTCAACTCCAGGGAGTAGCCGGTTGGGGTTAATCCCAATATCACCCTTGATACCACCCCTTCTAGTGATGCGCACGCCCACCCGATACCAGAAGATTGGTTTCGGGAGGGTGAAAGATGCGTNCGGTTTTTATCATNATGTTCACAGTAAGCTTGGGCGGTATGCTGTTATTACAGTCGACAGTTTTTGCCGCCGATCCCTTGCCTACGTGCTTCGGAGTAACATATGACTCCAATCATCCTGANCACATTCTCGGAACCAACGGGGATGATCNGATAGTTGGCACGTCCCGCAACGATGTGATATTNGGAATGAACGGGAACGATGNCGTCTTAGGACAGGAAGGCGATGACATCATCTGCGGTGGCAACGGCAACGATATACTAAGAGGGAGGGGTNGCGCCGACCGGATGGACGGCGGTGACGGANACGATGTGCTTTGGGGAGGGGCTGACGAAGGTGATCAACTGTTTGGCGGTGATGGGGACGACTTCTTGGGAGGCGGGGAAGGTGATGATTTATGTGACGGGGGACGGGGGACGGGGGAAANATCGNACCAACGGTATCTGCGCGATCCTGAGACAGGTCCCCTGACCCGAAGAATTCAAGACTCTTCCTGAAGCCCATCCTACGCGGCCAGAGCATGGGCAACCCCAAAGTAGCCCCCGATTCGCCCACCTCTGCTACTTGGCTACGCTTTACTCGCTCCCCGCATCGTCATCGTTTCACTTATCCCAAGCCCGCAAATGCCGATGAGCCTGATGCCATGAGTCCCTTGAGCCGGTTCCGAAAAAATAAGGGGCGGCTCCGCTTGANGCCGCCCCTCGATTGGTCTTACAGTCTCCGGACCTGTTATTCCCTCTAGATCAGGTCGATTAGAGGGGTGACCTTCANGAACACCGGGGCGAACACTAGGGAAACGATGGCCATCAGCTTGAGCAGGATGTTCAAGGACGGGCCGGAGGTGTCCTTGAACGGATCACCGACCACATCTCCCTCTACAGCCGCTTTGTGAGCATCGGAGCCCTTGCCACCGAAGTTCCCCAATTCCACGTATTTCTTGGCGTTGTCCCATGCGCCGCCAGCGGTCGCCATCATTATCGCCAACATGAACCCGGCGCCCACCGCACCGATCAACAAGCCTCCCAGCGCCTCCGGACCCAAGATGAAACCGGTTGCGATGGGCACAATCACGGCCATCAAACCGGGGATAATCATCTCCTTTAGGGCGCCTGTGGTGCTGATATCCACGCACCGGGCGTAGTCGGGCTGGCCCGTACCGTCCATTATTCCGGGAATCTCCCGGAACTGGCGGCGGACCTCCTCTACGATCGACATCGCTGCTCTCCCCACCGCTTTCATAGTGAGGGCGGAGAATACGAAGGGTAGCATGGCGCCGATCAACAACCCCACCAACGTGGTGTGGCTTAGCAGATTTATCGTGGTCAATCCTGCCGCCACCCCGTACGCCGCCAGCAGAGCCAAAGAGGTAAGGGCGGCGGAGCCGATGGCGAATCCCTTGCCGGTGGCAGCGGTGGTGTTCCCCAAGGCGTCCAGAGCGTCGGTCCGCTCCCGCACCTCCGCAGGCAACCCAGCCTGTTCGGCGATACCACCGGCGTTATCCGCAACGGGGCCGTAGGCATCCGTGGCCAGAGTGATGCCCAGGGTGGACAGCAATCCAACCCCTGCCAGGGCCACACCATAGAAGCCCGATAATTCGAAGGCAACTAGAATCGTAACGCTGATGGCTATCAGCGGAATTATCGTGCTTATCATGCCGATGGCGATGCCACTAATCATGACTGTGGCGGCCCCCGTCTCCGTGCTCGCCGCGATCTGCTTGACGGGGCCGTAATCGTAAGAGGTGTAGTATTCAGTTGATAGGCCAATCACTATGCCAGCCACCAAGCCTACCAATATGATCCAGAACAGTTTGATATCCAGGCCCATTGCTAGGACGATGACTAGCGCGAAGATAGCCACCAGTATCGCTGAGGCGAAGATACCCCGCCGTAAGGACCAAAGCAATTTCCCGAAATCGGCTTGCTCGCCGCTTCGCACTACAAAGGTTCCCAGGATAGCCGCCAATATTCCTCCGGCGGCAATCACCAGCGGTAACACCGCCGTTCCGGCGTCGTAGGCGGTTACGCCCGCCAAGGCGATGCAAGCGATGATTGACCCAACATAGGACTCGAACAGATCGGCGCCCATGCCAGCAACGTCGCCAACGTTGTCTCCCACGTTGTCGGCGATGACTCCCGGATTGCGGGGATCGTCCTCGGGTATGCCCGCTTCAACTTTACCCACCAGGTCTGTGCCCACGTCGGCGGCCTTGGTGAAGATTCCGCCTCCAACCCTGGCAAATAGAGCTATGGAGCTGGCGCCAAAGCCGAAGCCGGCCACCACCGTGATGTCCTGGAAGATAACGTACAGAGCCGTCACGCCTATCAGGCCGATCCCAACCACCGTCACGCCCATGACCGTGCCGCTGGAGAAGGCTACGCGCAAGGCCGGGTTCAGGCCCCGGATGGCGGCCGTTGCCGTCCTCACGTTCGCCCGTACCGCGATGCTCATACCAACCAACCCGGCAAATGCCGAGCAAATGGTTCCCGCGAGATAAGATATCGCCGTTTTGGGAACCACGGATCCCAGAGTCAACCAGTCGATCAATACACCTAGAACAATCGCGACAATCACCACGAAGGGGAGCAGCGCCATATATTCCCGGCGTAAAAATGCATTGGACCCTATACGGATCGCATCACCAATGGCCCGCACTTGTTCGTTCCCCTCGTCGGCCTTGATCAACCTAATAGCGGTGATGGCGGCAAAGAGAAGAGCTACTCCACCGGCGACAAAAGCCAGAATTATCGGCACCATAAATCTTTCCTTTTCACCCACAAAATCCCAGGTTTTAGGCGTGCGAAACTTATCACAATCCCCAGTGAGTGTCAAGAAAAACCGATGGAGCCGTAGGCATGATGCAGTCTCGAAGACCGCCTCGTCAGGGGGTATAGACGATTACGCCGGGAAGAGCGATGGCTATTGAGAACCAGAAGGACCGCCTCGTGTTGAGCCGCTTTAGCTGGACGCCGGACATAGGACCGCCGGTCGCCCGGCCCGCCGCATCCCAAACAATTGAAGTTTCCTGGTCAACGAAGTCCTGACTATCNTGCTTATATTCAAAGGTCAATGTCTTGCCATCAACCACTCGCGAGAAAGCTCCCACCGCCCCACCACTGGCCTTGATAAAGACCGCTACCGGCTCAGTGTCCACCTGGTGATTCACTACGCCGTCGCCGATGATGTCCAGAGGGAAGGCGGTGACCTTGCCGCCCACTTCCACCGTCAAGACAATCTCTCCGGCGGATAGCCGGGAATCCAGTTTCTTCTCATCGACCGGGAAGATGAACTTTTCATCATTGATCCGGCCCTGATAATCTCCGCCGAATCCCCGGGAATATCTCCCACTGTTGAACCTGTTGGGAGAACCTGCCATTCCGGTCAGGAGTTGGGTTTGGGGATACAGACGTTTCCACTCACCCCAAGCCATCGTGGTTGAAGGCAACAGACTCAGATGCGAACCGGTCAACTCGCCGACCACCGCCTCGCCCCCCACCTGGAACCAGTAGGAGCCAGTTTGGTGGTCGTACATCACTAGATCGGACTGGTACAGAGCGCTGGTGTTGCCAAAGGTCAGAAGCTTCCCGTCCAACTCCNGGTGGTACACAACTCCGCTGAAGCACAGAGGACAGTAAGTGATAAGCACNGGAACGCCATTAAACACGTCATTTACTATCTCGTGCATGTTCAGAATGTTGATGGGATAGGCGTATGCGTCTTTGCCTGAAACGTAACCCAGAATCAAGCTATCGTCTCTCAGCCAGGATAGGGCGTTGGGCGGCCCGTAGTCGGCATGAAGAATGGGAGCTATAGCATCGCGGAGGGAAAGGATCCTATCGTCCTTAGCTCTATCCAGAGGCAAAGAGCGCGGAATCCCACCGAAGGTATCGAACAAGATATCTGACAGAGGAACGCTATGGAGACTGGTATCGACCAACGGGAATTCCCCTTCCGNAATCACGACCCGGCCCNGCTTAGGAGTAGTTGAGGCTGGAGTTTCCTGACGAGATGACGTGTCTGCCGTCTCCGTTGGGGATTGGAGAGTTGGGGTAATGGAAACCGGAACAGGGTTCGAGGCTTGCGCAGTATCCGAGAGTGCAGAGGACACCAAGGGGGCGGTCGTCGCCACCGGCTTCGAGTCCACCGGCTGAGCAGCGGTACCGCAGGCAATCATTAAGGCCGAGCCTGCCAGGGCAATAGGCAGCAGCCCGGTACGCTGACGCAAAGCTAAGCTTATATTCTTTAACCGCATCCCACCCATCCAACGATTCCACTCCGGGCAACCCAAGATTCATTCCTGCCCGGTTTAAACATGGGATGCGTCAGGTTGGCCAATCGGTTCAAACCGAAGAGCAACTGAGTAATAGTGTCCAGGCTCGGCAACTCATTAGCTGGAATCATGGATGGGTGTGAAAGTCTTGGCGCCACCCTCCCCAATTTGCGTCCGGCTCGTGCTATGATNCCTGGGAGCAGGGCGAAGCGTTCTTCAAGGCATAATTCGCCCCGGACAGCCACGGTAGATGGGACCGTNGCGACACCCATTTCAGGAGGNAACATCAATATGGCCATGAGTGCTCAGACCTGGAGCGAAGAGATNGTGGAAGCGGCTGGCGGTGCCGTTCAACTAGTGAAAGGAGGGCAGGGCGACCCGTTGCTCATCCTCCACGACGAGACGGGGCATCCCGGCTGGTTGAACTATCACCAAGCCCTGGCCCAAAACAATACCCTGTATATCCCTTCCCACTCCGGCTTCGGCGAAACCGAGAGGCAAGAGTGGATCATGAATATGCGGGACCTAGCCGGGTGGTACCTGGAGGTTCTGGACGATTTGGGCCTGGATAAGGTCAACCTGATGGGCATCTCCCTGGGCGGTTGGCTGGCGGCCGAGATGGCAAGCATGAGCCCCCAAACCTTCAAGAAGATGATTCTGGTAGGCCCCGCCGGAATCAAGCCTCCCACGGGAGAGATCTACGACATGTTCTTGGTGGTGGCCAAAGCGTTCATCACTCAGGGATTTCATGACCCGGCGGGCACTCCGGAATTCGCCACCATCTGCCCCGACGAGCCCACTCTGGAACAGGTCGAACTCTGGGAGGTAGCCAGGGAAGAGGCGTCACGGTTGAGTTGGCGGCCCTACATGCATTATCCCGGCCTGCCCCACTTGTTGCATCGTCTCAAGACCCTGCCCACGCTGGTGGTATGGGGCAAAGAAGACGCCATCGTGCCGTTGAGCGCCGGACAGGCTTACCAAGAGAACATCAAAGGATCAAAGTTGGCCGTGATTGACAACTGCGGCCATCACCCCGAGATTGAGAAAACCGAAGAATTCCTTGGGCTGGTCAAGGAGTTCCTGGCAACCTGACAGCGGGTCTTGGCGAAAAGTAACGATGTTATAATCCCGGCAACCTGGCCCGCCGGGCGAACCGAAAGGAGAGGAAGATGTTCATAGGCTATTTCACCGAGCGGCCTTATCAAGACGAAAGGACAGGATTCTTCGGGGCGACGGGAACACCCATCATGGATCTAACCGTCAGCAATGAATCATTTGATCCCATCATGGCCGCCGGCCTTTACAATCGGTATCTGGACGAGAAGATCTACGCTGAGGAGATGGGTTTCGACGGCCTGATGCTCAACGAGCATCACAATACCGCCTTCTGCATGGGCGGCGCGATGAACGTCGAGGCGTCCATCCTGGCACGTATCACCAAGCGGGCCAAGATTGTGCTCCTAGGGAACATCCTCCCCATCTGGGACGACCCGCTGTGGCTGGTGGAGCAACTGTCGATGATCGACATGATTTCCCACGGCCGCTTGGTCTCCGGTTGGGTGCGAGGCACCGGACGGGAAAGCGTGGCCCACAACATCGAGCCACACTACAACTGGGAAAGGTTCCAAGAGGCCCACGAGTTCATCGTGAAAGCCTGGACCACCCCCGGCCCCTTCCGCTGGGAGGGCAAACACTACAATTACCGGCACGTCAATCCCTGGGCCAAGCCGTACCAGAAACCCCATCCCCCGATCTGGCTGCCCGGAGTGGTGAGCCGTGACTCCCTCATGTGGGCAGCAAAGCAGCGCATCCCCTACATCATGCTGGCCACGGAGATGGAACCCACCAAACAAGCTTTCCAACTGTACCACGATACCGCTGCGGAAGAAGGTTACGAATCTGGCCCTCAAAACCTGGGATACCTGTGGAAGGTCCACGTGGACGAGACCGAAGAATTGGCCGAGGCGACCGGCAGGAAATACGTTCAGGGTCCCAGCAATCCCTTCTTGGCGGGGAACGAAGGCACCGTAAACCCGGCGTTGGTTAACCTGCCAGGCTTGACCTCACGACGAAGAGTTCTACCCACCCAGGCCGTGGCCACCGCTGCCCGTGGCGGCGGCGGGGGAGTCGCCGGTGTGCTGGGCCGTCCCTATGAGCAGCAGATCGCTGATCGCACAATCATCTGCGGAACGCCCAAGACCGTCATACCCAAGATTCGCGAGGTTCTGGAATACGTGCGTCCCGGCAGCATCTTCTTCTGGGATGGCGACGGCGCAATGACCCACGACGATGCGATGCGCAGCCTGCGGCTGATGGGCGAGGAAGTGATTCCCGCCGTCCGCGAGATTGCCAAAGAACTGGACTTGCCCGGTCCCTTCGAAGTCAACCCGGCCACGAACAAACCCATGGAGCCGACGCCGGACGTGGCACCCTAATAAGCCGGGCAAACTGAGAATCAATTTGGCGGCAACACTAGGTCTATACCGGAGCCAGTGGGTCTCGGACGGATCCAAGGACCTTAGATGACCGCCCACGAGCAATCTCCCGATGTCGTAGTCATCGGTGGCGGTCCGGCGGGAAGCACGGCCGCCACCATGTTGGCCCGACAGGGCGTCAGCCTCCTGCTCCTGGAGCGGGAGCGGTTTCCTAGGGAGCATATCGGCGAGTCTCTGTTGCCCGCCAGCATCCCGATCCTTGAAGAGTTGGGAGTGCTTCCCGCCGTGGAAGCCGCCGGTTTCCTGACCAAATGGGGAGCAACTATGGTGTGGGGAAGCGACCCGACGCCGTGGAGTTGGTACTTCCGGGAAACCAACCAGCGCAATCCCCATTCCTATCAGGTCTGGCGGCCCCAGTTCGACCAACTGCTACTGGAGAACAGCCGGGCCCATGGGGTGGACGTTCGGGAAGGGCACCGGGTGTTGGAAGTGCTGTGGCAGGATGGCAAGGCCACCGGCGTCCGATACCAGTCCGATGACGGGGAAACCGGCACGATTCAATGCCGCTACGTTGTAGATGCCAGCGGCCAGACCGGACTCCTAGCCAGAGACCTCAACCTTCGCCAATGGGATCCCTTCTTCCAGAACTTGGCCGTCTACGGCTACTTCAGGGGGGCCCACCCCTTACCCGAACCAGACGAAACAAACATCTTCATCGAGGCACATCCCCACGGCTGGCTCTGGAGCATACCGTTGCATACCGGCTGGACCAGCGTGGGTGCGGTGGTGGATAGCGCCACCAGCCAGAACGAGATTAGCACAGGCAGCCTTGATGGCTTTCTCCAAGCTCAGATCGACCAAGCCCCCCACACCTCAAAAATGCTGCGAGACGCCCACTTGGAATCCGGCCCGTTCATCGTCAAGGACTGGTCCTACGTGTGTGAGCGGGTGGCCGGGGACGGCTATGTCCTAGCGGGTGACGCTGCCTGCTTCGTCGACCCCTTATTCTCATCGGGCGTCCACCTGGCGCTGATGTCCGGTATCATGGCCGCCGCTTATGTAACCTCGGCGCTCAAGGATCCCGAGATCGTGGAAGCCGCCGCTGCTGCCTACCATGAGCTATACCTGAAAGAGTACGGCCACTTCCGAGAGATGGCCCGGTTGTTCTACTCCAGCAACCTGACATCCGACTCTTACTTCTGGGAAGCCCGCCGCCTGCTGGAGGATGCTGGAAACTTCACTCCCCGGCAAGCATTCATCCAGGCGGTGGCAGGGCAGCCGCCCAGAGGCTACGAGCGAGCGGTCTTGGAGCAGGGCCAAGCTCCCCTGGAGTTCGCCTCCAGCGTCCGTCAGGTAGAGTCGGAGAGGGAAAGACGCCGCGTGAGATGGGAAGCGGCCCTCTCCGGAACCGACAACGGAGATCCGATAATGGCCGCCGTTCCCCGGCTTGCTCCAGAAACCCAGATCCAACGGAAACCGGTGCTTGGCGCAGGGGAGTTCGTTTGGGGGACGGTCCTAACCACCGTCAGCCAACCAGAGGGCATCCCATGCAGCGGGCTGATTTCCGCCATGGTTTCTCAGATAGACGGAGCGAGAACCGTGGCCCAGTTGCTGGACGAGTTGGCGTCGCTGGGAGAACCATCCCAGGCCGATCAGATCCGGCAAACCGCCTTAGCCGCCCTGGGCATTCTCTACGTGGACGGGACCGTAGAGGAGTTGGGCGGGCTGTAGCCCGAAGCCACCCGGCTAGTCCCGTACGGCAAGATACCGGTTCACCAAGTCTCCGGCCACTGTGGAAGATTGAGCCCAGAATGTCTTATTCTCCGGGTCTCCCGCTCCGAACAGGTGGTCGTACTTGATTCTGTCTTCCCCTGGCGGCATTCGGTCCACCGCCCGCACCGCAAACTCAGGTAACTGGCGGGCGTTGGCCAGGCGGGGCGTAGCGGCGACGAAATAAAGCCCCAGCTTCTCCACCGACTGGACTTCCTTCCCGGCCTCCCTACCCGCTTGCAGGAACTGGCTGAGCACCACCAGGACCCGGTCGCCCACTCCCATGGCCGGGATCTGGTGCTCGTTGCTACCGGGGATCCGGCTCAACATGTCGGTACCTTTGGGCCGCGACGCGATCCGCTGCTTCATCTCGCCGATACTGGAACCGGAACTACCCGCCATGACGAACACGAACCGGGCATTCCGCTCCACGGAGGCATCCAGATAGGGCAGCAAGACTTCATAAGGCCACACCCCTTCAGGTTTGGCGTCTACCTCATCTATCAGACANAGGCACGGCTCGCTGAAATCATCCATCTCGCGAAGCCCGGCAAGCAATTCCGCCTTAGTCAGCTTGGCCAGGTTCAACTCGTGGTAACGAACGTTGCCGGGGAGTGAGGCGACGGTTTGGACGGCGAAATAAGTCTTCCCGCTGCCCGGCGCTGCCCCAAAAAGGTGGTTCTCCCGCTTGCCTGTGGGTTGCCCCAGGCCCTCGGCTATTTTCTGACGAGCATCCTTAAACACATTCCGGGTGACTTCATCGAACTTGGCGTATCCGGGGACCACGCTGAACCGCCCCAGGGACACGTCATCCATTCCCGAAATCAGCGAGAGAGCTTCCGCCTCCTCACCGGTCTCGGTTGACGCCGAAACGCTGGAGGGCTGTGGCGGCGCGGCTGCGACGGCGGGCTGAGCATAAGACTCGCCTACGCCGAGAAACTTCCGCACTTCGGATATAAAGACCGGCCACGCCGGTTCGTTTTCTTGCAAGATATGGTTTTTGCTCGACAGAGGAACAAGCCGAGCCCCCGGTATCAGAGCGGCGACTTGGCGCCCCCACTCGAAGGGGACCTGCAACTCTCCACGGCTGTGAAGCACCAGCGTTGGTACAGTTACCAGGGGCAAGCGGTCCCGCACGTCTATGCCGGCTGTTACGACGCTGGTTCTGAACGCATTCTCCGGAGAGGNGNAAACCCGTTGCAATTCGTTNAACGAGTCCATATCCTCGGCAGTGGCCTCCGGCATGAAGGTGGAGGTAAACATCTGCCGNTAGATAGGGTTTTCTTGTCCCCAACCCAGCTTCATCAGGGTTAGCCGCGCCTCCCTCTCCTCCGCTTACTCCGGTGTCCGGNCGCGCAGCGTCGGTCCNGCAGCGAACCCACCATAGATTATGAGGNGGGTGACTCNCTCTGGNTGCCTTATAGAGTACTCAGCCGCCGCTGCTCCGNCTCGGNAAATCCCTAAGAGCGCAAACGTCTCCAGTCCCAGAGCGTCAACCACGGTCTCCAAGTCACCGACTCTAGCCTCGNAGGACATGTCCTCCACATCCCAGTCCGACAATCCGATGCCTCGTTGATCGAATCTGATGAGCCGGTGGTCCCGGGCCAACTCCTCCCACCAATGCCGCCACACCGGGCTTCGCCAGTCGTATTCCAGGTGGCTGAGCCAGTTGGGCGCTTTGACCAGCGGAGGCCCCTCGCCCACAGTGGCGTAACAGATGTTGACGCCATCCGGGNCGGTGGTGAATCCAAGTTGTTGCTCCAATTGGCAAGACTCCAATCGCCTATTTCCGACCGGATTCTACCACGGGGAGTACAGTCGTGGAATCAAGAATTGGGTTGCCGGTTCCGGGATGGGGTTTGTATCTGGCGTATCCTGGCGTAAAATGGGCCAAACACAGAATTATCGGGGGGATTCAAATACCCAAATGCCTACCTACAGATTCCAAACATCTATCCCGGCACCTCTTGAGCAGGTATACGAACACATCACCGGCTTCACCGACGGCGGGCCGGCTAACTTGAAAGCGTTGGCAGAGAAACATGGCGAACTGCTTGAACAGGATGAGGAAGTCTACATCTTCAAGGGCGCCAGCGAGGACGACCCAACCTGGCGCTGCACCTACGATCATCCGCGTCAGCGCGTCATGCGGGCTCATGAGTCCAAATGGGCCGACCGCATCGATATATTCGAGGCTGCGGATGACGATAGTACGTTGTGGACGGTGGAATGGGAGCCCAAGGCCAATGGCTTCCGCTCCTATATCCAATTAGTGGGGTACCACATCAGAGGCAAGAATCACCTTTTTGCCTCGGTAGTCATTCCCGTGGTGACCCATTTCCGGGACAGAACGACTACCCGCCACCGGACCATGAGCCGGAGAAACCGGCAGCGGCGCCAGTAGCCTTCCTCTCGATCTAAGCCAGGTGCCGCTCTAAGCCGAAGGCACCGCTGCCTGACGACCCTGGTCCGACGACTCGCGTATGGCATCCAAGAACCGATGCAGGCCCACCGCCGTGTCAAAGTTGGGCTCACAGGGAGTGCCGGACTTGATGGCCTGACCGAATTGGTAGTACATCTGCCCCACGTTGTAGGGCGCTCCGCCGGGCATCCCTTCAAGCACGTAGACGTGGCGTGACGCAATCTCCAAGTCCTGCAAGCCAGCGTCGCCGGTCTTCGCCCCTCTTAACCTCACATCGGCCAACTGGGGTGAGTCTTCTCCGTCGACCACCAAAGTCCCTTCCCGGCCATAGACTTCCATGCGATACCCACTGTCAAACATCGGCACAACAGCCACGTGCACCGAAGCCACGCCACCGTTGTCCAACTTCCCACTGACGAGGATGTTATCCGGAGCGGTGACATCCACCATCCGCTGAGTGTCCGTCTCGTACCACTGGGACGCCTGGGTGGACACCACGGTGGACACGTCGCTGAAGTTCCCCACCACGAACCTGAGGGCGTCTATCGTATGTCCGCAGGCGATGGTCAGGGTGGTCGCTCCCAGGTTATCGTCCCGCTGCCAGGTACGTCCCGATGTCCGTTCTAGCACACCGCCTCGGATCAGGCTCACGTGGCAGGACATCACCTCGCCAACGTAGCCCGACTCCACCAACTCTTTCATGTACAGGATGGCGGGAGCCGCACGTGCCTGGAGTCCGACCATGGCTTGCAGCCCCTTGGACCGGGCCAACTCGGCCAGTTCTTTGGCTTCGTCCAGAGTGGCTCCCAACGGCCACTCGGTGTATACATGTTTTCCTGCGTTCAAAACGTCCCGGGTCAGGTTGAAATGGTTGGGTACCCGAACAACGACGGCCACCGCGTCNATCTCCGAGCTAGCGAGCATCTCATTGTGGTCGTGGAAGGCCATGCGTGCGCCATATTTGGCCGCTGACTCTTCGGAACTCTCCCGCTTCGTCGTGCAAACCGCAGCCAACTCAAATTCAGGGCTGGCCAGTAGCGCCGGCAAGTGGGAGCGGTGCGCCCACCCTACGCTTACGTTGGCTCCGATAACTCCCAAGCGGATCTTTTCCGATGCCATTGCCATTCCTCCTAATATTCCGGGAACCGATTCGCGCCTATCCTATCACGTGACAATAACCACGGCCATAAGCCCCTGACCCCCGCCACGTCTTTGACATAGAAAGAGGCTCCCCATACACTGGCAAATAGACGCCCCGCCGTCATTCCTTGCCCGGGTTGTTCAGCCTACATCAGGAGTTAACCGTGAGATTGGGTCTGGCCGCCGCCCTGACCGCCATCACGTTATTTGCGTTGCTAGGTTGCTCTCAACCCCAGTCAACAACCGGGGCGACATCCCAACCTGTCACCCCCGCCGCAACAATCGCAGCACCGCTGTCTACGCCTACCACCGAGCCCATTTCGGTTCCAACTCCAACCCTAAAACCCACCGTGGTGCCCTTCCTTCGCCCACGACTGCCGTACCCTCGGCTACCCTTCCTACCGCCACATCGATCCCGGAACCCACTGAAACACTAGAGCCCACCGCAACTCCCGTACCCACTGGCACGTCTGTACCCACTGCCACACCCATACCCACTGCTACGTCTGTACCCACTGCCACGCCGGTTCCCGAAGGCACGCCGGTTCCCAAGGAACTGTCGCTTACGATCGAGCTTGCCGAGCCCTATTCCGGGCGCGATGCTCTTTTCACTTTGCAGGGGCTGGACCCGTGGGAAAAGGTGGCCGTCCAGTTATTCGACCCTAACGGACAGCCTGCGGAATGGGTCACCGAATACGAAAGCTACCTCACCGACGTAAATGAGAATCCGGTGACTAAGCGCAGTCTGTACGCCGATGACCAAGGCCAGGCCAGTTGGCTCCGTATAGGCACCAAGGACCAAGCGGGAATCTGGAAGGTCCAGATAACCAGAGGGGACACGGCCACCAACATGGCCTACTCCGTAATCCGATTGCCGGTAACGCCGACAGGCTCCAAGACGATTGGCGTCGATTTCCGTCTATACCAAGGCTCCGTTTCCAACATTTACTACACTGATAATGTTCCCGGCGCACTTACAGTCGACCTTCAAGGTCACCTGAAGTTGGTGACGGACGAATTACTCGAACTCGCCGGACTTCGGGGTGACCAAACGCCGAACATTTATCTGGTCGACAACCTGGATCTTCTGAAACAGGTAAGCGAGAGCAGCGGCTCCCAGCTGGGCTTTGCCGATTGTTATTACCATAGCGGCGGTGACGACTCCGGCGTGTACATGCACACCGACTCTCTTCTGACAGGCATCCAGCGGTTGCTCACCCACGAGTACGTCCACCTGGCCCTATCGGAAACCATCGGCCCGGTGGACTTGCCGGCGTGGCTCAACGAAGGCAGCGCAACTTATTTCGAGTACTTACTCAACGCCGCTGGCGAACGCGCCAATGCCACCATGCACCCGATGTACCGAAGCATCGGTCTGGCGGAAAGCGCGGCCCGGTCTGGCACCTTGCTGCCGCTAACTGGCCTGGAGAGTCAGAAAACCTGGAACAGCCAAACTGAAAAATCCCACATAAGCCTGCAATACGCCCAATCCCACATGGCCGTGCGGTACCTGGCCAACACTTACGGGAACACTGCGCCCATAGACATCATGAAGAGGATGGGGACAGGCGCAACCCTGCCCGAAGCATTCGTAGAGATTGTTGGGATCCAATACTCGACTTTCGAGGAACGTTTCACCGGATGGTTGCAGAGTTGGGAAGACCCGAAGCAAAGCCAGGTCTCCCGATACACCCAAAGCCTCAACGAAATCATGTCGGCCAAAGCTGCAATCGGAGACCTTAGGTCTGAAGATCTCGCCAGCGGAGCGCCCGCCGAGGAACGAGTAGCAACTAAGAAGGGCTTAGCCGCCGATGCGAAAGAGCTATCAACACAAGCCGGAAAACTGATCCCGCCACCGGAACTACAGCCCCTGCAGGACGACGCCGTGCGTTTCATGGAGAGGTTCGTCACGCTGCTTACACTGGAACTGGAACATCTGGTGGATCAAGCATACCTGGTGTTCTCAGGGGATGTCATCAGCTCGGTAGATTCCATCTCCAAANCCAGGACCGCCGATATCCGGGGCGGCTCGGCTCCCTCCCNGCGNGTAACCACCAAGCAAGGACTGGTGTCAGACGCAGAGGCATTGGTACAGCTACNAAACGACGCGCCAGCTCCACCAAGCTTGAAGCCGATCCATTCCCAGGAGCTTGCTTCTGGACCAGTACATTCGATTCCTCACACTCGAACTTGCGCAGCAGGAAGAAGAAGTTTATCTGAGGCTTGTGTCCGATATCGTCAGCAGCATAGACGACATTTCAGCCCGCCGGTCCCAATCGCTTCAGCACNACGGGTNTTCATCTCAAAGAATCACCACCGGAGAAATTCTTGTATCCGACGCGGCGTCATTGCTGAATGAAATGGACGCTCTGACACCGCCTGCCAGGCTNCAATCNCTTCAACTCCAAGGGTCGGCTTACCTCGATACGTACATCCTATGGTTAACGCTTGAGCTGAAATATGCCCGATCNAATGATTCCGCCAAGCTAGATCAGGCCAATGCCATGATTGCCGAGANCAACTCGGGCAGGAACGAATTTCAGTCGAACATAGCAGACGAGGGAAGAGCCCAACCCAACCAGAACGAAGCCAACAACATGCTGGGCGGCATCAACGACATGGAAAATCTCCTGGTGCAGGCCATCAACGCAAGGTTCAGAAATTCGACCGCCCTTAAACAAGCCAACGACATGCTGGATGAGATTAACGCTCGTGAAGCCAACGTCAGGACGGCCNTCAGCGACCTGGAGTTCGTATATAATCTACGAGAGCCCTAGAGACTGACTCACTGGGGAGGGATACTCTAGGATGGCAGACGAGATAATCATCCGGGAATGCAGCGAGGATGAGGGCCAGGTCGTTCTGAGTCTATGGCAGCAGGCCAGCGATGTCGTACTCAGCCCCACCGACAGCTTGGAAGAAGTCCAAGCGGCAATACACCATAGTGCTGCGTTGTTCCTGGTGGCGAAATCCGAGGGCCGGATCAT
>PANP01000024.1 GCA_002708395.1 Dehalococcoidia bacterium
TCCTCGATTGAGACTCGGCCGGATTGGCCTACGTGGACGTTACCACCGGCGAGTTCGCNGCCACCCAACTTAACCTAGCCCNACTCTCCCCTGAACTAGAACGCGTCGCTGCGGCCGAGGTNCTTTCGCCTCGCTCGGANGACCCGGNTCAGCCCTCCCNTTCCCCATCGTTAGCCGGCAACGGCGGAGNNCCTACCCTTTTGGACCCGGTCTGTTTCGAATACGAAGCCGCCCGCTCTGCTTTGCTGGACCACTTTGGGGTTGCGTCACTGGAGTCTTTCGGGTGCCAGGACCTGCCCTTGGCTGTCCGGGCCGCCGGGGCCATCGTAGACTACTTGGGGCAGACACAAAAGTCGGGCAAGCTTCNGCTATCCAATCTGGCTGTTTACTACACCTCGGAGTTCATGGCTCTGGACAGCCAGACTCGCCGCAACTTGGAGCTATTCGCCGCTGGCCGGGCTGAAAACAAAGACTTGTCCTTGCTGGCTACCCTGGATCTGACCAGAACCCCCATGGGCGGCCGGTTGTTGCGCCGTTGGCTGGGTCAACCGTTGCTTGAACTGGATGATTTGAACCGCCGTCTGGACTCGGTCGGATATTTCCACGACGACGGCTTTCGTCGGTCCAATACCACCGCGCTTCTCTCCCACATCCCAGATATGGAGAGAATCTTGGGCCGGATAAATGCNGGGCTGGTCGCTCCCCGGGAGTTGCTGGCATTGAAGGAAGGCCTGGATGCCGTTCCGGGACTGGTGGAACAACTCTGCGCCCCTCTTGTAGGATCGGATGCGGAGGCCGGCAGCGGTGAAACCGGTTCGGATGAAACGGGTTCCATGGATTGGTTAAGCCGGGAATTGTCTCCAATCCCGGAAGCCGCCGCCCTCATCGAAAGCTCCATAGCTGCTGAGCCGTCGGGCGCGGTGGGTGAGGGCAACGTGATTCGGCAAGGCTTTTCGCNGGAGTTGGATGAACTGAAGCGAGCCTCCCACGACGCTCGGGGATTTATCGCCGGATTGGAGCAGAAGGAGCGTGAACGCACGGGGTTGAGGGGCCTGAAAGTCGGCTACAACCAGGTGTTCGGCTACTACATCGAAGTAAGCAAAGCCAACGTGGCCCAAGTGCCCGAGGAATATATCCGCCGCCAAACCCTGGTCAATTCCGAACGCTACATCGTTCCGGAGTTGAAAGAGTACGAGTCACTGGTGCTGAACGCCCGGGAGCGCCTTGATGAACTCGAGAAATCGCTTTACCGTCAGATATGCGGCCAGATCAGCGAGTCAGGATCGGCGATATCCCGCTTGGCCACCGCCATCGCCCAATTGGACGTCTTTGTCAGCCTAGCGGAAGTGGCGATGCGCAACGACTACGTCCGGCCGCGCCTGGACATGGNCGGCGTCATCGACATCAAGGATGGGCGCCATCCGGTGGTTGAGGGTGTGCTGGGACCGGGCGACTACGTACCCAACGATGTCTATCTGTCCAACGATGATGCCCGGATAATCGTTCTTACAGGGCCTAACATGGCGGGGAAGTCGACCTTCATCCGGCAGGCGGCTATCATCACCTTGATGGCCCAGATCGGCAGCTTCGTGCCTGCGTCCCAGGCCGTCATCGGATTGGTGGACCGGATATTCACTCGGGTGGGGCTACAGGACGATNTGACCACNGGCCAGTCCACCTTCATGGTGGAGATGGTGGAGACGGCGGCTATATTGAACCAGGCCACTCCACGGTCNTTGGTGGTGTTGGACGAGATTGGACGGGGCACCAGCACCTATGACGGCATGTCCATTGCCCAGTCGGTGATTGAGCATCTGCACAACGACCCGCGACTGGGTTGCAAAACCCTTTTCGCCACCCATTATCACGAGTTGACCCAACTGGCCGGCACTTTGCCGGGAGTACGCAACTTCACCGTCGCAGTCGCGGAAGAGGATGGCGATGTCATCTTCCTGCATCGGATCGCTCCAGGGGGCGCTGACAAGAGCTACGGCGTTCACGTCGCCCGGTTAGCTGGTTTACCCAGTGGCGTAGTCAACCGGGCCTGGGAGGTGCTCTCCGAACTGGANGAGAGTAACAACAGGGACGGTCGTCCCATCGGCAAGAAGANCCGCCGNGACCGGACTCCGGACCTCCAGATGGCCTTATTCAACCCGGCGCAAGCCCTGGCCGACGAGGTCAAGGCGTTGGACATACCCAANCTAACACCTTTGGAGGCCATCAATCGTCTCTACGACTTGCAGCAGAAAGCCCGGAACCCTGGGGATAATGTCTAGTTTCATGTCTTGCGACACAAAACCGTGTTCCNCCGATTGAAGCGAGGGGTCTCAGAGCTTCTTGGGAAGGAGTCGCATGGGCGGATGCCGTCTCGATTGCAAGCCCAGGANTGTCTTGACCACGTAGACATGGGNTTCATCGCCGCCTCCGNCCGGTGTCGGAATGACATTGAAGCGCTGTTGGCGATCGGCAATCCTATTTCGGAGTGATGATGGGTGCATTGCNCTAACACTATCTTTGCCCGTTGTGCGCACGGATTAGTCCTTGACGGGCGCTCACGCTAAACCACTGCCGGGAACATCCCGATGGCCGTTAGCACAAGGTAGAATAACCGACGAGTCTTGATTAGATTAATCACTGATGGAGGAACCATGAGCAAAACCGCCTCTTTTTATTGGTGGCCCCGTTGATCGTCTTGCCGCAAGGTAAGAGAGTTGCTCTTACAGAACGGCGNTCANTTGGAGGAAAGGGACTACTTCAAAGACCCCTTCTCNGAATCGGAGATTCGGGAGTTGGCCCAAAGCGATAGCATCTCCGCCATGTTTGCCCGCCGCAGCCCTANCCTCAAAAANCTGGGGTTGGNCGACAAGGAGTTGTCCGAAGAGGAGATGGTGTCTTTGATGCTGCAAGAGCCGCGATTAGTGCGACGTCCCTTGGTACTCATGGATGGAAAGTTGCTGGTGGGGGCCAACATCAAGGCGGTGGAGGCAGCCCTGGCGGAATAGGGCTTGCCGGATGCAGGTTTGCGCNATAGACAATGNGCAANTTCCGGTGCTAGATTGCANTGTATTCGGAGCGTAGGTTACGATATAATCACANCCTCNGTNCCCAAATCTTGCTGTTGAAAGAAGGTCCCAGATTAGTCCATGAATATATTCTTCGATGTTGACTACACTATCCTGGGACTGGACGATAGCCTGCGTCCCGGAACCTTGGAAACCCTTCAAAAAATCAAAGACGACGGCCACGAGATCTACATCTGGTCCGGGATGGGTGAGCGCTGGGAAGTGGTCAAGAAGCACAACCTTGAGCCTCTGATCAGCGGCGTCTATGAGAAACCCACCCATCACTTCCAAGAGCGTTTGGAGGAACTGGGNGTGCCCTTCGAGCCGGATTTCGTCATCGACGACTATCCAGAGATTGTCGCTGCATTTAGCGGCGTGTGGGTNCCGCCCTACTTCTTCAAGCGGACGGTCGACGAGGAGATGGANCGCATCTATCGGATAGTTTGCGATGTCGTCGAGTCTGGGTCTTCGGAAGATCGTCAGTACAAGGCCAAAGGCTCTATCATTCCTCTCTTTTAGGGCTCTGCCATGCCCATCAAGGTGCTCCCGCCGGACCTGGCCAACAAGATCGCCGCTGGGGAAGTGATTGAACGACCTGCGTCGGTGGTTAAAGAACTGGTTGAGAACTCCCTGGACGCCGGCGCAACCCGAATCGTCGTTGAAGTCGCCGGGGGTGGCACCGAGAAACTTCGTGTTACCGACGACGGCGAAGGTATCACTCCGGCGGAACTANAGANCGCCTTCGCCCGCCANGCCACCAGCAAACTACAAACCCAAGAGCAACTTGACGCCATCGCAACCCTGGGCTTCCGGGGCGAGGCTTTGCCAAGTATCGCCGCCGTTTCCCGCCTGACGATGACCACCCGCCCCCACGAGGCTGACGCCGGGCAGCGCATCGCCATCGACTGGGGCAATGTGTCAGCGGATGGACCTCANGGATGCCCGGTGGGAACCTCGGTGGAGGTTGCCGACCTCTTCGGTAACATGCCGGCGCGCCGCAAGTTTCTGAAGTCAAATTCCACCGAGACGGGCCGGGTCCAAGAGTTGGTGGCCCGCTACGCCCTTGCCTACCCGTCCGTAGCTTTTCAAATGGTCAACGAAGGCCGCCGTTTGCTAACCAGTTCCGGCAACGGCCAGCCACGGGAAACGCTGCTGGCGGTCTACGGAGCCGAAGCTGCCGAAGATATGCTGGAGATTCACGGCGAAGATCCGGAGAACGGCTACGACGTCGACGGCTTCATCAGCGCACCCAACCTCCACCGCTCCAACCGGACCTACATGGCCTTCTTCGTCAACCGGAGATGGATTCAGAGCCGGATGCTGTCCTTCGCTTTGGAAGAGGCCTACCACGGCTTGTTGCCGGAGCGCCGCTTTCCCATGGCCGCCATCAACTTGACCGTGCCTTACGGCGAAGTTGACGTTAACTCCCACCCGGCCAAGCGCGAGGTGCGCTTCCATCAGGAAGGCAAGGTTTTTTCCGCATTGCAGAGAACAGTCCGGGCCGCGCTGATCTCAGACTCGCCGGTGCCTCCGCTACAATCGCCTAGCGGTCCTTCTACTCGGATGATTTACCCTCCGTCGGGAAACCAATCGTATTTCCCCAAGACCGTGTTCTCCGGCCAGCAACAAGAGGCATTCTCCGGGCCGGTTGACGCAGCGGCTCCCGTCTCCGCCGCACCTCCGCTGAAAGTTGTGGGCCAGGTCAAGCTGACCTACATCGTCGCTGAAGGACCGGATGGCATGTTCCTCGTGGACCAGCACGCGGCCCACGAGCGGATATTGTTCGATAGGATCCAGGCCACGGACGCCGGGGAGCAGCCTGCGGAAAGTTTGCTGGAGCCCGCCATGGTGGACCTGTCGCCGGCCCAGGTCGAGGTCTTGCAGAAGAATTCCGAGACTCTGACCCGATACGGGTACCGGATAGAGTCCTTCGGAGCCAACGCCTACCTGGTGCGGGCGGTACCCAGCATCTTGAGCGATCAGGATCCGGGACAAGGGTTGCTGAACGTTCTTGATATGGTGGCCTTCGAGGGGTTGCTGCGACAACAAGAAGACGTGCTGGCTGCTTCGATTGCCTGCCACAGCGCCATCAGGGCCGGGAAGTCGCTGAGCGATGCCGAGATGCGGTCTCTGCTTGAACAGTTGGAGGCCACGACGAATCCCCACACCTGTCCCCACGGCCGCCCTACCATGCTTCACTTCAGTTCTTTCCACATGGAGCGGGAGTTCGGCCGGCGTTAGCTAGCACATTCGAACAATTTTTCAGCCGGTTTTCATAACATTGTCATTCCGAGTCCTTTCGCGAAGGGCGAGGAATCTCAGGTCAACTTCAGCAGGGCAGTTTGGGGTTTGCATCGCTGCCGGGATTCAGCCTTGCAAATGTTCTCGGAGAAGCCCTGAGACCCCTCGCTGCACTCGGGGTGACAGTTTTGGGATGGAAGAGGCGGCTATATTCCTAGACAGTAACGCCGGCCCTCGGCTCGCATCACTTTACCGAACCCGCTGTGATGGCAGATCGCCAAAGTAGCATTCTCCGACTCGGACCGTTCCAACATGCCCGTCCTAGTCTGGACAGCGACAACGGGTTCGGCATCGAAACTGAACACCCACTCAGGCTCGGTTACCTGGGCAGGACCGTGAAATACGTCGCCCATGATGTAAGCCCGTTCTCCCGACGAGACGACAGCCAAGCTCATTGAACCGGGAGTATGGCCCGGAGTGGGGATGGCGGTGATTTCGCTGGTCAGAGCATGTTCTCCGGCCAAGAAGTCGATGACACCGTGGCTTTCCAAGGGAGCCAGTGTCTCTTCCCAGAAGGTCAGTCCGAATATCTCCTGATCCTTGGGCGTGCGGAATATCTCCCAGTCGGCTTGGTGAAAAACGTACCTAGCGCTTGGAAAGGTGGGAGATCCACCAGCTTGTGTTAGGTTCCAACCGACATGGTCCGGGTGCAGATGGCTTAAGAAAACGGTGTCAACGTAGCCGGGGCTAACTCCGGCGGCCTGCAATTCGTCCAGCAGCCGACCGTCCGTTCCTCCGGCGAAAGCGGAGACTGTTCCGGGGTTGGTGGCCATACTGCCGGCTCCGGTGTCCATCAGAATCGTCTGTCCCGCCGACCGGATCAAATAGCATTCAAAGTGGATTCGCAGATTGTCAGTCCCATTGAACCCTTCCGGATATTTCTGCTGATAGGACGTCCATGCTTCCGGCGGCACGTCGGGGAAGGTCATGGCGAGAGGCAGGGCAGCTTCGTTATCGTGCAGGGCTATGATTTCCACGTTGCCAACGGTTAGTTTGGCTCCAGCCATGGTCCACCTCCATAAGCGTTAGTGTGCTGCTACCAAAATCACCCCCGAGTCAGACTTCTCACCGTCGAAGGGAAAGGTCTTATCCGCTCCCGGTATATTGGGAATGGCTAGAGTGGGGGTGATGAGCGGTTGGTAGAGCGTGCCTAGCAACCGCAGTCATGGAGTGACTATGTCGGAATCCGGCCTGACAACANTAGACCGGCCGGACGTGGTCCCGTATATGCCGNATCCGCCTCTAGGAGGATCGAGTGCGACGGGGGTCAGTGCGGGGGTCTTGGGCTGGGTGGAAGATGGAGTCCTCTCCGGGAAATTCTTGGGCTGCCGCAGCGGCAGTGGAATCCGAGTCGCGACGTCCCAGGGTAAAGGGAAGGGACACTGCGGCGGCTGCGGCTACGCCAAGACCGAGCTTGGCCAGGAAACCCCGTCGCGACTGCTTGCCGGTTACGGATTCGGAAGATTCAACACTCACAACAAACACCTACTAAAGTTTACTAGGCGCCCTTGCGCCTCCTGGAACGTCTTGGCGGATTCGATTCTACACCGCCACTCAAGCTATTTTACTTGGTGGGCCGGATTTTGCAACTGCCGGGATGGTATAACCATCTGTTTCCTGCAGTTAGTCTACCGGCTCACCGGCGTCTTCTAGAACCATTCTGGCTACCTGCCGTCCCATGCGCACCGAATAGTTGGTGCCCCGGTCTTCGGGATAGATCTGGGTCGTGTTCGCCAGATACAAGTTCTTGATGGGCGTCCGGTGGTCCGGGATACGCTGGCTATAGTTGATGCCGATGATTGGCTGGGCGCCGTCCACCTTGTGGTGGTGATACTCCAGTATCCATGAAGGGTCGAAATCGGGGTTGAGTTGGCGCAGATGGGGGGTAAACTCTGCCACCAACTCCTCGGCGCTTTTCTGATACAACTCGCTGTCCCGGTCGGGGTAGTTAGTGAGGTAGACGATGTGGTGTCCCCCATAAAGGGACCGGTCAATCATGTTGGTGTGCTCAATGATTCCAACAAAGGGGAGATCGTGGTCGGCTATGCTTATCCAATACTTGTCGGTCAGCGGCCGGTCCAGAATCAGAATGACCAGCACTGCCGAGAGGTATTGGACGTTCACCAACTTGTCGTGGTAGTCATCGGGCAAGTCCGGAACCAGGCGGGTAAAGATGTAAGAGGGAGTCGTTGCGATGATGGCGTCGTAGTTTCTGGGTTCAGCTTCTCCGTCCGAAAGCTGTACTTCCAATCCGGTGGCGTTGTTGTCTTCGACCAGTACCCGGTTGACCCCGGCGGATAGATGGACATCGCCGCCTTGCTGAGAGACTCGCTCCCCCAGAACGTCAAAAACCTCGCCGAAGCTTCCCATGGGGTAGCCTAGACGCTCTTTAGCCATACCCTTGCCCCGGGAGGCGACCCGGAGGTAAATCTTGCCCCAGATCCAAGTCATGCTGACTTGATCGTAGTAATCGCCGAACTTGCCCCGTAACAGCGGCTCCCAGATAACCCGGTAGGCCTCGGCGCCCATGTGCTTCACCAGCCAGTCCCTGGCCGTTACTCCTTCGAACTTGCGCCAGTCCTTAGTCTTTTGCAGCAAGAAGGTCCAGAACCCCACCCGGATCCGCTGGAGCAGTGACAGGGGCTTGAACCGCATCAGGTCCATGGGCGTGCCGAAATTCCATATCGTTCCGCCGTGATATAGTCCCACCTTTGATTCCAGCCAGGCCAGCTTGTCACCCAGTCCCAACTCGTGAATCAGGTCGGTGATGGCCACGTCGCTGACGAAAAGGTGGTGGTAACCCCGCTCCAGTTGGCCACCTCCCACCGGGAAGGTCGAAGCCTGACCACCCAAGAAGGGAGTTCGCTCGAACACTTCGGCATAATGGCCGCGCTTCGTCAGCTCATAGGCCGCAGCCAAGCCCGCCGCCCCGCCGCCGATGATTCCTACTCTCATGGTAGTTCTTCCAATGGCGGACCGCTCCATTCCGCGTCAGGCTCCGGTTCTGGTACATCGCCGGCTCCGATGAGTTGCTTGATGGATAGATTCTGCTTCCACGCCAATGCCAATCCGAGTAGATTCACCGGCAGCCATAGGGCTATCAGGTGTACGAATCCGGCATAAGCGGCCCCAACCGACGCTCCGACACCCATGGCCAAAAGTGTTTGCTGGGCCACAACTTCAAAGGGCCCGATGCCGCCGATGGCCGAGGGGAGCGACGTCGCCAGGTTTGATGTGGCGGTCAGGAGCAGAACGACCAGGATAAAAGTCCAGACGGAACCGAAGAGTTGGTCGATCCCGAAGGAATAGCCAATCAGGAAATAGGTGGAGGCTTCAAACAGCCAGACCGGAAGGGAAAAAAGGAAGAGAGCCATGTGCTGCTTTGGCGAACTTAGCACCTTCAGTCCCGCGACGAAGGTGAGCACCAGTCCTTGCACTTGGCTCCTACCCCACCGGGCCGGGATTATCCCGGTGCACCATTGGACGAGATCCATGAATCGCGGGACCACGGACAGACAGGTTAGAAATCCTAATGCCCCCAAGAATAGGGCCACCATCAACCCGCCTATCAATACCCATGCGGTACGGGAAAGGCCGCCGCCGCCGTCGAGCTGACCTAGCAAGAATAGGACCGGCGCTGAAACGGCGGCAAAGGCCAGAAGGGTTACACCGTCGTAGACCCGCTCCACGGCGATGGTGGCCAGGGCTGCGCTGGTGTTGAAATTCTCCCTCTGGGCCAGGTAGTAGGAGCGGACCAACTCGCCCAACCGGGCGGGCAGCAGGTTGTTGGACATGTAACCGATGACAATGACCGGATAGAGCCGGCTCACCGGGAAGGTCCGCATGGGAGAAAGCAGGTATTTCCACCGTAGGCTGCGGAAGTAGACGGCCACGAAATACAGAGCGATGGCTGGAGCTACGTAGAGGTAGTTGGCCTCCAGAAGGGCGATGCGAATCTCCCCCAGGTCCACCTGGTAGAGCAGCAGCAACATAAACAGGGCGCTAACCGCTAGAGCGACCCAGAACCGCCAGTTATTAACCAGCAACGGCTAGCATCCTCGGTTTGATAATTACGATCGGGGTAGTAGAGGTCACTTGTAGTCCCTTCCGCCTCGTCATCGGCCCCCGGTATCCAATGGTATTCAACGTGCCTAGTATACCGGAGCTTGACGGCCCCGCTCAAGACGATTCCGGTATTTGGGCCTGCGAATCTCGTAGAACCGCTCTGGATATCAGGCACAACGATTACTTGGGTAGGTAGCTGTAGTATTCAGACTTGTACCAATCGGTATCGAGGTCACGGAACAGCATGTAGCCCAAGATCTTCGCCCATTTTTCTTTGCTTGTGGCTGCCTGGCCGAAATAACGGAAATCCTCACCGAACTGTTTTCCGCTGGGAATGCCGCGCAATCCCCACTGGAATCCCTCATCCTGACGGTTCTCATGGGGGCGCCGGTAGGTTTCCGGAAACCACAGTAGGTCCAAGAACGGCCCATGTCTCTGAAATTTCATCAACGAAGTGGTGCTGCT
Source organism: Dehalococcoidia bacterium (assembly GCA_002708395.1). Next base: position 9,894 of record PANP01000024.1, read on the forward strand.
CAGCTTATGCGCCTTCGTCAGAAGCAAAGCTCGGGATTCGGTGTCGTCCGACGCGGGATCGCAACCGGAATTCCAACCTTCATCCCCTTCGGCCTTGAAGCAGTTGAACCTGACGGTGTTGTTGTCCTGCTCTTTCCGCACGTACCACTGGAACGGATACCACATGTCGTAGTCCACCAGGACAGATGGTTCGGAGCCCGGTGTTTCGGGCAGTGCTTTTTCTTCCAGTTTTCTGAATGTGACCGGTAGGTCGGCACTGCCTTGGGCGTATACAAGAATCTCTTTGTTTGAATCGTCGAAGGTGTAAGCGGCTCTCGTGGCCGCCACCGTTCCGAACCCCAACAACAACACGGCGACTCCCAGTCCGGCCAGGGCGCCTCCAGCTGGCTTGGGGGCAGTCCGAATCAGATAAGCCGCAGCCAAGGCCACCAGAGCGGTGACTGCGACGACCATCCATTGTCCGCCGAGGAAGCTCCCTTGTGAAGTGACTAGCTTAAATACCAGAAAGACCGCCGACACCACGACGGCAGACGGCAATACCAACAATAAGACTTGGCCCCGGCGTAGAATGTCCCTCCACCGGACCCTCTCCACCAGGTCGCCCAGATACTTGCCGGACAGCAGAATGAATGGGAGGGTCACGTTGACCAGCAACCATGGCATCTTCTCCGAAGCTAAGGTATAGGCCATGAAGGTCAGTGCGGCCCAGGCAGCCAACACCAAGCCGAAAACATCTCCCTTCTTCAAGAAATAGATGGCTCCGGCAATCCCGAACACCGCCGGTAACAGCTCGTACACGGAGAGACCGACGAAGTAGTAATACCAGGGCTGATTTCCCCGGGCCACATCCTGCTGGGCGATCCAGTAGCCCATGCCCAGCCAGGAGCCGCTGAATATCCCGGCGATGTTGCTGAATATAGTGGTGTAAAGGGTCGTCCAGATAAAGTAGAAAATGCCTGCGCAGTACAACCAGCGAGCCCCCAGCCAACGCACTCCCAGATAGGCGGATATCGCCAGGGAGCCAAGAAGGAGCCCGCCGGCCACCAGGAAGTTGACTGGGATGGCGTTGGCGTTGGCGTCGACGTTGATTCCGGTCGGGAGAACATCGTGTAGCACCGAACTTACATCTATCACAGGCGTGAACACAGACAGGTAGATGGATCCGGCCACGACGGGGACCGATACAAGCAGCACTCCGCGCTTCCATTGATACTTGAGGGCCACCATGGCTGCCACGCCCATGCCTATCATTATGACGGTGATTGCCAGGTCGCCCATCACCGCAACATCGATGGGTGAGGAGGCGGCGATCGGGCGGAATAGGATAACCACTGTGGCGGCAAGGGAGACCAAGGGTACGGCTATCCCCATAGCCGCCCTAGGAGAAGGCCGCCGGTTGAGGATCCCGAGCACGCCAAGAAGTATCGCGGCGGACAGGCCATGGAACCACCAAGCTGCCTGATAAACCGGCAGGGCTACGAAGGGAGAACCCCAGTGGGGGGCCCCAATGATGCCTTGTGAGATTCCATTCGGGTTCGTCAAAGTCAATCCTAGAGCATCTTGGGCTAAACCGGTGATGGCCATCCACTGGGGGAGCGTTAAGGTGATTAACAGAAGGAAGAAACCGGCCGGACCGGTTAGCTGGGACAGCCTGATTCGCCCCAAGGCGGTGGGGGCCAACTCGGGCGCAGCCAGAAGGAACATTATGCCGCCATAAATCAGCACAATCATGTAGGCGGTCTCTTTGCTGGCGAACATGAAGGCCAACACCGCTGCCGACCAGTACAAGTAACGATCTTTTCCCTCGTGGAGATAGCGCCACATCAAAACAAGCAGTGCGGTAGCAAAGAACGCCATCAGGATATCGTTGCGCCCGAAGCGGCTGAAGTACAACAGTGATGGCGACAAGGTCAGCATCACCGACGCGATCACGGCTCCGGACCGTCCGATGTGGTCTCGTAGGAAGTAGGGCAGCCCCACCAAGGCCGTCCCAAACAGGACGTAGGCCAAGCGCGCGGTGAATTCGGTGTCCCCCAAGATGGCAAAGATTAAGGCGGTGAGTTCAACTTGGAACGGGCCGTGCATCCAGGGCGAGTGGATGAACTCTTTGCCTTGGGAAAGTTTCCACGCGAAATGGACGTGGATGGCTTCGTCGTAGTGCATCGTGCGGCCGTCCAGTTCCCAAAGCCGCAGAACCAGGGCCACCAATGCCAATAGCAAGAAAGCCCCAAAGAACCAACCGGGACGCCATCCAGGCCACAGAGCGATCCACTGCCGCCACGCTAATTGTTGTGTTGGGTTGCCTAGGATCAACCTAATCTCCTCCCTCAAACTCGGTATTCACCTTGTAGATAACTACGCCGTCCTGGTCGAAAACGGTTTCCAAAAGACCGTCCAGGTGCGGCAAACGCAATCCGCCGTAAGAAGATATTTCCCTGTGGCCAAAGTATACGTAGGTTACGCCGTACTTTTTCAAAAGACGACCCACTTCGTGCGGGTCGTCACTTTGGTAAATCTTGGTGATGTCCTCATCCCGGCCATCCAAGAGCCCGCTGCCGCCCCTCCATTGGAGTTCATGGCCTTTCCATCCCAGGACGGTGGGTAGACCGGTGCTTCCGGAGATTCTACCGTATTCGGAGTAGTCGTCGCCAACCGCCTCCACGATGCGGCCCCAAGGCGCTTGATCTCGCAGCCATTCGATCGCTGCGTATTCCCCTTGATTGGCGTCGGCGACGAATGCGAGACCGTCCAGTGTGTTGTCGGAAAACGTATGCCGCTCACCGGCGATTCCAGTACGGTCAAGGACCGCTGCTAGAGGATAGTAGGCCGAGGCCAACAGGAGTACCGCTAGGACGCCGGTCCAGGCGTAACGTCCCGATCGCACTGCCCGTCTAACTACGACGGGAGCAACTGGTTGACGGTTTGTTGTCTCGGGCTCGACCGACACTCTGCTATGAGAGAACCAGAAATACAACCCGTATGCCCCGGCAACCGCCAGCAAAAGCCAAGCCTGATAATACACCTTGAACACGGTGTTCATGCGGTTTCCGAAGGAGTCGGCGACGAAATATAGTTCAACTCCTACCAGAAGATAGAACGCGGTTGCTAGCAACAAGAGGGGAAATGCCACCACTTGGTCCCGTCTCAGGAGGATGCGCTGAGTCGCGCTGGCGCCGGCTAGAACCACAATGGCCAGTCCGGGCAATACAAACAATGTCCTTGTAACGAGCTTGGTTATCGCTGCGGTGGCTCCATCGCTAAATGCCGTGACGATTAGCACGATGGCCGTCCATACGGCTAACGGCAGGAGAGCAACAACTAAGATTAGCAGCACGGCTGGGGCTTCCCGCAGGGATGGCCGGGATAACCCGCCGGTTTGGCGAAGAACGAAGGATGCACTCAGGAACAAAAACAGGCCCATAACGAGCAAGAAAGAGATTGGCCGGGAACCTACGCCGGTGAGTGGGAGGATGCCCGATACTTGACCTCCCAGCGTTTGGTAGAAGGGAAAGAACAAAATTACCGCAACAGCTAGGATGGGAATGAGCATGAATGCGGATCGTACGGAGGCCGCCGGTAGGTTTCCTTGATTCTGCCCGTAGGCCCTGAGCAGCACCGTGATGGACAGCAAGGCGGCGAGCAATGGAAAGTCCCAGGTGTTGATGAATGCCAACGATCCGATAATCAGGGCGATGGCCGCTGATTCAACCGGGTGCCGCCAAAGCCAAGCCGGACCGAACTTGCCGGGGGATAAGAAGAGATTTAGGGATATGGACAGCCCCAGAATCACGAAGGGCAGGCTGACCACATGGGGGTGGAGATCTCCCAGCAGAAAGCTGAACATGGGGAATTCGGTGATGGTGTAGTCCAGGCTCTGTCCGCCCGAGAGGGTGTCTATCACCCGAGTCGCCCGCCACCACCACCAGAAGTCGTTGGGGAAGGCGCTGGAACCGGTCGCGCCCGCCTCCAAGCCTTTGACCCCAGCCCATGTCCAGAATCCATCCCCGCCCCAGCCCAAGGCATGGATGAACTCCAACGCGCCTTCTAGATTCCCGGCTAAAAGTAGCAGGGCCGGGGCCATGAGCCCGAAACCCAGAGCCGCCTTGCGGCTGCCTCCGGAAAGCCGGATGAGATTGTTGACCAGTCCAAACGCTCCCATCGCCGCCATCGCTGGCACCAAGGACACCGATAGGTTGTAGCCGATGTTGGAAGCGATCCCAGTGATGTGGGTCAAGAACGCCATGGTGAAGTGGCCGAAGTAATAGTAGCTGATGGATTGTCCTGCCAACCACGGGTCTTCCACCGGGAAGAACCGGCTCTGGAGCACTGCGTTCAAAAACGCAAAGTCCATGGGTTTCTCGGTGTGGCTGATGGACGGGATTTCGGAGACAATCAAAGCCCACAAGATGAAGAAGCCCAGGAAAATCCCTTCCGCCGCCAGCAACCAGGGCCATTCCCTTCGCACAAAAGCCAGCATCGATTCCCGGTTGCGCCAGATAATCAGAAATGCGATCAAGCCGCCCAATACCAAGATTCCCAAGATTGTGGCTCTGGTATTCGGTGCGATGTGGCTGAGCCCCAGAACCCACAAGAGATAGGACCCTAGAATCAACGCTAGAGGTTTGGCAAGCGTGTATCCACGGTCGGGAAGTCTATGGAATAGAACGAAGCCCAAGGGCAAGGCCAAGAGGCCCAGAAGCTCGATGGACAGGAGCCATATTAGAGCGTCAACCAAAGCGCGTTTATGAAGGCCTATTTAATGGTCTTTAATCGACCGTTGATAGTAGAATGCCAGAAGCCTGGCTTAGGAAACTGGAGCTAGCAAAGCGTCAACGAAGTCCTTGGTATCGAAGGGCGCCAAATCTTCCAGACCCTCTCCAGTCCCGATGAAGAGAATCGGCACCTGTAGCTCTTGCTTGATAGCAAGGACGATTCCGCCCCGGGCAGTTCCATCCAGCTTGGACAGGAAGATACCGGTACAGTTCACCGTGTCTTTGAACGACTTGGCCTGGGCGAGACCGTTATGTCCTGTCGTCGCGTCCATGGTCAGGATGACTTGGTGAGGGGCTGTCGAGTCCAACCGCTGCAGAACCCGGTTGATTTTCCGAAGTTCTTCCATCAAGTTGGACTTGGTGTGCAATCGTCCGGCAGTGTCGATAATCAGCACGTCGGCTCCCCGGGCTTTGCTGGCCTGGTAGGCATCGTAGGCAACTGCGCCGGGGTCGGCCCCGGAACCGTGGCCAATGACATCTACGCCCACCCGCTCTCCGAGAATCTCCAACTGCTCTTCCGCTGCGGCGCGGAAAGTATCTGCTGCGCCGAGGATGACCTTTTTGCCGGCCTTCGTGAAATGGTGCGCCAATTTGGCGATGCTGGTGGTCTTGCCAACCCCGTTGACCCCCACCATCAATATCACGTAGGGAGAAGCGTCGACAGTGGAATCCATCCATGGATCGCTGGACTCGCCTTCGTCCAAATCGCGCACCAGCGACTCTTTCAGAATCTCGAAAACCTGGTCCGGGTCTTCCAGTTTCTCGTCTTTGACCCTGGTTTTGAGTTCCTCGATGATTCTCATGGAACCGTCCACTCCCACGTCGGAAGAGATGAGTATCTCCTCCAGTTCCTCCCAGACAGAGTCATCCATCCGGGATGAGCGGAGCACGCCCAGTATCCGTCCGAACCAACGTTCCCGGCTCTTCTGAACCACGTCCTCGGTCTGCTTTTTATTTTCGTCGCGATTTCTTTTAAAGATTCTGAGCATGGAGTGATGGAATCCTCGTCTAATTACCAGTTGTTGGAGTGACCGATTGCTGGCGATGGGTTTTATAGCTTTCTTAATCTTCTGATGCGCCAGGAATTGGGAAGGTCCTGCTCAAGGCGTCTCGGGCGGCGGCCTTTTCAGCGTCGGAGCGCCGCCCCCCCTGGCCGGTGCCGGAGACCTCTCCATCGACCAGAACCTCGACGGTGAAAAGAGGGTTATGGTCCGGTCCTTCGCTGGACGCCAGACGGTACTTGGGAGTGGATAGGCCGATGGCTTGGACGCGTTCTTGAAGTCCGGATTTGGGGTTATCGGGAGGGGCGCCTTGCAGGGAGATCTGCTCCAGTTCCGGGTCCAATTGTTGGGCCACGAAGCAGCTTGCCTGTTCGTAACCTTGGTCCAGATACACCGCCGCCACCACCGCCTCAAAAGCTGCCGCAAGGATGGAATCCCGCTGGCGGCCTCCCGTGGTCTCCTCGCCTTTGCCCAGCAGGATGAAATCCCCTAGGTTCAGACGACGGGCCACTTTAGCCAAGCTATCACCCCGTACTAGAGATGACCGGAGCTTGGTCAGGTCTCCTTCGTTAAGGAGCGGAAAACGCCGGAATAGCTCCGTCGAAACGGTTAGCTCCAACACGGCGTCTCCTAAGTATTCCATACGCTCGTAGGAATCCTCAGGCTGCCCCCCCTGTTCGTTCAGGAGGGACCTATGGACTAAAGCTTGCTGCAACAGCGCCGGGTCTCGAAACTTCAAGCCCAAAGCGGATTCCAGGCGCTGTCCAGTCAAAAGCTCTTCCTTAGAGGACCCCATGGGGCCAGGGCGGCTGCGGGCGCTTGAGTTCGCCCACGTGAACGAATTCGCTCATGGTTTTTACCAGTGAATCGTATATCTCAGCGGCTTGCTCGTCCGGGGGAATGAACATCTTTAGGAAAGCAGCCTTGCCTTCCCCGAATACGAAGGTAGGCACTCCAAAGGCCCCAACCTCTTCGATGGCCTTGGTGTGACTCTCGCCGATCTCTCGTAGCAGATCAGGATCGGACTGGTCCTCGCGGAAGCGGGCCATGTCCAAACCGGCTTTGATAGCGGCTTCTTCCATGACTGCCGGGTCGAGGAGGTCCTTTTTGTCTTCGTGACGAGCCTTGAGCAGGGTGATAAAGAAGGACTCAAAAGCCTCTTTGCCCTGGCGCTTGGCTGCCAGGCCGGACCGGTGAGCCAAGAACGTATGGTCAGAGCCGTCCAGATGTTCCGGCTGCTCCCATAGCTTGATGTCGTTCTCTTTGTCGCTGTTTACTTGGGACAAGGAGAAGGGCTGCCAGTCGACTTCGACTGTTTCTCCTTTGGAATCCTCCACTTTTGCCAGCCACATGGCGGCATTGTACACGAAGGGTCAACGGAAATCGTAATAGGTCGTGAAATNAGCCTCTGCCACGATATTACCTCCTGTTATTTTCGTGATTGGATTGTATCCATACCCTGTTCCGTTGTCAAAGCGTTANATGCACGCTCCGAGGCCAGGAATCACGAGTNTNCATGCTATAATACGGCGAATATGAGGCCCTCCACGCCGAATCCCCTTCACATCCATTCCCCCCTTGATGCTGTCTTGCGCAGCTTAACCGGCGCTAGCCTTGCCGTCCTCCTGAAACTAAGGGAAATCGCCCTTGAACAGATGCTTCCGTTGTACCTTGTGGGGGGTCCGGTGCGGGACGCTTTGATGGGAATGCCCATCAAAGATCTGGACTTTGTTTTTGAGGGAGACGCGCCGTCGTTGGCCGCCAGATTGGCGGAAGAGATGGACGGCCGGTTGGTGGTTCACCCTACTTTTGGGACCGCATCCGTGCTTATCGAGGATGCCACCGTTGATGTGGTGACGGCCCGGCGGGAAACCTATCCCAGTCCCGGCGCCCTTCCCCAAGTGACGCCCTCCGGTATCGACGACGACTTAGCCCGGCGTGACTTCACCATAAATGCGATGGCCTTACCGTTGGTTCAGGTGCATCCCCAAGTCTTGGATCCTCATGCCGGCATCGACGACCTGCAGGATGGAGTGGTCCGCATCCTGCACCCCCGAAGCTTCGTAGATGACCCGACCCGCCTGATGCGTGCTGCGCGATACGAGCAGCGCTTCGGCCTTCGTATCGAAGAGGATACTCTAAGGGAAGTACAACAAGCAGTCGCCGATAACTGTCTTTCNACTGTAAGTGGGGACCGCTTGCGCCACGAACTGGAGAGGATGTTTGAAGAAGAGCATCCGGAACTGGCGCTGGGCCGGTCTGTTGGGTTGGGTATCCTGTCTGTAATCCATCCTTCTCTTACCGATGCAAAAACGATAGAACGATTCGGGGCACTCGCCCAGGAATCGAGCGGTGAGCCAAGCACGGGTCAACGCTCGGGGGGCGCTTCGCTGCTTTCNAACTTGGCAGCTTTAACTTACACTTTGACGGTGGGTGATGCCGAAGGTGTGATTAGCCGTCTGAACATGCCCTCTGATTGGGCTAGGGTGGTTCGGGATGCAGTCGAACTAAGGCAACTGGAGCCAGGATTAGCAGACCCATCTCTTCTGGACTCCCAGTTGGTTGAAATGGTTGAGGATTACGCCGAAGACTCCTTGATCGCGGTGGCAAAAGTGACAGGATCGTCGATGGCGGCGGAGCGGTTGGGAAGGTACCTTGAAGAATTACGGCATCTGTCTCCGGTGCTGGACGGAAGGGATCTGATGGCGTTGGGTGTTCAAGAAGGTCCCGTGATGGGTAGGATACTCAAAGAACTGAAAAACGCTAAGTTAGACGGAAGGGTTAGCGACGCCGACGACGAAAGGCGGCTGGCCCTGGAATTCCTGGCTCAAGGAGAGCAGATTGGNATCGAATGAAGAATTGGAACCGGAGTCCTGCGTCATCTGCGGCGATGATCTGGATGGGGTTCACCAAACTTCCTGCCAGATGTGCGGCGGGAAGTTTCACCAACCTTGGAGCCACGATAGCGACATTCCCCAGTGCGGCCGCCTGGGCAGTCACGAAGAGGCCCTGGCTATTGTGTTCCTTTGTGATGACTGCTACTTTGGCCGAAGACCCTAATATCTCGTTCAATGTAACGTGGAATCCCCCTGCGTGAGTCCTTCGACAGACTCAGGACAGGCTTGTCGAACCGCCCCTGCAAAGACTTCTAGTAGGTATGGAGACGCTTTTTTTATGCAAGCTGTATATATAGAGGCCCACGGAGGGCCAGAAGTTCTGACCCACGCCGAACGGCCCGAACCGGCCGCCCAACCGCATCAAGTAAAGATACAAGTAGGCGCGTCAAGCCTTAACCGGCTGGACCTTTATACCCGGAACGGTGACCGAGGTCTGAGCCGGGAGTTCCCCCCGCCGTTGATTCTAGGCGGCGACTGCTCCGGACAGATCGTTGAAGTAGGCGGAGATGTCCGCGGCCTCAGCGTGGGCGACCGGGTAGTCGTTAACCCCAAGATTACCTGCGGCCAGTGTCAGGCATGCCTGGCCGGCCATGACGACCTCTGCCCCCGCCCCCAGTTCATGGGCAGCGCCATCGACGGCAGCTACGCTGAATTCGTTTCAGTCCCCGCATCCAATGTTCACACCATTGCCGATGATGTCACNTACGAAATGGCAGCTGCCGTTCCCACGACTTATTTGCCGATGTGGAACATGCTCCAACGTAAGATTCAGCTCAAGCCCTGGGAAACAGTGCTGGTGTTGTCGGCTTCCGCCGGTGTGGGCACTGCTGCTATCCAGGTGGCATCCAAGGCTATCGGCGCCCGGGTTATCGCTACTACCAGCACCGCCGAAAAAGCGGCCAAGGCTAAAGAGTTGGGTGCGGACGAGGTCATCAATTACAACGAAGAAGACATAACTGAACGGGCCAGGGAACTCACGGGCGGAAGGGGCGTTGACGCGGTGGTTGACCACGTGGGCGCGGACTTTTTCCCCAAGGCTTTCAGTTCCCTGCGGGCGGGCGGACGATATGGCATCTGCGGCGCCACCACCGGCCTGCGCACCGAGCTACACCTGGGCCTATTGTTCAGCCGCCAGATCGAGATGTACGGCATCTTCATGGGAACCAAGCAGGACATGCACGAAATCACGTCGACGCTTAACCGGGGAGTCATCCACCCGGTGGTNCACCAAGTATATCCCCTGGCTGAAGCCGCCGCCGCTCACCAGGCGATGGAAGGGCAGAACTTCTTTGGGAAGCTGGTGCTGAAGCCGTAGACATTCCGCCGCTGTATCGAGTTGTTGGGTAGTGCTTATCGCCGCATCGGGCTATCCCACCCATAGGAGACAAATATGGAACCCCGAGCCCAATCATTGGTCCCTGAGCAGTTCGGACCCCTTCAAGGGGTCCNCATCATTTCCAGNGGGACCNATATCGCNGAACCCTTCGCCGCGGCATTAGCCGCCCAGATGGGAGCGGAGGTCATCCAGATTGAGCGGCCTGGAGAGGGAGATATCTGGAGGTCGATCGGTCGAAAGATAACAGGGAATAACGGCTCCAGTGTAAACAGCGCCTGGGTTCAGGACCGGCNCAATGCCTTTAACGTCACCCTGGATATGGGCACCGCTGAAGGGAAAGATATGTCCCTAGGTTTGGTCTCTCAGGCAGATATCTGGATGGAGAGCTCTAAGCCAGGGACCTATAACGGTTGGGGTCTGGATGATAAAACTGTCCTCAACGCAAACGCCGCTATCGTCATCACTCATGTTTCAGGCTACGGCCAGGATGGACACCCTGACTACCTGGGCCGGGCATCATTCGACATGATTGGCCAGGCCTTCGGCGGCACGATGTATATGACCGGTTCTCCGGATCCTGATCCTCCGATGAGAGCTGCTCCTTTAACGGCACATTACATAANAGCTTATTGCTGTCTTTGGTCCTCCTTGGCAGCGTATATCTCTGCCCAACGCACCGGAGAAGGGCAGGTCATCGACCTGTCCCAATTTGAGGCCGTCCACCAAACCCTGGCAGGCGCCATGGTGAGTTGGTTTGAAGAGGGTGACGTACGGGAACGGTCAGGCAATATAGGAGCTACCGTTCAGCCGTTCNACGCCTTCTCAGCTAAGGATGGCCTGGTTACCATCATAGCCATAGGACCGATGTACAATCGCGTATGCCGCGTCCCGGGTCTTGACCCGGCAGATGATAAATGGCGTGAGGCAGTAGATCGCGACTCCATCCCCGGGATAGAATTCGACGCTATCCTGCGCGGCTGGGTAGAGGAGCGCACGGTTCAAGAGGTCGTGGAGGCGATGAATGCCGTTCAAGTGGCCTGTTCGGCCATCATGTCTTCCAAGGACATGGCCGAGGATCCCCATTATCAGGCACGCAATGTCCACGTTGAGTGGGAGGACGAGCAACTGGGGAGAAAGGTCAAAGGAGTCGGTATGACGCCCAAGTTCTCGCGGACCCCCGGTCAGATATGGAGGGTGTCGGTCCCTCTGGGCCATGACAATGAACTCGTCTACGGTCATTTTCTTGGCCTGGACTCCTCAGGCGTGGACCGATTGAGGGAACAAGGGGTTATCTAGGGGTACCGTTTGAAAGCCCGCCGGTGGACTATCCCCTACTTCTCCAGCCGCCTGCCGTGGAAGAGGTACTGCTGGGCGTAGCCGCAGTACTGACCGAAGTAGCCTTGGGCCCACTCCAGCAGAACCCGGTCCGGGGGTGGCTTCTCGCCGGGGAAGTACCAATCTCCTAAAGCTCTCCGCACCCAGACATCTATGGGGAACGCCTCCAGCTTGTCCAGGGAGAAGACGGCGATGCAATCGGCAATCTTCGGCCCAATTCCTTTGCACTCCATCAACTTTGCCTTGGCGTCTTCATAGGGCAGGTCTACCAAAACGTCCAGGTTAAGACGGCCTTCGGCGACCAGTTGAGCAGCTTGGTCGACATAAGGCGCTCTGAAGCCTAAACCCAGATGGCGCAATCCCATCTCCCCGGCACCGGCCAGTTGCTCCGGGTTTGGGAAGGCGTGACGGACTGATCCGTCCATATATATGGGGCTTCCATAGCTTGCTGCCATCTTCTCCATGCCCTGATGGATCCGGGGGATGTTGGAGTTGGCGGAGGTGATAAACGCGATGAAACATTCCCAGGGCTCTTGGCGCAGTATTCTCAAGCCGGGGTAACGGTCCACCATGGTGGCGACCCGGTCGTCTCTGGTTATTTCGGAGTAGACGTCGTCCAGGTCGTCGTCCATCCTGAAATAGCTGCGCATCAGGGGCAGTATCGATTCTTCCGAATTGGGTGCGCAGTGGTACTCGATATATTTGTCCGTCTGGCGAATCTTGATGTAGTTGCCTTGGACGACACTGGTGTGCCATCCATCCTCCCNCTTCCAACGGTGGGCTTGTCCGCTTTCCAGACTGGCTACCATGTCCAACGGTTGTTCAGGAACGAGTTGCACGGTCACCTCCCAACCAGTGGGCAGCTAACGTGCCCACCGTCCCCAGAGTGCTAGGTAGCTGNGTACATTCAGGTATCGACTGGAGGAATGACTTTCCATAGGAACGCCCGGTTATCCTCCGGTCCAACACCACTATGGTTCCCCGGTCTTCCTTGCTGCGGATCAGCCGGCCTATCCCCTGGCGGAATTTCAACACCGCCTGAGGGATGGAATATTCCTTAAAAGCGTCCTCGTATTGGTCCGACCGGGATTTAACTATGGGATCGGTCGGCACCTGGAATGGAAGCCGGGTCAGTACCAAGGCTTTGACCGCCCCGTTGGGCATGTCCACGCCTTCCCAGAAGCTGCTGGCTCCCAACAAAAGGTTGTTCGGGTTCTCGGCGAACCGGGTCATAAGCTGGGGGGCGGAGCCGTCGATACTCTGGGCCATCACTCCGATGTCGTGGGCCTGAAGGGCTTCACGCACCCTCTGGCTCACGCCCCGCAAGGATGAGTAGGCGGTAAACAGGGCCATCGTATGGCCACCCAGGGACCGGGAAAGATCGACCAGAACCTTGGATATGGCCTGCAAGTAACCTTCGGCATTGGGTTGGGGCATATCCTCCGGTACCAGCAAAAGAGCCGCTTTCTCGTAGTCGAAGGGCGAGCCGACGAGGAGTTCATCGCTGTCTTGGGGAACACCGGACCGCCGCCGCAGGTAGTTGAAGTTGCCGTCGGTGCTGAGAGTAGCGCTGGTCATTACCACACTNTCTTTCTTGCCGAAAAGCTGGTCTTCCAACGTTGGGGCAACGTCCAAGGGAGCGGCGTGGAAGCTAATCTCGCTTTTGCCCTGACCTCTGCCTATCCAAAGAATCAGGTCATCGTTGGGCGGGCCAAGTATCGACGTCAACCGTTCTCGCAATTGGTCTAGGTTATCATACGTCGCTCCGGCCTCCATCACCATGGAGGGCTGGTCCGATGCGCCGGGAAGTTCGGTTGTGTCCAAGAAACGGTGCAATCTGGAAACTGCCTGGACGGTCTGTTGCAAGCCCACGTCCAGGTTCTCCCAGGCTAGGGAAAGATCTTCCCAAATCTGGGTGGAGCGATCTTCTGAGCTAAGCAAAACGGGGGCTTGGTCGTCGGAATTGTGACGCCGCTGCTCTATGAAATATCTTTCGCCCGACGCCCACAGGCGGGCCCAGAGTTCCCGCAAACGAGGCGGCTTTTGTTCCACTTCGGATGCTACTTTTTCCCCTTCCGACCGCACCGCCGGCGCCAGTCCTTCGGCCCGCAGAGCCGCCCGCATCTCCAGCGTCAACCTGCTCAGGTTTTCCACTGTCTCTTCCAGATTGTCCGAGGNAATCTCAAAGGCCAACTGGCTGGTGGCTTGGTCTTCCAGNTTGTGAGCTTCGTCGATAATCAGGTGCTGGTAATCGGGAATCAGGCTTCCGCCCCGAACCAAGTCGGACATCAAGAGAGCATGGTTCACCACGATGATATGAGCTTGTTCGGCCCGCTCTCTTGCGCTCCTCAAGAAGCAAGTGCTACCGTCTCGCAGTCCGGGACACCAACCTTTGTCTCCGGCTGAAACNTTGTTCCAAGTGAAAGCGTCTCTACCGGAAAGGTTAATCTCGCTGCGGTCCCCGGTAAGAGTGCTCTGAAGCCACACACCAGTCTTACCAAGGAGCCTGGCGTCGTCGACGCTGGGGTTATCGCTCCGAGCCAGGTAGTTCCAGCGTTTCAGGCACAGGTAGTTGGCGCGGCCTTTCAACGAAGCTGCTTGGACCACTCCCTCGTCAACCAGCCCAGCCCCTTCCAATATCTTGACCACTGCGGGGATGTCCTTCATGAGCAGTTGCTCTTGCAGGTTGATGGTGTTGGTGGAAACCACCACCCGGCCGCCGTGGGCCACCGCATAGAGGATCGCGGGGAGGAGGTAGGCCATCGACTTGCCGACACCGGTGCCGCCTTCCACCACTAGGTGGCGGCCTTGGTAGATAGCCTTGGTGACGCTGGCAAGCATCTCTTCCTGTTCCGGACGGTGCTCAAACCCGGAGAAGGCTTGGGCGAAGGGACCCTTAGGACCCAGGAATTCGACGATTCGATTCTCGTCCATACCGCTGAGCCTACTGTCGGCTTGACGCTTCTCGGGGCGGCCCAAGCGGTTGGCTATTGCCTCAAGGTCCAGACCGGTCATCCCCACGGATGATGGCGTGGTCGATGAGATATCGTTATCCAGCCCCATCAAAAGGGGAGCGATGGACCACCGGCTGCGGGTGGCAAGGCCGACGATGTAGGACACAAGTCCGGGATCCATCTCGGCGGCCCGGCGTAGCAAGGCGACAAAAACGCCCTGGGTGGCTTTGGCGTCGTCCAAGGCCCGGTGGGGCTTGATGTGGGAGACGTTCAGATGGGTGGTGAGAAACCCCAGGGAGTACTGCATCGTGTTGGGGAGCAACATGGACGCCAGGTCCCAGGTGTCGTACGTGGGATTGTTGATGCTCAACCCGTGGGAAGCGAGGAATCTCAGGTCGAAACCGATGTTGTGGCCCACTACCGGGTGTTCGCCTACAAACTCCTCCACCTCAGCGGCGATGGCGCCGAAGAAGGGGGCGCGGGCAACCTGGCTGGGAGAGATGTTGGTCAGGCGCTGGATGAACTCGGGGATGTTCCGGCCCGGATTGACGAAGGTCTGGAAGGTGTCGATTATCTCTTCGCCCTGGAACTTGACTGCGCCGACCTCAATGATGGTGTCTCGGTTCTCGTCCAAGCCGGTGGTTTCCAGATCCAGCGCGACGCAGATCTGCTCAAAAGGTGAAGTAGTCTGAGAAAGTAATGACATATTTGCCGGTCCTCCCGGTCCCCCCTNCATCGCGAGACGAACTGTTCTTTGAGTTAGTCTCTCCCNCNGAGTTAAAACCGCGGTACCCAAACCATGCGGTNCGCTGAGAAGGTGATTATCCCAGGTAAACCTTAAACCGTATAGGGCCGAAGTTCTCCGGTGCGAAGCCCCACTGCGGGATGGAAGCTTCCGGCATGAAGCGCCGCCAGGAATTCCTCTTGGTTGTTGATTTCATCGCGGAATGCCGTTACGAAGCGTCCGATGCCGTGAGTCGAATGGGCGTCGCTGCCCCCGGTTACGGGCATATTTAGAACCCCGGCCACCTTCATGGCA
The DNA here is from genome assembly GCA_002708395.1 of Dehalococcoidia bacterium. The sequence continues at coordinate 25,228 of PANP01000024.1, forward strand.
AAGTCGTTTTCCTCATCAGCGGTACCACCGTTGGCGACTTCCACGGCGTTAACCAGCTTGAATATCGGGTGGTTCATGGCGTCTTCCGGCTCCACAGGAAGCTCGTCGTTCACCGCTTTGTATAGCAACGGGCGGTTGAATGTGGGCCTACTGAAGACTGCTCTGAAGGGATGGGCCGTTACGATGAAGCCACCGGCGGCCTTGGCGGCCTTGCTCAGCGTCTCCACTTTGTGGAATCCAGGTTGGTATTCGTCCATCCCGAAGGCCAGCACGTGTCCCATGTCGGTTTCCACTTCCATCGCCCGGATCAATACGACGTTGTGAAGGTCGGCGAATCGGCGGAATTCATGAAGATCCCAGGGGCCGCTGTGTTCGGTGAGGCATAGACCTCGCAGGCCCATACGGTCGGCTTCCAGAATCAGATCTTCGGGGGAAAGATTACTATCGCTGCTGCCCTTGGTGGTGTGGATATGAAGATCGAATAATCGAGCCATAATGCTTGGAAACTCTGGGCGATCAGCCGTCAACAATCAGCTATACCGGCTGGTCTCGCTGCCAGCTAAGTCTATCGGTGATGACGGTTATCGTCAATGGGCGGGAGTCTGTTTTTTGGACCGGCCCCTGACGGCTGATTGCTGACCGCTGATAGTTATCGCGCCGCCGCTGCCAGATTGGGAAACTGTTCAAGTGGGAGGACTTCTCCGGTTTCTTCGAAATGGTTAATCAACTCTCGCATCTCATCTGGTACGGGCCAAGTGGCGCCGGTATCGGCGTGGTAGCCGACGTAGACGGACATGATGGTTGTCAGTAGGGTCTCCGAGTCCTGGGGGTATATCTCTATGTTCAAAATCAAGCTGGTGTTGCCGATGTGGGAGACGCGTACGTGTGTGTCCAGCATGTCGTCCACCCTAGCGGGGGCCTTGTACTCGATCTCTACTTTGACCACTGCGCTATCGAAGTAACCCTGTTGGGCGATCTTATAGATGCTGAAGCCCAGGTTTCTGAAGTACTCAGCTTGGCCCACTTCCAGGTAGTCCATGTAAGCGCCGTTGAAGACGATGCCTTGGCGGTCGCACTCCATCCAGCGGACCCGCAGGGGTATTTGGAATTTGAACTCTGATTTTGACATGGTTAGTCCCTCATCCCCGGCCCCTCTCCCTTAGGGAGACGGGTGCCTTCGCTGAGATTGTTGGCGGGGTGGGAGTTGTCTTTGGATGGGTAATGATTGGCATGGTTATTGGTTGGATGTTTCCGGTCTGGTGTAGCCTAGGGTGCTGAGGTACGTTAGGTCGGTTTTGTCTAACTCGGCGGTTTCTAGGAGGTCGGGCCGACGGTCTAGTGTGTGGCGGAGGGACTCCCGGCGGCGCCATTTGAGTATCTCGGCATGGTGGCCGGAGCGCAAAATGTCGGGAGCGGCCATCCCCCGAAATTCCGCTGGCCGGGTGTACAGGGGGTGTTGGAGCAGGCCGGAGGTGATGGAGTCTTCTTCTATATTCTCATGGGAGCCGACGACACCGGGAATCAGCCGGGTTACGGAGTCGATCAGCACCATAGCCGGAATCTCTCCCCCGGTCAGCACGTAGTCGCCGATGCTGACTTCCCGATTGACCAGATGACGGCGTACCCTTTCGTCTACACCGGCGTAGTGGCCGCAGATAATCATGATTTCCGGTACCAAGGAAAGCTCTTGGGCGATGGCCTGGGTCAGGATTTCTCCCTGGGGCGACGTCATGATGATGGGAATAGTAGATCGTTCTTCGTCGGAATGGGAGGATAGAAGGTCATCCACCGCTTCGAAGATGAGGTCTGGCTTGAGGACCATGCCGGGACCGCCTCCGAACTGGTAGTCGTCGGCGGTGTGGTGAGGATCGTGAGCGTACGACCGGATGTCGGTAACTTGGATGGAAACCAGCCCTCGTTGGGTGGCCAGGCCCACCATGCTGGATTCCAATGGTCCTTGGAAAACATCAGGAAAAAGAGTTAGGACTTTGAAAATCATGCCGTCATGATACAGGAAGCCCTAACCCTGCTCCATTATCTTAGCGGTCTCGTGGCTATGCATCCGTCATTCCGGCGAAGGAAGGAATCCAGAGATACCTCGCTGCTAAAAGGCGCGGACCTTCCATCCCGCTAACTGGATTCCCGTCTGCACGGGAATGGCGATGGGGGTTAATGCTAAACCCTGTCATTCCGTCCCGCGCCGGGGTGACGCGGTTATTCCCTGATGCGGGTTCCGAGTTTGCCGCTAGTGCAAAGCGGCCCAGTATGCGCGTCCACGGGAACATAGCTGAACCGCTCAGCGATTAGCCTACCGGTTGGGGTGAACCCGTTGCTGCCGGTAGCTTGTCGACGAAGGCATCTCCACCCTTCATCACCATCTTTATCTTGTCCCGGTTCCGCAATATGGAGATGTCTTTCGAGGGATCTCCTTCCAGCACAAGCAGGTCCGCGAACTTGCCCGATTCCAGCGTTCCGATGTCTTTCTGCAAACCGGCGCACTCGGCGGCTAGGCCGGTGGCGGCCTGGATGGCTTGCATGCCGGTCATGCCCCGTTCAACTAGAATCTCAACTTCACGGGCGTTGTCTCCGTGAACGAATCCCCCGGCGTCGGTGCCAGCGACCACCCGGACCCCGGCCTCCATGGCCTTGTGCAGGCTCTCCCGGTGTACATCCATCAGGGCCAAGGACCTTGCGATCATATGCGGCGCGCTGACGGTTCCGTGAAATTCGTATACTTCGAAGGTGGGGACGAAGAAGGTCCCTTGGTCTGCCATCATCTTTAACAGATCTGGGTCATCGGCCAGGTAGCAACCGTGCTCGATGGAGCCAGCTCCGGCTTCGATGGCCATTCGTAGGCCGGGTCCGCCCACGGCGTGACACATGGTGGCGCGGCCCAATGCCGTTGACTCTTCGATAAGGGCCTTGACTTCGTCATTGCCAAATTCAATGTCCATGGTGCCGTGGCCGGGGCGGGAACTGGCCCCGCCGGTGGTGGCGAACTTTATCTGGTCAGCCCCAACCCTGGCCATCTCCCGCACCTTGGCCCGGACGCCGTCGGGGCCGTCGGCCACTCCCACGGGAATCAGGGCGTCCACGTGGAATGGATTGCAGTGTCCGGAAGGACTGGGCTTGTCGGCCAGGCCGCCGGTGGGGGAAAGTATCCCCACCGTCAGAACCAAGCGGGGTCCGGGTATCAGTCCTTCTTCAACCGCTTGTTTGAATCCGACATCCAAGCCGCCGGCTTCCCGGACGCAGGTGTATCCGGCGAGCAACGTTTCTTCCAGGGATTTGGCTGTTCGCAGATAGCCGAGGGACGTAGGCTCGGTGAGACCCCAGCGGCTGGCCATATCGTAGCTTTTGGAAGCTAGGTGGTCATGGCAGTCGATGAGTCCGGGCATGATGGTCAGCCCGGTTACGTCTATAACCTCGGTTCCCTCCGGCCATGTGGCGGCGGCACGGGGTCCGGCGGATACGATTCTTTCGCCGTCGATCAGCACCGCTGCGTCATTAACAACCGGCCCGCCCTTACCGTCGATCAGATTGGCTCCGATTAATACCTTCATATAGTTCCTCCATAGGCGGTCGAGCGAATCACGTTTCGCTAGCTTCGCCGGTTTCCGTGATGCTAAAAGACCCTGTCACCCCTGTCAAGAGATTTGCGGAGGTGGTTATCGGAATCTGCCTGATGGGCGAATGTTCGCTGTTCGGGCTTTTCGTCAAACCGGGTGTTTTGCGGCTAGCTAACGTAGAGTGGCGATTGGGTATAATCCAGAGTAGGGTAGATGTGGGTATGGGACAGCGGCCTTCGTGCCCACCTCAAGCCACTTGGGGATATGGAATGAAAATGCCTCACTTATCCCGTCTCATCGGGTCGATCTCAGCCTCATTAACCCTGGTTATGGGACTTGCTTGCTTCTCCTCTTCTTCCAACGCGATTGTGTACGTATCTTCGGTCGATGGAGACACGGAAGTGCTTCTGCTTGACGCGAAATCCGGTGAAAGCGTTTCTTTGACCAACAACGGCAGCGCCGATTATGGCCCCCGGTTGTCTCCAGATGGAAAGCAGATAGCGTTTCTGTCCGACGAATCCGGAGACTTGGAAATCAATGTGGTGGACCGGAAGGCCGAAACATTGATCCGGTTGACTCACGAAGAGGGCGATGACATTTCACCCAGGTGGTCGCCCGATGGCGAGCGGCTGGCCTTCATATCCCATCGTGACGGCCAACCAGAGGTGTATCTGATGAACGCCGATGGGAGCAGTCCCACTCGTATCACATCCAACTCCAGCGAGGAATTCCTGGGAGATTGGTCCCCGGACGGTGTGTGGCTGGTCTTCAATGTTTTGGGCGGCGAGGAAGAACGGGGTCTTTGGGTGCGCAACCCTGACGGTGTGAACCTGGTCCGTTTGACGACTGGTCTTGATTATTCGCCCCTCTTTTCCCCCGACGGTCAACGCATCGTTTTCGTTCGGGGAGAGGGTGGCGAGGAAGAGATTTACACCCTTAGTAAGCTGAAGAGAAGGACCTGGCAAGATGAACCCGAGTTGACTCGTTTGACCCAGAACGACGTTTCGGACCGGACGGCTTCTTGGTCTCCCGACAGCAAGTCCATCGTCTTCGTTTCCTCCCGGGATGGTAATTCCGAGGTTTACACCATGCGCGGCGATGGGTCCAAGCAGGTCCGGTTGACCAATAATGAGGTGGAAGACCTGACGCCGGTCTGGTCCCGGGACGGCAAACGTATCGCTTTTGTATCCCATCTATACGGAGAAGGAGAAATCTTCGTGATGGGATCCGATGGAATCAATCAACTGCGCCTGACCAATAACAGTTCCGAAGACCAGTCTCCCAACTGGTAGGGTTCGACCGCTCCTATCCCTGCGTCATGACGAACAGACTTCTTCCGAGTTTCCCGCCAGTCTCGGGGGCAAGCTCATTGACAGTTTGATGATGAAACCATGAGCCGGGTTCCTTCGTTATGTATATATATCAGGGCCGACCACCACTCCAGGCAGAATTCGCCGCCAATCAGCCCCGCTAACTCCCCCTGACCATTCCTAGACCGCCACTGACGCTTTGTTCACAACCCATGGGTGATTTGGGATCGAGGGTGCGAATGTTAGCAACAAACCCAGAAGACCGTGCTTCGACGAAGATTGGTATAAAGCTCGGAGGAATCT
>PANP01000025.1 GCA_002708395.1 Dehalococcoidia bacterium
GATCTTGTCTTCCGGGGCGTACTTCCTACGGGTCGAGGCTCTGACTTGCCGGATGAAAGTCTTGGTCTCTTGACTCGGGGGCTCTGCGGCTTGGCCTTGATCGATGTTGTTCTGAGACACTTCTGGCTCCTTTCTTGATGTGGATGATTCATACCCAACACCAGGAGTCCAAACCCACCACCACNCTCATGTTTTTCTCCCCTTAAAAGTGTCCCATCATCGCTGAACGCCTACACAGGCGAGAGGAGGGTGGGAATTGAAATCTGGAACCTAACTAGATTAGACCGAGTGAACTGGGAAGAGCGCTTCAAGGCAATCGAACTGGTGCTTCTGGGTGGGCTGAGTGTGGGAGGCCGGTTGGACCGGAGTGTCAGGTTGAACGAGCAGCCAAACCGGCAAATGGCCCGTGCCGGGGGAAGGGGAATCGCCCCGGCACGGGTGAGTAGTTCTTCGTTAGACCCTTGGAATAGAAACCTTAGACGGTTCCGTTGACATGGCCGTTAAGAGCCTCGGCCATCACGGGCTGTTCTTCCTTGCTCTTTCTTCGGGAGCGTATCCCTTCGACGTAGCCGTCGACTTTGTTTCGAAGCTCATCGGCCATGGTCTTAAGCTCGTCGGTTCGGGACGCCACGATCTTCCGTGAATCCTTACCGGGTTTGGGCGCGAACAATAGACCGGCAACCGCACCCACGGCGACACCAGCGATGAGACCTGCGACCAACTTGTTTGTCTTAACCATTTTCATTCCTCCAATATCTTGTCCGTTTCGGCTGCTCTAACCTGTAGTCCTATTAAACAATACCCACCGTTACCGGGGAATAACTGTTGAATTACCGGCTTATTACCGGGGAGTAATTCCAGGGATTTCCTTCCTGAAATCTCAACATTCCGGCGTCCGCCTCCGAGCCGGACAGGGGTGGAACGCTGAAGGAAGGACAGAGATATTGTGGCGGAGGAGTCTGGGTATAGGGGAGCGCCTTAACAGCTGGATTCCTGCGGGACGAAATCGACGCAAGCAATCGTGCCGCTAGGCTTTCCAGTGGGCGGACGAAGCGAGGGGAGAGGCGAATCGTGGGACAATCTGGCCGTTGGACATGGGCCGATCTAACGGAAAATTCGTCTATTCTACTGGTCCCGGTAACCCCTGGGAGTTGCCATGTGTCCTTGCAGCAGGTAGGTGGTGGAGTTTCCGATCACTACCGTAGTGACCATGTTGACGTCCTCGATGATTCCTTCCAGGCCATCCAGGTCGGTTATCGTTACCTGCTGTCCCCGACGGAAAGCGTCCTTGACGATGCCCACCGGTGTTTTTCCGGAGCGGTGCTCCAGAAGGATGCGCCTGGCTTCCAGCAACTGCCAGTCGCGGGTCCGGCTGCGGGGGTTGTATAGCGCGACGACGAAATCCCCCTGGGCGGCCGCCTTTAGACGTTGAGTGATGGCCTCCCATGGTGTCATGAGGTCGCTGAGGCTGATGGTGCAGAAATCCTGCATCAAGGGCGCGCCGAGCAAGGCCGCGGCGGACTGCATGGCGGAGATTCCGGGCACTGTTTCAACGTGAGGGTTGTTCCCGTCCCACTCCAAACTGTTCAAGACCTGGAACACGGGGCCGGACATGCCATATATACCAGCGTCCCCCGAAGATACAACAGACACCACCCGTCCGGCGTAGGCCAGTTCCACTGCCTTGGATGCCCGCTCCATCTCCTGACCAAGCTCCATAGATACCAGTTCCTTGCCCGAAAGTAAGTCACCGGCCTGCTCTATATACGCTCGGAATCCAACGATTACGTCAGATTCCTTCAGCGCCGCCAGAGCAGCCCCCGTCAAGTACTGCGACTCGCCAGGCCCTAGTCCTACTAGGAATAGCTTGCCTTGCTTGTTTTCGTTAACCATTTGCCTTCTTTTTACCGCAGAGACGCAGAGAGACACAGGGAACGGAGATTAGCTCATCGATTCCATTTAAGAAGGAATCAAAGTTCAAGAATTTCTCCGGTCCCTTAACAAAACTCTGTGCCCTCTGCGCCTCTGCGGTTAATTCTCTCTTAATTGAATGCCATCCGAGCAACTGCGACAGTGGCGCGGTCGGTTTTGGTTTTTGTGACCAGTAGCTCCGTCGCTGCGGAGGCTAATAGGGCGGATGGTTCGCATACTCCCCAGATGCCCAGTAGTCTGTGTGGCTCCGGGGAGGGCGTTGGGCCTGCTCCACTGCCATTGGGTGGGAACATGGAGTTCAACTCTGCTTCATCGTAGCAGTGTACCGGCACCTGAAGCTTCTCCGCCAATTCTTGGATGCCCACTTCGTCTCGCTTCAGTTCGGCGGTGGCGAGGCAATTGATGCTGGCTTTGGCCAGGTTATTGTCGTCAAACGCGGTGTCGATAAGCTGCTCCAGGGCGGCCATCGGGACCCCTCGGCGGCAACCCAGGCCGACAGCTAGGCTGCGGGGCCGATACAGTACTACAAACTTGCAGGGGAGGGCCTCAGAGTAGGTCATGCCGTCAAGGTCTTCCGGTGCCGCTCTGTCAGTGATAACCAACGCGGCGGCACACTTTGACTCCGCAAGTGATGTGAAGGATGGGTAAACCTTGACGTTGTCGGGTAACGGCTGGCCGGTTGGCCACCAACCCGTCTCCCCGGCTTCCCGGTAAATGCCAACCGGCTCACCGTTGACTGAGGCGGCGCTGGCTCGAGTGATTGTCTGGGAGTCCGCTTCCACGGTCCAGCCGAATTCCTGTCCCAGCAGGTCTACGGCGAGGCTTCCAGTTACGTGCGAGCCCGATGTCACCACCGGCGACGCTCCCAGAATATCGGCCACTTCCTGAGCCAANCGGTCGCCGCCGCCTATGTGTCCCGAAACCAGGCTNACGGCGAATCGTCCGGCGTCATCGACGCAAACGACAGCGGGGTCACGGTGCTTGTGATNTAAACAAGGAGCCAGCAANCTGACCGTCACCCCTACCGGCATGAACAGCACCAACTGGTCGGNTTCCTGAAAAACGCGCTGCACCAAGGGACGGGCCGGAAGGTCGAAGGCGATGGCGTTATCTTCTTCGTCCAAGAAGCGGCGATCTAGATAGAGGGTTGGGTCGTTGGCCAATCTCTTGGCGAGTTTGCGACCCAACGCGGCGCCGTTGAGGGAGATGGCTACTATGGNTGTGCGAGTCATGGCGGGGTGATTANTCCCCGTCGCTGCCTCCCTCCTCGTCGTCGGGAGACTCCCCATCGCCGGTTCGGTAAAGATGGGTATAGTCGCTTGAGTAGAGGTGGGAGGACGCGACACCATTGGCCGCGGTGGGTACTTGATGAATCAGGTTGGGGTCCATCGCCTCGCCGACCATGACAAGGGCCTGCAAGGTGAACTTGCCGTCTCTTACTTTCTCTGCGATATCGGAAAGGGTACTCCGAATCACAATCTCGTCCGGCCAGCCCACCCGGTAGACCACGGCCACCGGAGTGGACTCGGTATAACCCGCTTCCAANAACTGGCGAACCACGGAGACCATCCGNGACACGCTCAGAAAGAGAATCAGTGAGGTGCCGTGAGCGGCCAGGTCTTTCAGTTGTTCTCCGTCCGGCATGGAGACACGGCCTTCGGCCCGGGTCATGATTATTGATTGAGGTCCGCCGGGGACCGTCAGCTCCACTTTCAGCCGTGCTGCTGCGGCGAAGGCGGAGCAAACTCCCGGGATGATTTCGTAATCGACATGCTCCGCTTCCAAGAGCCGCATCTGTTCCAGAACGGCTCCATATATCGACGGGTCGCCGCTTTGAATGCGTGCCACCGTCTTTCCCTGGCGAACCGCTGCCNGCGTCAAGTCCATAATCTCGCCCAGGTTCAGCGTCTTGCTGCCATGAACCTCGGCGCNGGGCTTGGCAAAGTNCACTACGGAAGGGTGNACGAGGGAGTCGGCGTATATGATAACGTCGGCGGATTCAATCACCGATTTGGCTTTTAATGTGAGCAACTCCGGGTCGCCGGGGCCGCCTCCAACGATATAAACCTTGCCTTGGGGCTGGGTCATGCTTTTACCTCTTGATTATCAGAAGGGAGAAGTAGTCCAAGTCTTCCTCTGAGAGCTTACTCAGGTCTCTTACGACCTCTTCACGGGCGGTGCTGGCCCGGCGGACGTATATGCCCTTGCCTGCCAGNCCCAATTGTTCCAGATTTGCCAGCGCNTGCAGAAGCGTGCGGTTCACCTTCATCAGGACNATGGTNTCGTAGTTGGCGATGGCTTCGGATAGGTCGTCGATGCCGTAGACCGCCGGTAGGATGACCAACCGCTGGCCGTGGGTAACCAGGGGGACTCCGGCGCTGGCCGCCGCCGCCATGACTGAGGACACACCGGGGATAATCTCGACGGTAACGTCTGGGTACCCTGACGTTATCCTGTCCAACACGTAGGAAAACGTGCTGTACAACATGGGGTCGCCTTCGGTGATGAAGGCCACGTCCTTTCCTTGGGAGAGGTGGCCCCCTANAGTGTCGGCGGCGTTACGCCAGACTTCGGCTGCGCCCGCTTCNTCGTCGACGGGGAATGGGATCCGGATGATTTCCTGTTTCTGCTCATCCAGAAAACCCCGTACGATGTCAAAAGCATAGCTTTCCGCGCTGGTTACCGAGCGAGGTGTACATATCAGTGGCACCTCTTGGAGGATCCTGAGTGCCTTCAACGTGAGCAGTTCAGGGTCACCGGGACCCACGCCCACTCCGTAAAAACGCCCGTAGACGGGATTGCTTCCAGTAGTGCTCATTGGATTATCCTTCCCGCCGGGCGGTCACGACGAAGACCGGGTTTAGGGCTTCCAAACGGACGGTCCCGTCGGGCATATCTTTTCCACGAGATGAGTTCACCATCACCATGTCTGTAATCATACCTGCGGACTTGAATCGATGGTATACGTCTTGGGTCCGCTCCAGCGCGGCCAGGTTTACGACGATGCGGCCTCCGTCTCGGAGACGCTTCATCGCCACATCCAATATCTCGGTCAGGTGTCCCCCGCTGCCGCCAACGAACACGGCATCCGGGTCAGCCAGGTCTTTCAATGCATCCGGCGCTTCCCCGGTGATGATTTGAACGTTCGGGGATCCCCAACGCTCCAGGTTCTTCTTGAGCAGCGGCAGACTTTCTTCGTCACGCTCCACTGCGTAAACCGCTCCTTCCCGAGCGATGATAGATGCTTCCACCGAGATGGACCCGGTACCAGCACCGATGTCCCAAACCACGCTGTTGGGCTTGAGCCCCAGGGAATATAGGCTCACCGCCCTCACTTCCCGTTTGGTGATTTGCCCTTGAAGAGGCCGACGCTGCTCGAAAGCGTCGTCGGGAAGGCCCAGAGCCCGTTGCGAGTCTGCCTGCAATTTCTCAACCATTGGTCTGGCTTCCGGCGATGGCTGTCAACGGGATGCCATCGGGAGACGTGGAGGCTTGGCCCAAGAGGGTGCCGTCAAAATCGAAACACAGGCTATCGACAATAAGATTATCAGCGTCGTCGCCCAACAACTTTCGGCTTTCTTCGCAGACCATCTCGCATATCAGGTTAAACACCGAATTCAAACCGTTTGCCAGCGCGAGTTCCTGGAAGTGCCGGGCGCTGGCGGCCCCGCGTATCTCTTCCTGCACTTCGACCGTTGCGCCGCACTTGGCGGCTATGGATGCGAGGAAGTCGGTGTCCACCCGGTTCCCGGCGACGTGGGTCACGAAATGACCCACGGCCATCTTGGAAAACTTGCCAACCATGCCGGCGTGGGTTGCTCTCTTGACGTTCCGCAGGACGCAACGTTTCATCGATGCGCCGCTGAAGATGCCGGCCTCGATGTAGGCCATGTCCGGCAGGTCCAATATCTGTTTGGTGAAGGCCTCGCTCTGGGTGCCGGTGGACAGAACCAAGTGAGACAGGTTGTTGGTGGCCGCCACGTCGACGGCCAGGTTCGCGCTGGCCCGCCACGCTGCGGTGGAGAAAGGCTGGACCACGCCGGTGCTGCCCAGGATGGAGATTCCGCCCAGGATACCCAGGCGAGAGTTGGTGGTCTTTTCCGCGATCTCCTCTCCACCGGGAACGGAAATCTCCACGATTATGCCGGTCCCGTCGGGGAGACCATGAGCCGTGGCTGCCTCGGTTACTGACTCGATTATCATGCGCCGGGGCACCCGGGTAACGGCAGGTTCACCCACCTCGATACCGGTGCCCGGACGGGTCACAGTTCCCACGCCCGGTCCGCCGGTGATGCGCACTCCGGAGCCTGTGTCTGGGTCAAGAGAGACCGTGGCGCAAATCTCAGCGCCGTGGGTCGCGTCTGGGTCGTCGCCGCCGTCCTTGATGACGGAGCAGGTAACTTTAGTTCCATCGTCCGAGGGTTGGCAGCGGTGAATATCGAAAGTAACGGCTCGGCCAACGGGCAACTGAATCGTTGACTGTTGAACCGGTTCGCCGGTAAGCAGAGATTGGGTGGCGGCTTTGGCTGCGGCTGCTGCGCTTGAACCGGTTGTATACCCGGTGCGCATGCCTCCTCGTTTAACCGTTTGCCGACTGTAGTCGCTTTCCACCATCGGTGTCCTATCCAATCACATCGGGCCGGTTAGCCCTAGTTCTCCACCCGGTCCCATACTTGGCGTATCCGGTCGGCAGCCACTGCCACCAACCGGTCATCCACGCATAGGGGAGGCGTCACCGCCAGCGATACGGATGGGTATGCTTGAGCTATCCGGTCCATGCCCCCCAGTATGTTTCTCTTGAGAATCAGGCCGGGGAAAAACAGATAAGGGACAACGATGATACCGCTGACCCCGCGCTCTTCAACCAATTTTGTGGCGGCGTCGTCTACGGTTGGGTCGCCGTAGTGGGACTGGGCCACAGCAACAGCATAGCCCAAACCAAGGCGATTCTCCACTATACGTCCCAGTTCATGGAACCATAGGCAATCGTCGTACTGGTTCTTCGTGCCCGCTTTGACGACAAGGATCCCCATCAGCCCGGTTTCATTATCGCCCGAGGCGCTGGGCAGACCGAGACTCTGAACTCGCTCTACGATAATCTCGGCCATACGCGGGTCGGGACCTAAAGAGCCGGCCAGGTATAACCCCAGCTCTGGCAGCTTTAAGCGAACATCGTCCAGAATCTCGTCCATCTCTAGCGTCACATGCTTTCCCTGGCCTAGGAGGTAGGGGAAAACGACAACCTGTTTAAGGCCTTGTTCCGCCAAGTTTTGGATGGACTGGTCGGGATGGGGTTCGATGAATTCCAAGCAAGAAAGCTCCACCTCGGCCCGTTGCTGGCCCAGGGAGCTCTGGAGACGGTCTGCTGCGTCCCGCAAGCCTAAGGGAGTGCTGGGACAATCCAAGCACCAGGGAGGCCGTTCCGAGCTGTTCATTCGCCAGGAACAGGAGCATTCTTCGGGGCTTGCGCCTCGCTGGCTACCGTGGGCCACGAATACCACACCCCACTGGTCGTTGGAGCCGGAACCGTTGGCGTCTCCGGAGGGGCCGGTCATGAAGTTGCTCCCGTGGTCATCAGCGACAACAAGGCGTTGACCGTGGCGGCGGCGGCTGAACTGCCGCCACGCTTTCCGTGTACCGTGATGTAAGGAGTGGGACCGGCCGCCAGTTCCTCTTTGGACTCGGCGCAAGCGACGAATCCAACGGGCATTCCGATGATTAGCTTTGGCAAGGCTTTACCTTCTTGAATCAGGTCCAGCAGCGCCAGCAATGCAGTAGGGGCATTGCCCACCGCTACGACTGATCCGTTCAGATGGGGCGCCAATTCCCGCATGGCTGCGACCGAGCGGGTGGTTGCTTCCTTTTGGGCGCGGGCCGCGACTTCCGGAGTGTCTATGCGGCACTGGGTGGTGATATTTAGGCTCTTAAGCAATGCTTTGGATATACCCATCTCCACCATGCGGACATCGGTGACGACCTCGGCCCCAGTTTTAAGGGCGTCGATGCCCAAGTCCACCGCTCCGGCACTGAAAGAAACGTCCAAAGCTATCTGAGGGTCGCCCTCGGCCCGGACGATGCGGCTTACTACGTACCGTTCGTTACCGCTGAACGATAGTGAATCGGGCAGAGAAGCCTCAACCATTACCAGGCTTTCCCGGTCAATCTCGTCCGGCAGCAATGCGTATTTCTCAACCAATGACATATCAGTATCTCGTGTGCCAGTCTGAGTTGCTGGGGATTATCTGTCTACTATGGTGGTGTGGCCTGTTAGCGTCAACAATCGCCGGCGCTCAGATCGAAGATTTCTCTAGCCATGCGGAGATCGCTGGGGTTTCGATGTTCCTTGAGGTAGACCGTCGGGCCGTGGAGAATCTTCTTGACGATAGCCTGGGTCATGGCCTCAAGGGCCGCAGCATCCTCCGTAGACATATTCGGGTTCATCTTCTTAAGGGTTTTCTTGAGTTCCTGTGTTCGGATAGTTTCTGCCTTGTCCCGTAGCGCCACCACCGTGGGCAATGCTTCTTGGGTAGCGCACCATTGGAGGAATCCTTCCGTTTCCTTGTCGGCCAATACCTCCGCTTCCTGCGCCTCATGGGCGTTTTCTTTCCGGCGGGCTTCAGACACCCGGTCCAGGTCGTCTACGTCGTGAAGGAAAACGTTGTTAACCAGGCCCGCTGCCGGGTCGATGTCTCTAGGCACGGCTATGTCTATCAGGAACATGGGACGGTCGGGCCGGGAAGACATAACATGACTAACCAGATCGGCGCCCAATATGTATTCCGGTGAGCCGGTACAGGCTACCACAAGATCGGCTTGCCGAAGGGCTTCCGGCATCTCGGGAAGCCGAACTGCTTGACCTGACAGAGTCTTGGCAAGCTCCACGGCCCGGCGATGGGTGCGGTTAACTACGGTGATGTTCGACACTCCCGAGGATCGTAACCCCTTGGCGGCCAATCCGCCGGCGTCCCCCGTGCCCAGAACCATGGCGCTAAGGCCGCTTAGATCGCCCAAGTCGCCCTCGGCTAATTCCACGCAGGCGCGGCTGACCGACATGGCTTTCCGGCCGATGCCTGATTCCCGGCGTACCTTCCGCCCCACCCGCAGGGCTTGTTGAAAGAGGTGGAACAATGAACCGGTAACCGTCTCGCTGCGCACGGCGGTGTCCAAGGCATCTCGTACCTGACCGATGATTTGGTCTTCGCCCAGCATCATGGAATCCAGGCTGGAGGCTACCCGAAAGAGGTGGCTGACACAGTCCCGGCCCCGGTGAAGATAAAGATATCTCTCCACGTCCACCAATTGGATCTGAAAATAATCCACCAAGAACTCTTTTATCCGCTTTTCGCCATCACCCCATTCGGCAGACGACCCTGAGGCGTCTTCGTGATTCAAGGCATAGAATTCGGAGCGGTTGCAAGTGGATAGGATGACACCGGGCATTCCGTAAGCAGCCATGTTAGACAGTGCGGAAGGCAGTTGCTCCGAGTTCAACGTTATCTTTTCCCGTACCTCCAGAGGGGCGGTACGGTGGTTCAATCCAACAACCAGGAATTCCAAAAAAAGCTCCCTAGCTTGTTTTAGCTATGGAATAAGACAAACCAAGATTTCCTACTAGGTTTCTCTTCACTTGGCGATATGGCGCCATAAGACTCATGCTTTGTGTTTCGCTATCAACTCTCGAACTGCTGGAACGAGTTCGTTAGGAAGTCCCACAACGGTCTGCGTGCGGTCTTCAAAAGCAGCCTCGTCGTCAGATATTTCCGCGTAGTGTGCAATCATCTTTCTCACACGCTCTTCATCCCAGCAATGTGGGAATTGTGATGTGTCATCGTTGTACTTCGGGACTCTGTTGTCTTCGACGTAGAAACGAAGATTCATTCGTCAACGATTGTACCATCTCTTGGGTTGCGAACGCCTCTACACGTTGACTTCCGGAGCTAACCGGCAAGGTTGACCCAGAGGAAGTAAATGGGAGTCGGAGAGACACCATTCAGGATTTTGAAATTTGATTCAAGTAGCCGGGAATCCTGTAGCTTAGTTATCCGCCCCGGAAGTGGACAGGCTTGGCGTCGGTTTTGCTTCGGCTTCGTTGGATTCTAGCGGCTGCAACTGGGCTCCTAGATTGCGGACGCCTTTGTTGAAGAGCGCAGGTCCGATGGCAAAGGCCGCTACGGCCAGCCCGCCTATGGCGATCGCGATGGGTGTTGTTGTGATGCTTGCCAAAGCGCTGGCTTGCATCCCTCCCAAGGGCATGATGCTCCAGGTCATGCCGTAGAAACCCATCACCCGGCCTCGCATCCGGTCCGGCACCAGCATCTGAAGAGAGCTTTGGATCGAAATCATGTAGCCGGAGTTGCATGCGCCCATGAAGAACATTATCGCCATGCCGAGGTAGAGCGACCCGACATACTCGGCGGTCATTGCGAAGGCGGCTACCAGCAGTCCGAATATCACCGCTCCGCCGATGATGAATGGTCCCTTATTCACCACTTTTCCGCGAGCCCCGAACCATAGGGTGGTGAGCAACGCTCCAACTCCGCCGATGCCCAGCAGCAACCCTTGCCCCCTCGCCCCTACGTCCAGTATGTCCACGGCGAACACAGGCATGAGCATGATGTAGGCCATGCCGAAGAAACTGTTGAAGAAGGTCATGCTAATCAGGAAGGAGAATATGGAGTTGCGCCTGATGAAGCGAAGCCCTTCCAGCATGTCCTGGGCAGCGTTGCCCCGGGAACCGCGAGGGATCGGCGGGATGCGGAGGAAGAACATGACCACCGACATCACAAAGAACCCGGCCCCCGAGATAAAGAGAGCGGCTTCCGTGTTGATGAAGTCAATGATGAACCCGGCGACCGCCGGGGCGATAATCCGAGTGCTCTGCCAGATAACGGAGTTCATCGCTACCGCGCTCATCATGACTTTGCGGTCGATCAAGTGGGGGTATATGGCCTGACGAGCGGGAGTGTCGAATGCCTCCACGGCGCCCGCCAGAAAAGCCACAGCCAAGATGTGCCACGGCTGCACGACACCCAATAGTGTGAGAATTGCCAGAAGGGTTATNAGGCTGGCAGTAGTAGCCTGAGTGGTGACTATCAGGATACGCTTATCCAATTTGTCGGCGAAGACGCCGCCAAAGAGGTTGAAGAACATTCCCGGCANGGCGTTGGCGATCCCGGCGTAGCCCAAGAACCAAGGGGAGTCGGTAAGTTGGTAAATCAGCCAGAGCTGGCCGACGCGGAACATCTGGTAGCCGCTTACCGCCGCCAACATGCCGAGCCAGTAGGCCCGATACTTGGGATATTGCAGGGCGGGTGGCAGGAAGGTGCGCGCAAAGCCCCGGCTTCNATTGCGCCGCATCCAACGGCGCAATGCGGGTTCAATGGCCACGGCCATGAATAATAGGCCGAGAGCTAGTATCAGTAGACCGGTGAAGGTCATGGCGCAGCCACGTCTATCTTCAAAGCCGGTGGTATCGCTTTAAGCCGAAGAACCTCATGGGACAATGCTTGCTCTAAATCGGCTTGTCGATCCGGATCAGAGTCAACGCCGTGAATAAATAGATCCGTGCTTTTCCTCGTTGGCCAGGTAGTGGTTTAGGGTTAGACCGTCGTGGCAGGCCTCGCTTGCTCAACCAGCATACCTTCAAGGATTCGCTCCAAGGCCATGGTGTGGCTGCATATGCCCCTGGTGTCGAAATAGTGGCACTGACAATTCCAACCGGCTTCTCCGAATGTGACCCGATAGGAGTTGTGGTTCCCATCGAAGCTGGCTTGTAGAGAAGTAATCGTTACCCGTTCCTTCTCCTCCGCGTAGGTCCTGGACTTGTCAATCTTGCTGACTATGCTGGAGTCCATGTACACCTCCGTACCCTTCATCATTCTGGGCCGCGAGATGGGCAGCCGCCCCCCTAGTTTCCTGAATGTGCCATCCGCCTCTATTGTAGCCGCTAAGACCGGTTAAATTCAATGTTGGAATCAAGCCTGTTGAGCCTGGGGAGAATCCAGAATTTTGAATTGACGCTATTTGCCCCTTGGAATACAATTCCAACCACTCCGGCACGATCCGTATTCTCACAAAAGCGAGTCTAAAAACATGACCGGCGACCAGATCAGAGAACTATTTACCCGCTTCTTTCAAGACCGAGGCCATCTGGCCATGCCCAGCGCATCGCTCATACCATCGGGCGACCCGACTCTGCTGTTCACCAGCGCCGGCATGGTCCCCTTCAAGCCGTTCTTCACCGGCGAGCAGACGCCCCCTAGCATCAGAATGACCAGCAGTCAGAAGAGCTTCCGCACCACCGATATAGACGAGGTGGGCGACCACAAACACCTGACATTCTTCGAGATGTTGGGGAACTTCAGCATCGGCGACTACTTCAAAGAGGGCGCCATAGGCTTCGCCTGGGAGTTGGTTACCAAAGAGTTCGCCTTGGATCCGGAAAGAATCTTCGTAACTATCCATTTAGATGACGACGATGCGTACCAGATATGGCGTGACCAGATCGGAGTGCCCGAGGAGCGCATCTACCGGTACGGCGACAGCGACAACTGGTGGGGACCCGCCGGCAACGAGGGCGCCACCGGCCCATGCTCCGAGCTCCATTACGACGGAGGACGGGAAAAAGGTTGCGGGGACATGGTCACTCCGGACGCCTTGACCGCCATCCTGCGGGCGGACCGGGCCGCTGGAGCTAAGACGGGTTTTCCTCCAGTCCCCGGTTGCCATCCCAACTGCGACTGTGAGCGATTCGTGGAGCTTTGGAACCTGGTCTTCATGCAGTACTACCAGGATACCCAGGGTACCCGCGATCCCCTTCCCGCGCCCAGCGTCGACACTGGCATGGGCTTGGAACGGGCGGCGGTCATCCTCCAGGGTAAGAACAATATCTACGAGACCGACCTGTTCGTTCCCATTATTGAGAAAGCTTGCCATCTGACCGGCAAGACCTATGGCCAAGATCGGCAGACCGACTATGCGTTGAGGGTCGTTGCCGAACACGCCAGGGCTGCGGTCTTCTTGATTGGGGACGGAGTTGTCCCAGGTAGTGAGGGAAGGGGCTACGTCCTCAGAAGGATTCTCAGGCGGGGAATATTCTACGGAATGCAGGCCGGACGAGGCCAGCAGACCGAGGCACGGGATAATCAGGATGGAACATGGACGGTGAGGACGCCGGGACCTGTCGAGATGGACCTCAGCCAAGTTTGCTCTGCCGCAATCGACCTCATGGCTGGAGTCTACCCAGAGCTTGAAACCCAGAGATCGTATATCTTGAACGTCATTGGGATGGAACAGCGATTGTTCAATGACACGCTTTCTAGGGGCGACGCGGTCCTACGCCAAATCATGAACGCCAGAAATCTGATTCACATGTTTTGGAATGATGATAATGGTCTTCGAGTGGCAGTCGAAAATATGGACCTGCTGCCAATCGTACAAAGAGAGGTTCTTCAACCACTTCTGGATGCAAGGGTCGCGGGAAATCTCGAGCAGGGTGGACTTTTTACCCTCAGTGGCCCGGAAGTGTTCTTGATCCACAGTACCTACGGGTTCCCGTGGGAGCTTACGAGGGAGGCGGCTCTCAGATACAGCCATGAATGGTCTATCGGTCCGTTCGATATAGATGAGAATGAACTACAGCGGGAGATGGAAGCCCAGCGGCAGCAATCTCGAGAAGGTCAGGCTTTCAAGGGTAGTATGGAGATGCTGTCGGCNTATGAAGATTTGGGACTAGGGGTAACACCCTTCGTCGGATATGACGGAATGAGCCAAGAGTCTAAGGTTGCCGCTATTCTGGTCATTGGCCCTTCGGCGGATTCCGGTGAACCGGGAACGGCGGAGCCAGCGGGCCAGGCTACCCAAGGTCAACAGGTTGAAGTGGTACTGTCGGAGACTCCGTTCTATGCTGAGGGCGGCGGTCAGATGGGCGATCAGGGAACGATAAACGGCACCAACGGCGTCGTACGAGTGAACGACACTCAGAGCCCGGTGGCTGGTCTCATCGTGCACCGGGGCGTGGTGGAGCAGGGAGACATCTCGGTAGGGGAGCAGGTTACCGCCCAGGTTGACATCAACAGGCGGTTGGACTCATCGCGAAACCACAGCGGTACCCATCTGCTCCACGCCAGCTTGAGGTCAATCTTAGGGCCCCACGTACGGCAGGCTGGGTCTCTGGTAAATCCCGACCGGCTTCGCTTCGACTTCAGCCACGTCACGGGACTATCTCCCCAGGAGATTCTGTCGGTTCAAGCCCTTTCCAACGAGAAAGTGAGGGACAACCTGCTGGTGTCGTCCCAAGAGACTACCTATGCCGACGCAGTGCGCCAGGGAGCTTTGGCNTTCTTTGGCGATCGGTACGGCGACGTCGTCCGCATGGTCAGCATGTCCAACGGCGACTCTTTCAGCGTGGAAGTCTGTGGGGGTACCCACGTTTCGGCCACCGGCCAAGTGGGTACCCTGTTGGTTCTGGGCGAGTCGTCCATAGGTGGCGGGATGCGCCGGATCGAGGCGGTCACCGGGCGGGCGGCGGAACAGTTGTTCATCGAGCAGGCTGCCAAGCTGGACGCTCTCTCCCAGAAACTATCTACTCCCGTCGCCGACTTGGAGGCGCGCCTGGATAGCTTCATCAGCGATACCGAAGACCTCAAGCGCCGGTTAGCCGCGCTGGAACGGTCTACCCTGCGCTCCGAGGCCGAGGATATACTGGGCCGAGTGGTGGATGTGGACGGAATCAAGGTCGTGGCGGCCAGGACTTCGGCTCCCGGACCAGAGGCCATGCGGGAGATGGGAGACTTCTTGAAAAGCAAACTGTCCAGCGTCGTCGTGATGCTGGGTGCGGTTGTTGAAGGCACCCCGATCCTGATTGCAATGGTGACCCCGGACTTGGTGGACAAGGGCCTGCATGCCGGAAACCTGGCTCGGGACACCGCCAAAGTTGTTGGCGGTGGCGGCGGGGGCCGTCCGGATATGGCTCAGGCCGGCGGCCGGGATGCCAGCAAGCTGGAAGCGGCTTTGTCGGGCGTTCCCGAATTGGTCAGACAGAGCCTGTCCTGAGCTTGTCGTGACTCTGGTTGAACGCGGACCGAGGAGTTGATGCGCTGAGACTGCTGGCTTTAGACCTGGGAGCATTGCGCATCGGTTTGGCCGTGAGTGACCCTGAAGGGAAAATTGTCGTACCAGCTGGACATATCCAGCGAACCAAGCTGGCAGAGGATATCCGCCGGGTACTGAATGCAGCGGGTGAGCGACGGGTAGAGGGCGTTGTGGTGGGCATTCCCTACAGCCTCAACGGCGAAACCGGTACCCAGGCAAAACGCGCCCTAGTCTTCGCCAAAGCCCTCAGAAAACAAACTTCCCTGCCCGTCCACGAAACCGATGAAAGCTACACATCGGTGGAAGCCGAGGCGTTGATGCGAGAAGCGGGCCAACAGCCCTCCAGAGAACGCGCCGCCGTAGATGAGGCGGCAGCGGTTCTGATACTGAAGCGATTTTTGGACGGGCGGACCGACTGATGACTCGTGCGTAGGGGCGCCCCGATTCAATCGGGGCGCCCCTACAGCGATGCAAAACCCTTAATCACTCCGGGAACTTACTCCAGATAGGTTCTCTCGAAGTCCTGGGACAGACAGTCCATGGCATCCATGTCCCAGTCGAAAGACAGCACCACGGAGCGGTCTGATGTCGCCGTGAGCAGGCGTTTGCCGTCCTTGGCCACCACGCTCTCGGCTTCTCTGTAGTCCAACTCCTCCGGCTCTTCTCCGGTGCGGTTGCACACCATTATCGGCAGACCGGTGTCCAAGGAACGCCGCTCCCATTCACCGTCGGGCCCGCAACGTCCCGGCCCCCAAGACACCGGAGACACCAATAGCTCCGCCCCGTTGTCTTTCAATACTTGAGCGACTTCGTTCTTGTAGGCGTCGGCGCAGATGAGAATCCCGGCCTGTACGTTGTCGCATTCCACGGGTTCGATCTCCGTGCCGGCGGTGGACCAGGACTCGGCGCCGCCCAGCGCTTTGATCTTGCTGTGCTTACCAACGATGTGGCCTTGCTGATTGATGACGAAGACCGTGTTGTACAACTTGTTGGTGTCAGGGTCCCGGTCGGGGTGGGACAGGAAGACGGACAGGTTGCGTTTCTTGACTAATTTGCAGAAATCGTCCATCCATGGACCCGGCTGGGGCGTGATCCAATCGGTGCCGATCCGCTTCATGAACAGATAGCCCGGGATGCAAAGCTCCGGGGTAATTACCCAGTCCGCTCCATCGTCGGCGGCTACGTTAACTGCTCGCTCCACCAATCGGCGGTTGTTTTCGATGTCGCANGTGACCGGGGCGATGTGTAGAAATGAAACCCGCAGCTTTCGCATACGCTCCTTTTTATAGCCGGAGATGAGGGAGTTGTGGATNGGCCAGCCATCTTCCGGCGGTGCGCCTGGGTGACTGGCGGCAATTATANCACCAGCTAGTTTCTGCCTGGAAGCAATGGCGGACTTACTTGACGCACAGAGGCGGCGGCGGGAGAATAGTAAGGCGCATTTCCTCGAATCGCCGACTCCGGCGAGCGCATTGCCCGGTGGTGTAGTGGTAGCACATCAGCCTTTGGAGCTGAGGGCCCTGGTTCGAGCCCAGGCCGGGTAGCCAAACTATCCTCTTTATTCAGATCTTATCCTGGGTCTGCTTCCTCTTCTCTCATCATTTAGTAGATTCTGTTTCGTGGCTAAGTCAAAAGCTGAAACTGTAGATGGATACCTGGCTGAATTGCCGGAAGATCGGCGCGCCGCCATCTCTGCGGTTCGACAGGTCGTTCTGGAGAACCTGCCTCAAGGCTATGAGGAAATGATGCAGTTCGGGATGATTGGATACGTGATTCCCTTGGAACGCTACCCGGTTACCTATAATGGCCAAGCCTTGCAATACGCCGCCCGAGCCTCCCAGAAGAACTATATGTCGCTGTACTTGATGAACGTCTACAGCGACGAAGCGGTGGAAAGATGGTTCGTTGACCGGTACAAAGACAGCGGGAAAAGATTGGACATGGGCAAGGCATGTGTCCGGTTTAAAAGCCTGCAAGATTTGCCGATAGACCTGGTTGGAGAAGCCATCGNCCTGACTCCGGTCGATCGATTCATCGAACGGTACGAGATGTCCCGGAACAGATANAACCTAGTTGTATCCAGCAANGTTGGGCCAAGTAAAGAAGTCTGAGAATCATTCNCGTGCGTTGTGCCTAGCTAATTCTCCCTGCCACGCGAGAATCTTGGGATCGGCGGTGATTAGGGTGGCGGAATGCATCATGGCGGTGGCGGCGATTATGCGATCTGCCGCATCGCGCGGGAAATCCTCTAACTCTGTTGCCAAGATGGCTATGTCCCCCGACAAGGGTATCTCCCGAACGCCAAGATCCAGGACTCGTTGGCGCCAACCAGCGGCTGATTGAGACATCTGGAGACGGCCGCGCTGGATCAGCATCTCTACTTCCCAAAAACTGAAGGCTGATATAAGAACACTGTCGGTATCGGCTGCAATATCTACCAACCCGCGGGCTTCGTATCCCAGACGTTGGTCCCGGCCAGTCAGCCAAACCAATACATGCGTATCCATGAGAACAATCATTATGCCAGCGTTTCCCAGGCCGCATCAATGGGCCCGACGATGTCTCCTAAGATAGTGACCGAGCCTTGCAATGCGCCAAAGAGCGTCTCAGGCTTTTGCACCGCCGGAACGAGTTGGGCAACGGGAACGCCGTGTTTGGTGATGATTACCGGCCCCCCGGTGGCCGCGACTTCGTCCATAATCTTAAGGCATTTAGCTTTGAACTCAGATGCGATGACTATCTTCATG
>PANP01000026.1 GCA_002708395.1 Dehalococcoidia bacterium
TCTACCCGTCACGGTCGTTGGCCCATGTCGTGGCGCTCTTGTCACAGAATGATTGAGAGTATATCACCCAGGAGATGGCGCTCGACGGACCTGGGCTATGGCATCACTCACAGCCCGGTGGATATGTATGGGTTGATACCTGGAACCCTTGCGNGTCAAACAACCCGGCGGTGTCCGGGTTTGAGTTGTTCCAGATAGAGNTTCCCCGCTTAAANGAGAATCCTCCCGATTCCGGGTGCACCTCATTCGTATAAACCCGAACCCTTTCTCCGGGGGCNATCGAATAGGCAGGGAACGTGAAGGTGGGCGACCCGTCGGAAACATCTCGGAGTGACCAGTTNGCGAGCGGTACGGGGTTGGACGCCACATTGGCTATTTGAACGTACTNGTCAGCTTCGCTTCGCGGAATCAGTCCGTCGTAAAAGATGCATTCGATTACTCCCTCCGGTGGCGGCGGTGGCCGTGTTGGTGTCGGTGTTGACGTGGCACGAGGCACAGGGGTCGCCGTGGGAGCAGGGGTGGGCGTTGCTGTTGGTGATGGAGCGGGCATGGGAGTTGGGAAAAGTATCGGTGTAGGTGAAATGGTAGNAACAAGTGTTGACGTGGCTGCCGGTGTCGTTGCTGAGGGTGTCGGCGTTGGGTAAACCGGCGGCGTAGCCGTAGGCTGGGTCTTGACCGTTCCTGCTGGGGCAGACTCGGGGGAATGCGTGGGTTGTGGCGTGGCGGTGGTAGGNCGTACTGGAGTCGCGTTTGTNGGGGAGTCAGAAGTTATTAGGGATCCTGTTGTGGATAAGGCAGGTGGCATTGGTGCGGTGNCTGCCTCAGGAACCGGTGTCACGGTGGTTGCTGGTAATGGACCAGGCGCGGATGCTACCTGCGCGGTTTGTTCAGTTGATAGTGGAGATGGCGGAGGAGTGGCCACGGGCGTGTAGGTAGGGTATAGCGTATAGGTTGGCAACGGCGTGTAAGTAGGAAGGGGAGCCGGAGTATGTGGCGGCATTGGAATAAAAATCTGTTTGGGTGTGACGGTCCGATCGATGGTAGGCAGGATATAAACTCTCGGCGTNGTTGTGACCTGAGGCGCCTTTGTTCCAGTTTCCGGTAGTAGTGCAGTGGGCCGCATGAAATCATCAGGAAACCTGCGATCAAAGCCGCAAAGAACCTGTGGCCGCTCGTAGTTGGGGAAACCAGCATGAATCTTCAAGGGTTGCCGATTCCCGGTTGAACCTCACCGCGGCCAGAGATTCGATCCAACTGGGATGTCCCGGTAACGGTACGCGGCCAAGAATGTAACTCATAGAAGAAGTTCCGGCAATAGCACAATATTTCGGTTGAACAAGTTATGTCTACGAAATGTTTGCCAGACTCGAATATCGTGCTATAATTCCCTTCAACATCTGCCTCGGTATGAAGTGCTAGGAGGGGTTTAGCCAGCCTTTCCACAAGACTGCATCCGGCAGTGGAACCGGGTACTTCGGGACTTGGGAGTCCGATTCCCGGAAGGAGAATCGGGAATCCAGTAACGGCCCAGGCACTCACAATAGGATAAGGAGGACAATCATGGATAAAGGCACAACTGTAGTTAACGCGGGCGCTGTAGATATCGCGATGGAATACCGGACCGACCTGATGGACGACCAGGGGTTGTGCGTTCAGGTTTATGGAATGATTGAGGGCAAAGACACTGAGATTCTTCGCTTCGACTGCTTCGACCAGAACCCTCATTTCCATTACGGGCCGGAGAACCACAACATCCGGCTATTCTTGGACAAGACCACGGCCGGAAACCCCTTGGGCTGGACCATGGATAACATCCGGCACAAGTTGCCGGCGATGATTCGCCGTTCCGGTTATGAGGCACTAGCTACCGCCGTTGAAGCCAGTCCCATATCGGCCGCGACGCTGGATGACGCTGAGTCCAAGGGCCGGGACTTGTCCCGGAGCGGACGCCGGACCGTCCATCACATGATGCCTGAAATGGTTGATGGCGATAAGATTGAGGTCGGCAACCTCAAATTCGGTCTGGAGTACCGGCACCTCCCCCAGATCAACGACGAAGGAATGGCGATTCATGTCTTGGCCGACGTTGCCGGTCAGGAAGTAGAATTGCTGGCGTTCGACTGCTTCCAGAATGGTCCCCATTACCACTACGGTCCCCGGAACCAGGACATCCGGGTCTATTGGGACGTCACAACCTCCGGTGAGACCCTCCGTTGGACACTGGACCAGTTTAAGGTCGGCAACATCCGGTCAATGATTCAAAAAGCCGGATATCCCTCCATCGCCTCCGAGGTTGATGAGAGCCGGGTGCAAGAAGCCCTCCCCCAGATCGAGGCTAGGGCCTGGGAGTTGGTTGCACTGAACAATCCGAGCGCAAACGGCCAGTCCGACACCAAGAAGACCAAGGCCCAGCTCATCCAAGAGTTGGAGTCCCTTCGGGAACAGGTAGCCGCCCTCTAGGACGACTACTGCCCATGGCGGGAACTTCCCGCTAGCAACTAGGTTAGATTCAAACGGCCCCGATTATATCGGGGCCGTTTGCTTTTCCGGGCCATCGTATGAAGCTGCTAGATATCTGGCTACATCATTGTATAGCCGGCGCTAACGCTAAGAGTCTGTCCGGTGATGAAACTGGCGGCGTCCGAGGATAGGAAGACCACGGCGTTGGCAATCTCACTGCCCTTGGCCAATCGGCGGAAGAGGTATCCCCGCTTTACCCGTTCCAGCACGTCTTCGGTGAAAATGTCCCGCATTTCGTTCCACATGCTCTCGCCGCTGATGGACTCGTTTTCTGGAGGCACCACCAGGCCGGGACAAACCATGTTCAGCCGAAGCCCGTAACGTCCCGTTTCCCGGGCTATCGACTTACTTAGTGCGATCACACCTGCTTTGCAGGCGGAGTAGACCGATTCACGGTATTCGCCCATCCGTCCGGCGTCGGAGCTTATGCTGACGATGGAGCCTACCTGGCGCTCTATCATGGATGGCAGTACGGCGTGGATGCAGTTGATTGGCCCCCATAGATTTACGTTGACTTCCTTCTCCCACTCCGCCCGAGGTTTCTCCATGAACAACCGGTCCACCGTCCATCCCACGTTGTTCACCAGAACGTCGACGCTACCGAATTCTGATATGGACTCCGCGACCATCTGCTTAACCTGCTCCGGGTCGGTGATGTCGCAGGCAATCACTTTCACCCGGCTACCGGTGTTCATCGCATTTACCTCTTCGGCAACGACCTCTCCCTGGGCTGGCGCAAGTTCGGCGATGGTGATGTTGCTACCTTCAGCGGCGAAGGCGTGGACGATGGATCGCCCGATGTTCGACCCGCCTCCGGTAATGATGATGTTCTTTTCTTTCAAGCCTAGTTCCATGGGTTGAAAACCTCCGTGAGAATTTGAAGCAATCGCAGTGAGATTAGAGGATGGGACTGGATTGGAGACAGATCGGATAGCCTACTACATCGCCCCGGGGCCGGAGGCTATTCCCACTGACAGACGCCTATCGCCTGCGTAGAGGGGCCGGCGGCGAAACCTTGGGGACGCCGCCAAAGCGGAGCCGTAAGAGCCCCTTGATGTCTTCAGTGGCGGTACCGGTTATGTTAACCGAGCTACTCGGGTCGTCGTCCCACTTGACCGGTTGCGAACTGATCTGGAACCCGTTCTTAGCGGCAATTATCAGTAACTCGGTGTCAAAGAACCAGTTGTTGTTCTTGATCTGGGGAATCAGGGTATTGGCCGATTCCCGGGTCATCGCTTTGAACCCGCATTGGGCGTCGGGGAACCCGGTAAAGAACATGGACTTAATCATCATGTTGTAGGTGCGGGAGATAAACTCCCGGCGGAAGGACCGGGTAACCCTGGACTCCTTGCTCAACCGGCTGCCGATGGCGATGTGCGACCCGGATTCTATGGAGCTAATCAGCTGAGGAAAGTGAACCAGGTCGGTGGACATGTCAACGTCCATGTAGCTAACGATGTCGGCGGTGCTCTCCTTCCAAGCGGCTTTCAAGGCCCGGCCCCGGCCTTTTTGGGGAAGGTACAGGTAATTCACCCCGGAGAACCTCTCGCACAACATCTCGGAAACCGAACGGGTGCTGTCGGTTGAGGCGTTGTCGGCGATGATTATCTGCCAGGGGTTGATGACGTTGGATTTTAGGAAGTCGGTGAGGATGAGAATGTTACGAGGAAGAGCTTGCTCCTCGTTATAGACGGGTATGACTATGTCTATGGTGGAAGGCATATCTAATTCCCACCTCGGTTGATGCCGTATTGAACACTCATCGCGCTGGTACTTCCGGTCCTAATGCCGGAAGTGGCGCACCCCGGTGAACACCATCGCCAGGTTGTTCTTGTTCGCCTCTTCTATAACCTCGGCGTCGCGGATCGACCCGCCGGGTTGGACTATGGCTGTGACTCCGGCCTGAGCCGCCAGTTCTATGTTGTCTGGGAAGGGGAAAAAGGCGTCTGAAGCCAGGACGCTGCCGGTGGCTTTATCCCCGGCGGAGCGGCCCGCCAGATGGACGCTGACCACCCGGTTTGGCTGGCCTGCCCCCATGCCCACCAGGGTCAGGTCTTTGACGAAAACGATGGCGTTGGACTTGATGTGCTTGGCGGCCTTCCAAGCGAACGCTAGGTCCTTCATCTCCGCATCCGTTGGGGCGCGGTCAGTGGCGGTCTCCCAGGATGCCGGGTCTTCGTCTATGGCATCCGGGTTCTGGACCAATAGGCCGCCGGTGATGGGCCTGAGATCGTAAGCGAGCCCTCCGCCACTGGGTCCAACGGCCAAGATGCGCAGATTCCGCTTACGCTTAAGTATCTCTAACGCCTCCGGCTCGTAATCGGGGGCGACGACTACCTCATAGAAAATGGGATCCATAGCCTTGGCGGCTTGGGCTGTGACTGTCCGGTTATATCCGACGATGCCGCCGAAAGCCGAAACCGAATCTCCCTGGTAGGCTCGCTCGTAGGCTTCCGCTTGGTCTTGGTGACTGGCCAAGCCGCAGGCATTGGTATGCTTAATGACGGTTACGGTGGGTTCGGCGAAGTCGGAAACCGTCCGCCAGGCGGCGTCAGCATCCATCAAGTTGTTGTAGGAAAGCTCGCGTCCGTGCAACTGCTGGGCTTGGGCTATTCCCCCGGATGCTCCACTGGCTGGGACGTAAAGGGCGGCCTCTTGGTGGGGGTTTTCACCGTAGCGCAGCCCGGCAATCTTGTTCAGCGACACGGACAGGTTCTCCGGCATGCCGTCGGCGTCGTCTGATGATACGTCAAGATAGCCGGTTACCGTGGCGTCGTATTGGGAAACGTGACGGAAGGCCTTAGCGGCTAATGCCCGTCGCTCGTCGTGGCTCAGACCGTCCCCCGCCAGCTTTTTGGCCACCCAAGGATAGTCTGACGGGTCAACAACTACAGCAACAGATGGGAAGTTCTTGGCGGCAGCTCGCAGCATGGTAGGTCCGCCGATGTCGATGTTTTCCAGAGCGTCGTCTAAAGTGACGCCGGGTTTGGTGATAGTGGCCTGGAAGGGGTACAGATTGACAACGACCAGGTCGATGGCGTCGATGCCGTGCTCGGACAACTCCGCCATATGGCCTGATANATCCCGGCGAGCTAGTATCCCGCCATGAACTACCGGATGGAGCGTCTTAACCCGGCCGTCTAGAATCTCCGGAGATCCGGTTACCTCTGAGACTTGGCGCACGGGCAGGCCGCCCTCTTGGGTTAGCGTTTGGTGGGTGCCGCCGGTGCTGATAAGCTCGAATCCCGCGCCCGCCAGCCCTTGGGCAAATTCGATTATCCCGGTCTTGTCGTAGACGCTAAGAAGCGCTTTCACCCTCTGAACCGCCTCACTTCGATTCCACCCCGCTAGGTGGTGGTGCAACATCTTGGAGCCTTGGTTACCTAACCCTTTGGCAGGTCGTTCAGACCGTTACGACCGCTTTATCCATTAATGAACGTTACCTGGGGACCGTCATTTCTCTCGATGATGCGGCCCACCATGAGGGCGTCGGGAATCTTATCGGTGATTGCCGCCAGATCTCCCTCGGCGCAGACCGCCACCATTCCGAGGCCCATGTTAAAGACCCCGTACATCTCTTCGGGGTCTACATTTCCTTCTTTCTGGATAATCTNAAATATGGGTGGAATCTTCCAAGAACCGGAAATAAATTCAGCCGCCAGATCGTCCGGAAGAATCGCTGGCATCTTGCCGNGAAGTCCGCCGCCGGTNATGTGAGACAAACCTTTGAACAAGTTTAGCACCGGCGCCAGCATGGGATAGTAACAACGGTGCCGAACGAGCAGTTCTTCACCCAACGCATGTTGCAGTCCCTCAAATCGGCGGTACAGGACTGACGGGTTCTCGTCGGTGTTGAAGACGCTGCGGACCAGAGAGAAGCCGTTGGTATGCAGGCCGCTGGAAGGGAAGCCAACCAAGTAGTCACCGGGTTGCATGCTGGACTCGTCGAATAATCCATCCGGTTCCGCCGCTCCGACAACGAACCCCACCAACTCCATATGGTCCGATCCATCGGGGCCGGGCATCTGGGCGGTCTCACCCCCGATCAGTGCGCATCCAACTTCTCGGCAGCCCCATACGATTCCGCGCAGCAGGGTATCCATCACTTGCTGGTCCAGGGTGGTGAAGGACACGTAGTCCAGAAAGAATAGGGGTTTGGCGCCCCTGGCCAAGATGTCGTTGACGTTCAGGGTGACCAAGTCTTGGCCTATCGACTCATAGTGGCCAAGTTGAGCGGCGACTTTGGTCTTTGTCCCCACGCCGTCGGTGCTGGCCACCAGAACGGGCTGTTTAAAACCGTTGAGCCGGTACAAGCCTGCGAACCCGCCCTCGGGATTCAGAACCTCGGGCCCGTGGGTCGCCGAAGCAAAGGCCTTGATCCGTTCTTTCAGTGTGTCCATCTCATCCAGATTCACGCCGGATGAGCGGTAGGCCTCTCTGGTCAAGTGGATACTCCTCCCCTGGGTCGTCCAAACCTGGTTGGACCGCCACCCCGCAGTAAAAGGGTAAAACAGCGCAACCCGCATGGCAAGAGGGAAACTGCTCTGGGTCCGGTTTCGGGACAACCGCCGGGCGGTATGGAATCACTGGAGATCGCGCGCTCCCGAGAGGCGCTAATCGGACAGGATCTCAAGTTCCGCCTTTGACGGCTCCTCCAAGACCAGCTTGGTCAACTCAAGTTGAACGGGCACCGGATAGTTGCCGGTGAAGCAGGCGTCGCAGAACCCGCCATCGCTGCCGCCGACCACTTTCAACAACCCTTTAACCGCCAGATATCCCAGGGAGTCGGCGTCAATAAACTGGCGAATCTCTTCCACGGTCTGGTTGGCGGCGATTAATTCCTGGCGGCTCGCCATATCCACGCCCATGAAGCAGGGGTGCATGATGGGGGGAGCGCATACCCGCATGTGTATCTCTTTCGCCCCGGCCTTGCGCAGAAGACCAACTACATGGGGTGTGGTGGTTCCGCGCACGATGCTGTCGTCAACCACCACTATCCGCTGACCGGCGATGACCTCGGTTAGGGGATTGAATTTTTGCCTTACACCCAGATCGCGCATCCGCTGTTCGGGTTCGATGAATGTCCGTCCGACGTAGCGGTTCTTAACAAGGCCTTCGCTGAAGGGGATACCGGACTCTCTGGCATAACCCACGGCAGCTGCCGTTGACGAGTCTGGGATACCAATCACCAGGTCGGCTTCCACCGGATGCTCCCGTGCCAGTTGGGCACCCAATTCTTGCCTAACCGAATGGACCAGTTGATTGTCCATCAGGCTGTCTGGCCGGGCGAAATATATTAGCTCAAATACGCAAAGGGACCGGCGTCCCGTGGCGCCGGACCAGACGGAGGAATGGAAACCGTCGGAGTCGATGATGACCACTTCGCCGGGTTCCAACTCTCTCATATAAGTGGCGCCTAGATGGTCAAGGGCGCAGCTTTCGGACGCTATGATCCAACCGCCGTCCAGCTTGCCTATGCATAACGGCCGGATACCCAAAGGGTCTCTGGCCGCCATCAGAGTGTCTTCGGTGAGGGCTACCAGTGAATAGGCCCCCTCCAACTGACGCATGCAATAGAACAACCGCTCTTCCCAATCGGCNCCTGCGGCGTTGGCCAGCATGTAGGCGACAACTTCGGTATCCGTGCTGGATTCGAAAGTACAATTCCAGTCCTTCTGTAATTGTCCCTGTAGCTGAGAGCAGTTGATGATATTGCCGTTATTCGCCAGCGCCACCCTGCCTTGATATCCTTCGACAACCAAAGGCTGGGCGTTGCAAAGGAGGCTGCTGCCGGTAGTGGAGTAGCGGGTGTGGCCGATGGCGCGTTCACCAACGAGGGGATAGAAATCGGGCTCCCGGAATATCTGGGTGACCAGCCCCATCTCAGCGTGGACGTTGAGCGACTCGCCGTTGGATGCAGCGATGCCCGCGCTTTCCTGGCCTCGGTGCTGTAGGGCGAATAAACCGAAAAAAGCGAGGCGGCTGGCTTCCGCTCCCGGAGAGTAAACTCCGACTACCCCACATTCCTCATTGGGGTGGTCGAAGGGGACGTCGAGCCTGGGTGACTCAAACTCAATACTCACAGGATAATTCTAGGTTTCTTTAGGATAAAGGTCAACATGTTCCCCTCCCTACCTGAACTTTCCCGATAGCTTTGTCCTACTGGTTCGGCTTGGGCATGATGTTGACCTTCCGGTCGTCGCCCATCCCCGTGCTTTCGGTAACAACCCCTGGGTGATCCGTCAATGCGGTGTGGACGATGCGCCGGTCGGCGGGAGACATCGGCTCCAGTGCTACGGACCGATTGCTTTGAACCACCCTGGCGGCAACTTTAGTGGCCATGTCCCGCAAGGAGGTTTCCCGCCGTTGGCGGTAACGCTCTACGTCCAAGACGACCCTGACGCCGTCGCCGTATTGATTGCGAACAATCAANTTGACGATGAATTGCAGGGATTGCAGGGTCTGGCCTCGGCGTCCGATCAAAAGGCCTGAATCTTCGCCTTCCAGGTCGATTATGGGTCCACCGGTCTCCGGGTCGTTGGCGGCCCGTACCGTCCGGCTGACGTTGACCTGGGCGGCCTGCAGGATCCGGCTTACCGCCTCAATGGCGACGGCGGCAGCATCGCCTGAACCGCCTTCACCTCTGGCTATTTTGGTGACCCTGACCTTAGCGGGTTCGCCGCCGATACCGAGGAATCCGGACTTGCCCCTACTTAGTATTTCTACCTCGGCCTCGTCTCGGTCGGCGTCTAGCTCTTTCAGTGCTATTTCGATTGCTTCTTCGACGGTTCGCCCCGTCATTACGCGTACTTCCATTTTCTCCCGTCTCCTTCGGTGAATCGTCTTCCGCTGAGTTGGCCGAGGGCGGGGGGGCCGCCGGCTTGGGGAATAGCGGGAATAGAGGAGGAAGATCACCCTTGGGTGTTACCAAGTATTGTACGGCCACGCCGATGACGTTCGATACTATCCAGTACATCGAAAGTCCGCTGGGGAACTGTAGGGAAAAGAAGGCGATCATTATCGGCATCATCCAGAGCATCATGGTCTGGTTTGACTGCTGCCGAGGATCGGTGGATGGGCTGACCGTTAATTTCTGTTGAACCCAGGTGGAAACAAACACCAGTGCGGGAATCACCACCCGGGTTGGGTCAGGTTCGGACAGGTCCAATACGCCCAGGAAGGTAGCATTGAGAGGCACAACGGAATGTATAGGGAAAATGGGGATCCAGGAATACAACTTTTCCGAAAGGCCGATCAAATCTTCCGGCTTGGCGAACAGAGTCTGNATCAAAACCCGGAATAACCCAATCAGGATGGGCATCTGAACCACCATCGGCCCCAAACAGCCGATNGGGTTNACCCCGGCTTCCTTGTACAGCTTCATGGTTTCCTGGGAAGCCCGGGCCCGGTCTCCGCTGTACTTGGCCTGAAGATCCTTCATCTTGGGCTGCAGGGTGCTCATCACCCGCATCTGTTTGATCTGCTTTAGGGTCAAGGGCATGGTGGCGGCCTTGACCAGCACGGTAAACAGGATGATGGCTATGCCCATGTGCTCCCAGCTGATGACGTAGAACACCATCAAGGTATTCAGCATGGGCCGAATGATTACTTCGTTCCAGAGGATTACGATGAATTCCAAAGCCCTACCCTTGAGCCCGTTGGTTGGATGCCCGGTTTGCTGGCCGGCGCCGGGCTAGTTGCATCGACCGTTCTCCGATTCGGTATCAAAACACCACATTGGCGCCTGGCTGGCTCTGATCTCTATGCGGCGCACGGTGTTATCTTGGGCTCCCACCAATATCGATTCGCCCACGGCGTAGAGAGGCGCCAGAATCTCCGGGTCGTCTGGGAGCGGGCGCACTGACCGTACCCGTTGCAGCCCGACTTCGGCCAACGAAGTGTCAAGCAGGGTGATTTTACTGTCTTTGCCCGCCACCACTAGTCCAGCCGGAATCAACACCGGGCGAGAGATTATCGGCGATCCTACATCGTGTTTCCAGGCTACATTGCCAGCTCGATCAAGGGCATAAACGTTGCCGTCCATGGAAGGGGCGAAAATCGTCCGTTTGTTGGAAACTGCTCCGGCCCAGAACCAATTCTCTCCAGGGAACTCCCAACTCTTGCTGCCGTCCTTGATATTGATGGCGTACAGGTTCTTGTCGAAGGATCCGGCGATTACCATGTCCCGAAATATAAGAGGCCGGCCCGCGACGACGCCACCCGTAAGGAACTTCCACTTCAGGGTTCCGTCGGTCAAGGAAACCGCGTAGATATGCTTGTCGTGGGACCCGAAGTAAATCACACCGTCTTGAATCACCGGTGTTGACCAGATCTTGTCCTCCGCCGTGAAAGGGAACCCTTCTCGTGGATCGCCGGTCTTGGCGTCAAAGGCGTAAAGCTTACCGTCCTCTGATCCGACCACTACGACGTTACTTGCGGGGTCCAAGGCCGGCTCGCCTACCAAGGGAGGCCTTTCGTCTTCAACTTGACCCCGGGGCTGTTTCCATCCGGTGCTACCGATAGTCCCGGTTTTCCGGTCTATGGCGTATAGAACACCGTCGATACCGCTGACGTAGACCAAGTCTTCGCCGACCACCGGGCTACCGTAGACGCCGAAGAGGGAGTCTCTATCATCAGAGTCCCCGTCCTGGTTGGCCGGAAAGGTCCACGAAGTCTGAAAGCCGTCGAAACCGTCATCGACCAGTGCTCTAACGTTGCCCTGCTTTGACCCCACGTAAACGGAACCATCCGACCCCGACGCAGGGGACCAACCGTTGCTGGTTGCGCTGAATCGGCCAGGCGTACAACCCAAAAGAACAAGGAGAGACGCAGCCAGCAAGAGCAGAGTAGGCAAAGGTAGGCTGATTCGATTCCGCGCGGCGAGATNGAGCTTCAGATGGGGAAGAACNGCTACAAGCCGAAGGGATGTCAATGGACTAGGATTGAATTTTAGGAGCGATATTATTGAAGACAACAATTATTAAAGACTGCTATTTAAGACTGTGCGGAGAATCTCATGGTACAGGATCGAAACCTTTGCCACCCCATGGGTGGCACCTGGCCAGCCGTTTCAGGCCGAGCCAAACTCCTTTGATAGTTCCGTATTGTTGAACCGCTTCTTGGGAATAATGAGAGCAGGTAGGGAAATACCGGCAGGACGTTGGAAGAAAGGGTGACAGGGCTATCTGGTATACCCTGATGGCCAGAATCACAACTCGTTTCATCCAATGGACTCCGTGGCCGGTGCGGCGCCCTCCGCCAACTTCTCATACTCCACCAGTTGCGTGCGCCGTAACAGGTTTTCGGCCGCCTGTTTCAGTTGTTGAAAATCTGCCTGGTTAATGTCACGGCGGGCGATAAAAACGGCATCCCATCCCGGTTTCACCGGGGTGAGCCGAACCACTTCACGCAGTCTTCGTTTCACCCGGTTTCTGACCACGGCGTTTCCGATACGCTTACTGACTAGGAATCCGAAGCGGCTGTGGTCAAGTCCGTTGGCAAGGACGCGAACCACCANTAAACGGTTCGCTATGCTTAGGCCCTCTCGATGAACTTGGGAGAACTGCTTGCTTGTGGTGAGGCGATGTCTGCTTTGCATCACCAGAACTAACTGGTTATACGGTCAGATTGTGACGGCCCCTGAATCGCCGCCGCTTCAAGACGGCCCGGCCGTCGGAAGTGCTGGAACGCGCTCGAAAACCGTGCACTCGGGCACGGCGGCGCTTTTTGGGTTGATAAGTACGTTTAGGCATAATAAAGGTACAGTCCGAAGGTTTTGTTCGATGGGATGTTGATTTAAGGATTATAGGGTGCGCCTGTTCTCGCGTCAAGGTAAAACGAATGGAACGGCGGCGGCCCGATGACGAAAAAGCCCGCCTCAGCGTCCGGTGATTCTTGATTTTCTATCGCATTGTGGGGTCATCTGCAGATGGCTTGTTCGGTTCTCAGATTTCAACGACGCATGTCCAGGCATCAAGAAAGTGACCTTTGGCCTCGCCCATTCGGTCCGTTTGGCCCGTGTTGCCCAGGGACGGACGTTGTAGATTAGGGGTGGAGGGAATGATCCCGGGTTACACGGGCGAAGGTTCAATGGCGATGGNGGTCATTCTCTCCCTTAGGACGACGAAGCAAAAAGGAGTAGCCATGGTTCTTCTGATTNTCCTGAACCATGCGTGGGAGTGGAATCAGTGAAGCCCNCGCTGTCCAGGATCCAAGCGGCANTGCGTAGGATCAGCGGGGGCATTCCAAGGCCAGAAGCCTCGCCACGATATAAANAACAGGAGATGAAGGCCGCGTTATCGNACTCTCCCATCGTCACTTGAAGTGGTCGAATAAGAGAGGCGTCGGCCCGCTCCATCGGTCGATACGGCCGGCATGTCGGGAGGTTGGTAGCCACGCAAATTACATTCGAGGCCAGGCCCTCGGGTATTTCGGGCCTGGCCTCTTGTCATAGATGCTTCGGTGTAGGCCGGGGTCTGGTGAGAGCCCAAGAAACTTCTCTACTTGGATCGATAGGTGGAAACGCGGAAGGCTTGCTCGAGTCAAGTTTCCTATTTGTCATGAGCGGCGGCCCCTAGCGTCAAACGAGACGAGAAAGGAGTCGACGGATATGTACAAACGGATTCTTGTTCCTCTAGATGGATCCAAACTGGCGGAGCAGGTGCTTCCCTACGTTCGGGTCTTGGCAAAGACTTGCCAGGTTCCAATCATCCTCCTCAAGGCGTTCGACTTGATACACCCTCCGTCCACCGATCCGTCCCACTCCGTTTACATGGACCGGCTCTTCAATCATTACCGTAGTGATGCCGAAGATTATCTGGGACATGTGAAGAACTCCCTGGGTGGACTTGGTGTGCCCATATACATCACTGCTCCAGAAGGTGATGCCGCCGTCAGAATCATCGCTGAAGTTGAAAGAGAACCTGGGACCCTCATCGCCATGGCAACCCATGGCCGGTCGGGTATACCCAGGATGGTGATGAGCAGCGTAACCAACCGGGTGCTTCATGCCGTCACCGACCCTATCCTGATCGTACGAGCAAGTTCGGAAAAAGATTTTGCCGGGGAGGT
>PANP01000027.1 GCA_002708395.1 Dehalococcoidia bacterium
CGATTGGAGACGTGACTACATCGCTGTTATCCACCAGCAGATTAATCTCAAACGCAAGGAAGGGATTTCCGGGTCCGGATCCAGAAGGAGGAGCGGAGCCCATCGGAGGCGCAGTTTGTGAAGGAACCGCCTCGTCATCTTTGAACAGATTCAAGTGGTCCAACACGTTGTCAGCCAAGTGGCGCAGGTAATGGTCCACTTCAGGGACGTTCTCATAGGCGTTGACCGTGGGCCGGAAAATGTCGGCTACCCGGTGTTCGGCCGCCGACCTTTCATGATCGTGAATCAGGTCCCAGGACTCTTTCTCCGCCTCACGGACCTTGGCCATCGTTTCCTGGGTCTGCTGCATCAGTTGGTTGCGAACCTCATCTACGGATTTCCGTTGTTCCTCTTCAAGAGCCTGATACTCCTCCGGAGACATGGCCCGGTTTTCGACCATGGGAAAAATAGTCACACCCGTCTGGTTCATCTGGACCGCGAAACCCTGGCTTCTAGCATCCTGTTCCAAGGCGCCCATAATCTCCTGAGTAGTCAGACGCCCTTTCTCCTCCATCTCCCGTCGCTCAGCTTCGAACTGCTCGCTCTTGAAGACTTTCGGCATCTCCTCCCGAAGCAGGGCCAAGATGTAGGTCATGCGGGAACGAAGAGATTTTCCCTCACCGGCCGGGAGGCTAAGGGCAAAGGGCCGGTCTGGATCGTCGAAGTTGTGAGCGTAGCACCAATCGCAGGGCGGCTTGCTCTTCTCTTGGATCTCCATATCCTCAATGATTGATTCCAAGTGAGCCTTGATGGCACTGGTTTTACCAGTGCCGGTCAATCCCGTAACGAACAAGTTGTAACCTGGTTTGTCCACCTCCAGGCCGAAGCGGATCGCATCCAGAGCACGGTCTTGGCCGATGAAGCGATCGAGGGGTGTTAGCTCATCAGTGCACTGAAAGTTGAAATCCTCCGTTTTGCAAGTCCAGCATGTTTCTTCCCACAGAACCCGGTACTTGTCCAATTCGTCCATCCAAGGCCTCCGAAATCCTGACGTAGCCGCTTCGTCGCGATATCCGCTCGATACGGGCAATTACCTTCGTGATTGTTGCTCGGTAATTATACACTCGCACTATTCTGTGAGATGCACCGAACCGCCAGAGAGACTCAAAGACCCGCCGAGCTACAGTTCAGCCGTAGCCACACCTTAAAAGCAGTATTTCCGGACCGGAGCGAGCATATTCCCGAGACTGCCAGCACCGGTAAACGGGCGTAGACCGTGTCTATTCGGGTTGACATTGAAATTCTCCAGGGAATACAATCCTTAGGCGTACAGGGTGATACACGGAGGCAGATTTCATGCTAGAGATGACCATCGATAGCATCCGGGTCAGCCCGATGAACTACCAGCGGGTTGTGATTCTCAAAGAAAAGGACTCAGACCGCTACTTGCCGATTTGGATCGGACCAGCGGAGGCTGACGCCATAGCGGTGAAGCTGCAAGACCTCAGCGTGCCGCGGCCTTTGACCCACGACCTCTTGCGCACCGTGATTGACACCCTAGGCGCTTCGGTTAAGCACATCTTGGTCAACGATCTACAGAACGACACTTTCTTCGCCAAGATTTCTCTCCAAACCAATGGCACTTCCCAGGAGATAGACTGTCGGCCCAGCGATGCGGTGGCTTTGGCCGTTAGAGCACAAGTCCCAATCTTCGTTGAAGAAGCCGTGCTGGATAAGGCGGGTATCCTCCTGGACAAAGAAACCGGCAAACCGCTGGTGCCTGGAGAGGCTGATCGAACGGCAGATGAAAAGCCCGTGGAATTGAAGGAAGAGGACATCCGGCGCATGTCGGCTTTCACCGACTTCATCGACACATTGGACTTGGAGGACTTCGGAAAGTCGCAACCCAGCAGGTAAAGTCCACAACTTCTTTCTGAGTAACTCCGGCTGAGAAGTTCCGGATGAGAAGGTCTCATGAATGCAAAACGGGTCCCGGCGTTAACAGCGTCAGGGCCGTTTTCCGTTTCAGGACCGTCGCATTCCGTACCGAGAGTCTCTCAATTGACTTTTAAAATCCATCCTGATAACATTCAACCGGCTCGGCGGCAGGGATGACTTGGTATGTGTTAGCTCTGCGGCTGGCGGGCCTGGGATGGTATGTAGCCCTATCTATCGTCTTCGGTGTTGTGGGCGGCCTAGGACTTGACAAGCTAGCAGGGACCATTCCCCTCTTTACACTGCTGGGTACGTTACTGGGTTCCGTAGTCGCGTTCTGGGGACTCTATAAGATGGTCCAACCCCTCTTGAACGCGGCGGCTAACCCAAGCAAAAACGATAAAGGGAGTAATAGTTAGTGCCATCGGGCAGCGCTGCCAGGAATCTCATGGTCTTGGCCGGTATCGGGCTCCTAGCCCTTATGCTGGCAGGTGCCGTAATGGGCGTAATAGGTCAAAAGATTTTAGGCCTAGGCGATGGTTACGTATCCAAGCCGGAGATTCACCTCCCTCCCCAACCCGTATTCCCCGCAGCGGTTCGTGATTTCCGTCTGGGTTTGACATCTGTAGAAGCCAAATCGGAAGAGCACTCAGAAGACCCGGAGAAAGTCGAGGCTCACAAGGAAGGTGAGCCAGAAGCAGAAGCTCACGGCGAAGAAGCCCATTCCACCCCTCTGGACATCACTCAATTCGCCGTCACGAACACCTTGCTGTCATCCTGGTTCACCACCATAGTACTGGTGCTTTTCTTCGGGCTGGGAGCCTGGAAAAAGAGCATGGTGCCGGGCCGGTTCCAAAGCCTGATCGAGGGCTTGATCGAAGCCGCCTTGAGCTTCTGTAACAGCGTCCTCGGACCGGAAATGGGCCGAAAAGCGTTTCCCGTCGTCGCGACTATCTTCTTCTTCGTCCTTTTCAACGCTTGGCTAGCGTTGCTGCCCTTCTACCAATTCTTGGGGTTCGTACAAGATGGCGAGATAAAAGCCCATCTGATACGGTCAGCCGGTACCGACCTGAACTTCCCCATGGCCTTGGCCTTGGTTTCTTTTGTCTTCGTGGAGTACTGGGGAATAAGGTCCCACGGTCTGGGTTATTTCAAGAAGTTCTTCGCCTTGGGGGCCCTCTTCCGACTGAAGCCGTCCGGATTGATCGACGCCTTCGTTGGCTTTTTGGAACTGGTAAGCGAATTCGTCCGGATCGTGAGTTTTACCTTCCGGCTCTTTGGAAACATGACGGCTGGGGAGATTCTGGTGGTCATGATAACGTTCCTGGTGCCATTCGTGGCTGTGGAGTTCGTATTTGGGTTGGAGTTGCTGGTGGGCCTGATTCAAGCTGTGATTTTTGCTTCTCTCACCCTGGTATTTTTATCAGTGGCAGTGAGCCACCAGGAGCATTAGCCGGATTTAGTATCCCGGTGGGGAATAATTTAGAGAGTTTCTGTTGACTAGCCAACCCGCAGGTCCGCAGGGACGGGCAAGTTATCTGGAATCAAAGTGTTTTCGAGACTACAAAATCACTCTAGGAGGCCAAACGGTCATGGATCTCGTCCTCTTGCAGATGGCACCAGAAGCTGCAAAGTTTATCGGAGCGGGGCTCGCTATCGGATTGGGTGTGGTAGGTCCCGGCATCGGCATTGGAATCTTGGGCGCGGGAGCCATGGGCGCCATCGGCCGCAATCCTGAGGCTGCCGGCCAGATCCAGGTGAACATGATTCTCGCCATCGCCTTCGCTGAGGCCTTGGGCATCTACGCATTGATTGTATCGGTTATCCTGCTGTTCGTGGTCTGACATGACGGAGCTAGGGGTAAATCTTCCCAGCCTGATCGCATACGTTATCAACTTTGTCATTCTGCTGGGAATACTCTATCTTTTGGCCTATAAGCCGATCATACGGCTTCTAGATCAACGCGCCGACCGGATACGGGAAAGCCTGTCTGCCGCGGACGAAGCGAGGCAGGAAGCGACCAGTGCACGGTCAGCCATCGACGAGCAGATCAACGAAGCTCGCCGGGAGGGTCAACGTCTGCTGGACCAATCCCGCGAGGCAGCGGACCGTTTTCGCGCAGAGGAGATGGAACGAGCCAGGGGTGAAGCCGAAGCCTTCATCGAACGGGCTCATTCCGACATCCA
The DNA here is from genome assembly GCA_002708395.1 of Dehalococcoidia bacterium. The sequence goes on from PANP01000027.1 coordinate 4,101, forward strand.
ACGGGAACGCGACGCCGCCATCCAGGAGGTCCGGGCCAATTTCGGCGACTTGGCCATAACCGCAGCCGAGCAGGTGATACGCCGCTCTCTGGACCGCCAAACCCACCAGGAGTTGATTGCACAGGTCCTGGAAGAGGGCAGTTCAGCCTCCGGCAGCGGGAGGGCATAGATAGACGATGCCCAAGCGCATCTCCGGCCAACGTTATGCCCAGGCTATTTTCGAACTGGCTTTGGAACACAATCAAGCCGATGAATGGGCCGCCCAGTTGGATCTGGCCAGCCAGGTTCTTCAGGACGCCGAGTTCCGAGCCTTCCTTAACCACGCCGAAGTCCCAGTTGCGGACAAGATTAAGTCGATCGAAGCCGTCTTACCGGACATTCACCCACTGATTCGCAATCTGTTGGATGTTCTGGTGACCCGAGGGTTAGTGAACGTGGCTCCCGAACTGGGAGAGGCGTATACAAAGCTGCTCGACCAACACCATGGACGCCAACGGATCGAAGTAATCTCGGCNGTGGAACTGGAAGACGCCGAGGTGNAGCGTATCACCCAGTACGTCTCCAACGTGACCGGCAAAGAGGTCGTAGTCACCACCCAAGTTGATGAAGAGATATTGGGCGGCATCGTGATTCAGATAGGTGACCAGTTGCTTGATGGGAGCACTCGTACCCGGCTGGAGGCTCTCCGAAGCCGGGTNCGTACCGGCGTCGCATAGTCACCGNACCGAACGAGNAAGACTGACACGANGCAACCCGAACCAGAAAGAGGGAGTCACCAATGGCGACTAGAGGACAAGACATAGTTTCATTGATCAAGCGTCAGATCGAAGAGTTCGCAGGCGATCTGACCTTGGTAGACGTTGGAACCGTGGTCCAAGTTGGCGACGGCGTTGCCAGCATCCAAGGGTTGCAGGGCGTTCGCTCCAACGAACTCTTGGACTTTGGTAGCAATGTTTTAGGTCTGGCATTGAACCTGGAATCAGACCTGGTCGGCGCAGCCATTCTCGGTGACCCCAACGTGGTCAAAGAGGGCGACCAAGTCCGCTCCACCGGCAGAATCATTGAAGTTCCGGTTGGCGATGCCCTCNTGGGCCGTGTGGTCAACCCCATAGGCGCCCCCTTAGACGGGAAAGGCCCGGTTAACACCACTTCCACTCGTCCTGTTGAGCAGGTCGCTCCCAACGTGGTGGTCCGCAAGTCCGTCGATGTCCCGGTACAGACCGGCATCAAGGCCGTCGACGCCATGATTCCCATCGGCCGCGGCCAGCGTGAACTGATAATCGGCGACCGTTCCACGGGCAAGACCGCNATCGCGCTGGATACCATCATCAACCAGAAGGGCGGCGATCTGATCTGCGTCTACGTCGCTATCGGACAGAAGCAGGGTAAGGTAGCCCAAGTTGTCGGCATCTTGGAAGGGGCNGGCGCGATGGAACACACCATCGTGGTCACGGCCGGTGCGGCCGACTCCGCTCCCATGCAATACATNGCTCCTTACGCCGGATGCGCCATGGCTGAAGAGTTCATGGCCCAGGGTAAGGACGTTCTCATCGTCTANGACGACCTGACCAAACATGCTTGGGCTTACCGGCAGATGTCTTTGCTGCTGCGCCGCCCGGCTGGACGAGAAGCCTACCCCGGTGACATTTTCTACCTGCACAGCCGTNTACTGGAGCGGTCGGCCAGATTGGATGATGCCAGCGGCGGCGGCTCCATCACGGCGTTGCCCGTCATTGAAACTCAGGCTGGCGACGTTTCGGCCTACATTCCGACCAACGTGATTTCAATCACCGANGGGCAGATATACCTGGAGCCGGAGTTGTTCAACGCCGGTATTCGTCCGGCNGTCAACGTCGGTTTGTCCGTCTCCCGCGTAGGCGGAGCCGCCCAGACTAGGGCCATCCGCCGCGTGGCCGGCCGTTTGCGCCTTGACTTAGCTCAGTATCGTGAGTTGGCCACCTTCGCCCAGTTCGGCACCTCCGACTTGGACGCAGCAACCCGGGCCCAGTTGGCACGAGGCCAGCTAGCCACTGAGATGCTGAAGCAGCCTCACTCCAAGCCTCTGAATCTGGAGAACGAGGTAATCATCCTGTTCGCAGTGAACGAGGGTCTTCTTGAAGATATCCCGCTGGAACGCGGGGCAGACTTCGAAGACCAATTGCTGCGATACATGGCATCAACTCACCCGCAGATCGGTCANGACATCGCAGCNGCCAAAGACCTGACACCGGAGATCGAATCGGCCCTCACCCAGGCCATCAACGACTTCAAGGGCGGATTCANTATATAGTGAAGATGGGAAAAGAATAGATGCCCAGCGTTAGAGACATGCGCCGCCGCATCCGCAGCGTGCAAAATACCGGCAAGGTGACCAACGCCATGTCGTTGATCGCCGCTTCTAAGATGCGTCGCGCCCAGATCTCCGTGACCCAAGGACGTCCCTTCGCGGAGAAGATCCAAGAGATAATCACTCACCTGGCGGCCCAAACCGGCGANGACGGAGGGGCCGTACACCCNCTACTGCAGGAAAGACCGGTTCAGAGGGTGGGGATATTGGTTGTCAGCCCGGATCGTGGCTTGTGTGGCGGCCTGGTGGGCAACCTGAACCGGGTCGTGGGCCAGTTCATACTGGACCAGACAGTTCCCGTAACAGCCATAGTCGCCGGAAGAAAAAGCAGAGACTTTATGGTCCGCACGGGTCAAGATCTCAAAGCGGTTTTCACAGATCTGCCGGAACGCCCCGAACTGGCCGATACCACCGCCATCTCCCACTTGATCATCGACTCCTACGCCGACGGTGAGGTGGACGAAGTTTACTTGGCCTATACCAAGTTCATCTCCACAGTCACCCAGACACCGGTCATAGAGCGGCTGCTTCCGGTCACACCGGCGTCATTAACCGGCCCGGAAAAAGTGGGCTACATATACGAGCCGGACAGTCTTACCGTGCTGGATAGCTTGCTACCGCGCTTCGTGGATATGGAGGTCTATCACGCCCTGCTGGAGTCCATTGCCAGCGAGCAGTCGTCCCGGATGGTCGCCATGCGGAACGCTACTGAAAATGCCAACGAATTGATGAGCGACATGACCCTGGTGATGAACAAGATCCGGCAGGATAGCATCACCAACGAACTGCTGGACCTGATCGGGGGACAGATAGCCCTGGAAGGCTAACCCGGCCCNCCCGGCGAACAGCATGGAAGCGATAATGAGACTTTTAAAGACTTGCAAACTTAGCGGGAGATAACGATGGCTACCGGAAAAATAGTGCAGGTGATTGGCACCGTCGTCGATGTTGAATTTCCACCTGACGAACTACCCAATCTTTTCGATGCCTTGGAGTTGGACAACGGGGGAGAGAAGCTCACCCTCGAGGTGCAAGCTCACATCGGAAACAACTGGGTCCGCTGCCTGGCCTTGGGCGCGACCGAAGGCTTGGCCCGGGGAACCGATGTAACTGACCTGGGTAGAAAAGTGGAAGTACCAGTGGGACCGGAGACCTTAGGCCGACTGTTCGACGTTACCGGTACTCCTCTGGACAACTTGGGACCGGTGGAGACTGCACAACGCTGGCCGATCCACCGCGACCCGCCCGCTTTCGACAACCAGAACCCCGGCGTCGAGATTCTAGAAACCGGCATCAAGGTGTTCGACCTGATAACCCCCTTCATGAAGGGTGGCAAGATCGGCGCTTATGGCGGAGCCGGTGTGGGTAAGACAGTAATCATTCAAGAACTCATCCGTAACATCGGCGCGGTTCACCAAGGAGTCTCGGTGTTCGCCGGTGTGGGAGAGCGGTCCCGGGAAGGGAACGACCTTTGGCATGAGATGCAGGACTCCGGAGTTCTAGNCAGCACTGTGCTTGTTTTCGGTCAGATGAATGAAACCCCTGGCGTTCGAGCCAGGATCGGCCTTACCGGTCTTACCATGGCCGAATATTTTCGGGACGAAGCGAACCAGGACGTGCTCCTGTTCATCGACAACATCTATCGCTACATCCTGGCAGGCATGGAGGTTTCGGCGCTGCTGGGCCGCATGCCGTCAGCCGTGGGTTATCAGCCGACTCTGAGCACCGAGATGGGTGCCTTGCAGGAACGCATCACCTCCACCAAGAGCGGATCAATCACGTCCTTCCAGGCTATCTACGTGCCGGCGGACGATTACACCGACCCTGGCATCGTTACCACCTTCGGTCACTTGGACGGGGTGGTTTCCCTGGAGCGGGCTTTGTCAGCCCAGGGCCTGTACCCGGCGGTGGACCCCCTGGCTTCCTATTCCCGCATACTTGAGCCTGGTGTGGTGGGAGACGAACACTACCAGGTAGCCCGNCAAGTCCAGCAGGTGCTGCAGCGTTACAAGGACTTGCAAGATATCATCGCCATTCTCGGGATCGAAGAATTGTCAGAAGAGGACAAATTGACCGTGTTCCGAGCCAGGAAGATTCAACGCTTCCTGACTCAACCCTTCTACGTTGCGGAGACCTTCACCAACCAGCCCGGCAAGTACGTGCCGGTGAAGGAAACGGTGCGGGGATTCAGCGAGATTCTGGAAGGGAAACACGACGACCTACCCGAGCAGGCTTTCTACATGGTCGGAACGATCGACGAAGCTATCGAGAAGGCCGCAGAACAGGCCCAAGCAGCAGCCTAGAAACCTAACGAACAAGGGCCGGTCTTAAGAGATAATCATGGCAACCATGCAACTGGAAATCATCACTGCGGAGCAACAAGTCTTCGGCGACGATGTGGACTTGGTAGTCGCTCCGGGTATCGAAGGTGAATTGGGCATCCTAGCCCACCACGCACCATTGATGACTGCGTTACAGCCCGGAGAGATCCTGATCCGGAAGGACGGCGAAGAGACCTATCTGGCCGTCACCGGCGGGTTCTTGGAGGTCATGGGTAACAAGGTCACCATCCTGGCAGACGCCTGCGAGCGCTCCGACGAGATAGACGAGGAACGCGCCCAGGTAGCGGTGAACCGGGCCACGGAACGCATGGCCAGCCAGGAAACGGACATGCAGTTGGAAAGGGCTATGTCGTCTATTCGCCGGGCCCAAGTGCGGCTGAACGTGGTGCGGCGGCGGCGGTCTAGAGCGCCTAGGCCGGGCGGCGGGGATACGGCTGGGACTAACCCTTAAATCTCGTCCTTAGCCGCAGGTGGGGAACAGTTCCCCGGCTAATCGACCTGATTATCGGTCAAGTAGTAGGTCATCGACTGTAGCGACAGCACCGGGTCAATATTCCTCACTCTGACACCGTCCCTCACCTGAGGCGAGATTGGGGCATAATTCAGCACCCCCCGCACTCCGCAAGCCACTAACCGGTCCACCACGCCCTGGGTATGCTCCGTGGGGACAGCCACAATGGCGATACTGATTTTCTTGCTGCTTACTTCGTCGTCCATCTGGTCCAGCGCCTTAACCGTCAATCCCGCGATCGTCTCTCCCACTACATCAGGATTCGCGTCAAAGGCAGCGACGATATTGAATCCGTCCGGCGTGAACCCAGGGTAGCTTAGAATCGCTCTACCCAGCCGGCCCACTCCCACTACGGCAACGTTCCAGAAGGAGTTGATTCCCAAGATAAGCTTCAATCTTTCCAGCAAGTGGTAGACGCTGTATCCACGCCCCTGCTTTCCGAACCGGCCGAAATAGCTCAGGTCCTTGCGTATCTGGGCCGGGGTGACCTGTAGTTTCTCGCCCAGTTGCTGGGAACTGACGACCTCAGCGCCCTCCTGGAGTAGACGAGTGAGGATGCGAACGTATTGGGGAAGGCGGGCTACCACCACTTCCGGAACGTCGGTCCGGCGTTGGTTCTGCGAACCGGGTTCGAGGTCCATAGAGTCCCTGCTCCTCGCGGCNCTACCACATGGGTCTGCCGGTTCATACGGCCNGGCGATAAGGAAAGACTAGTTTGTACGCCGCGGACACTTGGGGTCAAGATGATTAGGGTTATAATCTATAATGACTATTATATATGCGTCAAGGCATTTGTGAAAATTAGTACGAATGCGAAACCGGCTGCGGGCGCCGCTGCGGTCCGTGCTCAAGCTCCGGCTATATGAGCATGCACATCGGATATTGCCGGATCGAGTTGTTCCTGCCCGACAGCCAGAGTCTCAAGGCCAAGCGCCAGATCGCCCGGTCAGTGGTAGCCAGGATCCGCAATCAGTTCAACGTGACAGTCGCCGAAGCGGACGATAACGACTTGTGGCAGCGGCTTACCCTGGGCGTTTGCTGCCTGAGTAACGATACCAAGCACGCCAACGAGATACTCTCCAACGTCGTCGCCTTCGTGGAGAAGAGCCGGGACGATCTGGAGTTGCTAGACTACGAGACCGAGATAATCGCAGGGCTCTAGATCTGATTCTAAGGACCGAATCATGGTTGACGGAGACCGTGCGGGTTTGTAGACTTCAGATGACGAATCGACGACATCAGATAGGCCTCGCTTAACCTTCGGCAGGACGCGCAAGAACAACCGTCGAAGTTAGAGCTGACCTCAGCAGTGAAAAGCGGTACACGATACGAGGAGCGCAAATTGGCATACGTTGATATGAACAGAGTAGAGTCTGGATTGAGGTTCAAAACCCGATCAGGCTTAATCGTGGAAACCACGGGGGTCTCCCTTCACATCGATACCACGCAAGTAAACGTGCATGAAGTGGTCATCGTCGAGGGAGAAGGGGGAGGGGGAAAATATTTACATAACTTGGACGTCGCGGAGCAGGTCTAACCGGGAACGCCGGACCATTCAGCACGGATTTCCAAGCACATATTCGTACCCAGGTATCGGATCAATCCGTGCTGGAAGCGATATAACCCTCGCCGAGTGATGCCAGAAATTCACCCAATGTGTCCCAGTAGTTCCCTCCACCGGCTATGTAGGTGTCGTTGTGAGCCGTTCCTGGCAACAATTGGAACCTCTTGGGCTGATTAGCCGCCTCGAACAGCTTCTGCCCCTGATACAGCGGCACCGTCGCATCCTGGTCNCCGTGGAAGATGAGCACNGGGCGGTGGACGGCCTTGATCCGGGACACTGAATCGTACCGGCCGCGAACCAACAGATGGAAAGGCGTGTAGGGAAAGGCCACCTTGGNCATGTCCGCTATGGATGAGAACGGGGCGACGAGCACCAAGGCCAAAGGCTCCCTGTTGGCGGCCAACTCCACCGCGACCGCTGCACCAAGAGACCGCCCGAAGTAGACGATTTTANCCGGCGCCACATCAGTTCGGGATAGCAGATAATCCAGGGCGGCTCTAGAGTCTTGGTAGGTGCCTTTTTCCGATGGGGTGCCCGGACTACGGCCATATCCCCGGTAGTCGAAGATGAACTGATTCACTCCCAACCGGTGGCTGAAGATGGCCAGCTCATCAACCCGATGGCTGATGTTACCGCCGTTGCCGTGGAACCAGAGCCAGGTAACATCCCCGGTGCCCGGCAGGAACCACCCGTGCAGTTTGACACCGTCTCCNGTGGTGAAGAACACTTCCTCATATTCAACCCCANCCTCGGCCGGAGTCTGCTCAATGACTGAGGATGGGAAGAAGATGTAACGCTTTTCTAGCTGTGACCAGAACACGAATGCTACAACCACTAAGCCAAGTATAAATCCGGCGGCGAGGGTGACTCTGGTGTTCATCATTGCCCCGGGGTTTCAAGCAACTACTGGACGGACGGCGAGACTATCGCCCTGACTAACGGGTTAACGCCGGTTGCCTTGGGCCACCACGTATATAGGGGACCCGGCGGCGAATGACTCCAGGTTTTCCACCGACATCTCCAAGCCTCGCATCGTGCCGTTGTAGGCCATGCCACCGGCGTGGGGAGACAGAATCACGTTCTCCAGTTCGGTGAGACGGTGTCCGAGCGCCAGCGGCTCAGCTTGGAACACATCCAGTCCCGCACCGGCGATCTTNCCACTTTCCAAGGCGGCGATCAAAGCATCCTCGTCCACGGCTAGGCCTCGCGAGGTGTTCACTAGAATCGCAGTATCTTTCATCAAGTCAAACTGGGCTCGTCCGATGAGTCCATGGGTAATCTCGGTGAGCGCCACGTGCAGGGATATGACATCGGATTGGCGTAGCAGGTCTTCGAGAGGCAGGAATTCTACATCGTACTCGGCAGCCCGCTCCGGCGATGGGTGCACCGTCCAGGCTACGACGTTCATGCCTATGCCTTTGCCCAACTGAATCATGCGCCGGCCGATGGCTCCGGTACCAATCACGCCCAGGGTCTTGCCATAGAGTTCGTTGATGAACCCACGAGTCCAGCCACCCTTCCGGATGTGCTGGTCGTTCGTCACTATCTGTCTGGATACGGCCAGGGCCAGGGTCAACGCATGCTCCGAGACGTAGGGCGCGCCGTAGGCCGGGGTATTGGAAACGGTGATGCCCAGTTCCTCGGCCGCGGGCAAGTCAACATGGTCCACGCCGGTGCCCCAAACCGACAGAATCTTCAACGCTGGGCAGGCCGTCAGCACCTCTCTGGTGAATGCTACCGAAGAGCGGATGTTAATCACGGCCTCGGCGTTCTGCATACGGGCGACCGCCTCATCGTTGTCACGGGGGCGGTCGAAGTGCCATTCCACGTTTTCGGCAAGAGCGCGAGCGCGGTCCTCATAGAGCGTACCAGAAAGGACTGGAGGCTCATCGTCGGGGACCACCAGAAGGCTAAAGGGTTTACGGTTGGTCATGCCACTAACGCCTGGTCTCGGGATCGACGGCGTTGTTGGCTGCGTAGGAGCCCTGCTCCTGTTCGATGGAGGCGCTGCGCCCAGCCAAGTCCCGAACTTCTTTGGTATCGGTCTTACACGTGGGACACCAAATCTTCTCGGTGGTCATCAGCATCATGTTGTCTTTCTTTACGTCGAAGGTGCCAAGCTCCTCGCCGCAATCTCCGCAGCTCTGGATCACTGTCATATCGCCTTCAGCCATAGCTCAATCCTTCGGTCTACTCTTCCAGACTATCCGCCAGAATCTCCAGCACATCCAGGGCCTGTTTCTCGCCTTCCAAGCCTTTGGCCTGGATGCCTTCGGTAAGCATCTGCAGGCAGAAGGGGCAGGAGACCGCTACGGTGTCAGCACCGGTCCCCAAGAAATGATCAGTGCGGGTGTGGTTGACCCGAGTGCCACCGCTCTCTTCCAGCCACATGTGGCCGCCGCCTGCGCCGCAACAGAACCCTTGACCCCGGCAATGGGGCTCCATCTCAATCAGATTGAGCCCCGGCACCGATTTGACCACATTGCGTGGTTCGTCGTAGACGCCATTGTGACGGCCCAGGTAGCAAGAGTCGTGGTAGGCCACGTTGGACTCAATCATCTTGATTGGCTTAATCTTTCCCTCGCCGATCAGTCCGTCAACGAATTGACTGTAGTGGAGCACCTCATAGGTTCCGCCGAACTGGGGATATTCGTTCTTCATAGTGTTGAAGCAGTGGGGACAGATGGTAACGATTTTCTTTACCTGGTAGTTATTCAGGGTCTCGATACTCTGTTGGGCCAATATCTGGAAGAGGTACTCGTTGCCCATGCGCCGGGCAGGATCGCCGGTGCAGGTTTCCTCATCACCCAGAATGGCGAAGTCGACCCCAGCAGCCTTCAATACCTTGACCATAGACCTGGCTATCGCTTGGCTCCGCTGTTCCAGCGCAGCAGTGCAGCCCACCCAGAAGAGAACTTCCGCGTCCGGCTTCTCGGCCATCGTAGGCACGTCCAGGCCCTCCGCCCAATCGGTGCGCGAATATTGAGTTCCCCGCCACGGGTGGCCCCGCTGCTCCAGGTTCAGCAGAGCGTTCATCGCGGTCTCTGGAATCTTCGACTCTTCAAGGACCAGGTTGCGGCGCATGTCCATGATGGTGGGCACGTGTTCCACAACGACGGGACATTCCTCCATGCAAGCGCCGCAGGTTAGGCAGTCCCAAACAGCTTCTTCGGATATGGTTCCGCCAAAGAGAGGCGTGGGNTCAACATGCTCCGGGTCGCGGGCTCCCTGATGCCCGATGGCTACCATGTGGTCCTTCAGGTTTTCCACTATGTGCATGGGAGACAGGACTTTGCCCGTCAGATTGGCCGGACAGACGGAAGTGCACCGTCCGCAAACCGCGCAGGCGTAGCCGTCCAGCAATTGTTTCCAAGTGAANTCCTGTACTCTTCCAGCGCCGAATCGCTCAGTGTTCTCTAGGTCAATCGTCGGCAGCATCCCTCGCGGTTCCAGCGTCCTGAAGAAGGCATTCAACGGCGCGGCAATCATGTGCATGTGCTTAGTGAACGGTATGTATATAGCGAAGCCCANGATTATCGCCAGGTGGAACCACCAGAATATGGCATGCAAGACGTTTGACGNAGCAGACCCGATGCCTAGACTCTGGAACAAGCCGGACAAAGCGCTACCGATAATGACGTNAGCTTCCGGCCCCACTCCGCCCTTGGCNACGTAAAAGGCATGGGTTAGGAGCGTAGACACCATGAGCAGACCGATGAGCCCGACGATGATAACGGAGTCCAGATGTCTGGTCAGGTCGAAGCTAAGACGGTGGGGCTTAGCGATCCAACGGCGGGCCAGCGCCCAACCCAGCAGGACCAACATGACTGCNGCCGCAATGTCCAGGTAAGCGCTGTAGATCCGGACACCGGTGGTGGTCAGCAGCCATTCNGGGAAGTGGGGCCAGATGGACGCACCGAAGATGAATATCCCGTAACTCAGGGAGAAAGAGAGGAATCCCCAGAAGATGAGGGCGTGGCCGATGCCGGCCCAGTCCCGTTGGGGAACTCTTTGCAATACCTTGCGTTGACCCAGCACGATCGCNGTAGCCCCAGTCAGTCTCTCCCAAGGCCGGTCGAACCGAGCGACGCTTTTGCCCTGGCGAATCAGCCGGAACACCCGGTTGTAGAGTATGTAGTTGGAAACGGCGACGGTCACTAATAAAGCTAGGTAGACGCCAACCCAGATAGNTAGAGGACCGATATCTCCCGGTGGTACCACTCTCTTGAACCCTCCTAACGTGAAACAGCTAACAGTTTAACAGGCCTGGTCATAGCCAACCAGACACTTGGGTGATTGACCGTGATCCAAAATATTCTTGGCAGGAGACGTAGGGGCACGGCTAGCCGTGCCCCTACGCGCGCCAGGCGGAGTTTACATTGGGCTAGTACGCTTTCTAGCCGCCGGTCTTCACCCGGGGAATCACGTCCTGTCCCATAATCTCGATCTGGCGTAGCAACTGCTGATGCGGCATCCCGGGCCATTGCATTCGGAAAATCATGTAATCGACTCCCAGCTCTGCTTCGTACCGCTTTACCTCACTAACCATGTCATCCGCAGTCCCCAGCAGGAATCGGTCGCGAGCCAGATCCTGGTAGGGGATAGAGAAGCTCTCTTCGCCGGGTAAGGCTTTGTCCTGCCCCCAAGACGCGTAGGCGGCGTATTTGCCCTCCAGGTAGGGCTGGCTTTCGATATAGGCCGTTTCCCGGTCCTTGGCTACGTAGGCCTCCCGCATCATGGGAATACTTGGGACCGGTTGGCCTGCTTCAGACAAAGCCTCCCGATACATCTCCAATTGGCCGGCGACCATTGATACCGTGGCATGGGGATTAATCAGCCAGGGATAGCCCCACCGGGCGGCTCTCCTGATGGGAACATTACCGTTGGCCGCAACCCAGATCAGCGGGTGGGGACGCTGGACCGGGCGTGTCGCCACTTTTACCTTGGGCACATGATAATATCTCCCGTGAAATTCCACTTCATCTTCGGTCCAGAGGAGCTTCATAACCTCCAGAGCTTCCCTCATCCGGCCAACCCGCTGTCCGGGCTCTACTCCGAAGGCGGCGTACTCTTCCTCCCGATAACCCAGACCGACGCCAAGGATGAACCGGCCTCCGCAGATAGCGTCCATAGTCGCTATGCTCTCGGCCATCTCCACGGGGTTGTGCAAAGGCACTAGAACGACCGTGGCGGCAACCTCCATGTCACCGGCTTCCGCCGCCAAGCGACCCAACAGAGGCAAGGTGGCGCTCATCTGAAAAGGGGCCGCGAGGTAATGCTGTGCGGCACAGATGAGGTCGAAACCGGCGTCTCTGGCCGCTCTTACCTGTTCCACGCTCTCTTGAATCTTGTCCGGCATGGACTCGCCGGCCACGTATTGGCTATTGATGAGTAGTCCTAGTTTCACTGCGTTTCACCTTGATGCGGCGTATGCCGATTCTGCCGGGCCGATTCTTGATCAAACAGCCGACTCGTTGATTTTAATCTAGAGATTGCCCCACCAACAACCTGCAAAATACTCTTGCGACAGGGCAAGCGAACGGTTACAATCGCCACCGAGTCTCCCATCCAACGAAAAAAGGGGGCGCGGCGAGCATGAAAATCGCTCGATTCCGGACCGCCAGGCGAGTGGCTTTCGGTGTGGTGATGGAAGATGAGATTGTCGAGATTCGCGGAAGCATCTACACTCGCTTCAGATTGACCGACACCCGGTATCCTCTATCAGAAGTAAACATCTTGGCGCCCACCGAACCGATGGAGATGTGGGGTCCGGGATTAAATTTCGCCGAACATCTGGAGTTCGCCGCCTCGGTTCTGGGCGAAGGCGGAGACGAATTACCGCAACACCCTGAGCCATGGCACAAGAGCCGCAACTCTCTCACCGGACCTGATGACCCAATCATCATCCCCAAGGACTCCGGCGGCGACGTGCACTACGAGGGCGAAGCCGTAGCGGTTATCGGCAGAACCTGCCGCCGGGTCAGCCCCGCTGATGCCAAGAAGTACATCCTGGGCTATACCTGCGGCAACGACGTCAGCGAGCGGACCTGGCAGAAAAATGACACGACTTTCTGGCGGGCCAAGGGCTCGGACACCTTCGCTCCCGTGGGGCCTTGGATCGAGACGGATATCGATCCTCAGAACCTGGAGATTCTGGTCCGTCTCAACGGTGAAGAGGTGCAGCGAGCCTACACCAAAGACATGCTGTTCACGTTTTCCGAGATTGTCAGCTATATCAGCCAGCAGGTAACCCTGCATCCCGGAGACTTGGTCTTTTCAGGCACCACCGGTGTAACCAGGGCCATGAAACCGGGGGACAAAGTAGAGGTTGAGATTCCCGGTATCGGTGTGCTGAACAACTCCGTTGAGGTCGAGTTTGACTCGGCGGCCCAGTAGGGAATCTCCTTATAATTCCTTGACCAGTCCAAACCAAATTCCTGGAAACATTCGTCAGAGCCTATATCCCAAGTTCATGCTATCACCGCAACCGTGTCCAAGACTTTAGCTGCCAACTCCGTATTCCCTGAGAACGTGATCCTGGGGAGGACTTCCGATGTCGTGATGCTCTTGGTGAACAATCTCCAGGCATNTTCCTAGTCGATTGTTATCTCTGAGTTAGGACTACAGAGGATGTCATCTTGGTAGAGCGTCCAAGCACTGTCATGGAAGACAAGTAGCCAGCTAGTTCCTGCATCACCCAGAATAGCCACCTTCACTGTGCAGCCATCACTGGCCGATACCCCTTCGTAGGTGCGTGGGAAAGCCCGAGCGAATGTCGCCAAAACCGGAGCAACCATCTCTTTGCCGGTAAGCAGTTTTGTTCCGGTAGCCTGCCTGATTTGCTGTTGATGGTGCCAACGCTCAGTGNATTCTCTTNCGATATGTAGCCACATCGGAGTTGATGCCGGGCCTGCCCAACTCACTTCAGGTCCGTCGGAATATGGATCCAACGATGAAAGATGCGAAGCAACTTCTTCNCCTGTAATCTCAAGCAATTCGCTAGTGAGCCGAGGACTGATTCCTCCGGCCGAGTTAACCCATGCTTCATTTTTCCGGTTCAGAGCGGAAACCAAGTCGTCCCACCCAGTTGCTTCGATCATTGATGCACGGTGTCCGTCTCTTTCCCTAGAGAGTTGTCCCACATCGACGTCCAACAGATGCAGAGCCAATTGATGGACCGACCAGGCCGGGCAGGGGGTTGGAGCAGCCCATTGGGCCTCAGAAAGAGAACGCAGGACATTGAGGAGTTCCGCCAGAAGTGGGCGGAATAGATGATGGACGATTACCGGCTCTGGTGTTTCCAAGGGAATTCCGCGCCTCGGCAAGATTAATTCCCGAACGACCGAACCGTTTAACGACCCGCAAGAATGGGTCAAAATATTAATTCGATCTCGACATTTGCCTACAGAGAAATCATTTCGACACGGCTTTTATAGGTCAGATTCCTGCACCATCACTTCAAGCTGGTCTACTACCTGCTTCGCAAACAGGGCTCCTTCTACATCGTCGGGTTTCCCCTTCGGCTGGTCATATATGATGACCCGCAATTCTGGCAGACCCAGGGCGACCGACTGGGCCTGGGCGGCTTTCCCGAAAACGTTGTGGGAAATGACCACGGCCGGGACTCCCTTGTTCTCCAGGTTAATACCGTCTCGCACGGAGCCGGAAGTGCACGAGCCTCAAGCGGAAACACCCACCAAGGCCAGGTCCACATCCGACAAGTCCTCGATGGTGGAAGACCCAGCAGGAGAGAAGGTGTTGGGCTTGATGACGGTGATTGTGTCAGATGGTTCGAAGCGAGTTTTTATCTCCTCTTCCAGGTTTTTCCAGAAAGGGAGTACCGACACGTGGCCGTTGAATAAGAAGGCTATCTTGCTTCCGCCAAGTTCGGGGAAGGGAGCGATCCCCGTAGCGCGGGGGNCTTCCTCTCCAACAGGACTATAGAGTTCTATCTGTGGCATCTTTCACTCCTATCCAACCCTATGAGGAAACCAATTCGATCGACCGGGTTTGGGCCAGTCCTCCGGCCTGCATCCAACCGTGACAGACCCCGTTGAATCCTGACCCTGAGCCCCAACCTCCGGCTACCATCACCAGTAGATCTTCCGGCGTNCGCAATGCCGGTNTCATGGCATCGTNNTCGTTCTGGTCTATGAAATTAGCCCAGTGGAAGGGGTGCTCCGGGTTCAAGAACTTATTGGACTTCATCAGNCTANCCGGCTTGCNGGCCAGTTGGTGCAGNTNTTCTCGTANCTGCNGCTTGTCGTAGNCATCGTTCGCCAGTTCCTGGGCGGTCATCGGGC
>PANP01000028.1 GCA_002708395.1 Dehalococcoidia bacterium
AAGCCCTGGTGCTGGAGCTGGCCCGGTGCGAGTACGTAGAGCGGAGGGAGAACATATTCGCCCTGGGCAACAGTGGCACTGGGAAGACCCACGTCGCCCTCGGTCTCGGCCTGGCTGCGTGTCAGAGAGGACTGTCCGTGGGATTCACCACCGCCTCGGCTCTGGTACGCGAACTCATCGAGGTCAGGGACGAAAGACGTCTGTTGCAGTTGCAGAAGCGGCTGGCCGGCTTGAAACTCCTGATTATCGACGAACTGGGATTCGTACCCCTCTCCAAAACCGGGGCGGAACTTCTGTTCGAGGTCTTCAGTCAGCGCTACGAGCGGGGCTCGGTCTTGGTTACCTCTAACCTGCCCTTCGACGAGTGGACCGAGATCTTTGGCTCTCAACGGCTCACCGGGGCCCTCCTCGACCGCCTCACCCACCATGTCCATNTCCTGGAGATGAACGGGGATAGCTTCCGCCTCAAGCAGAGCAGGCAAACCAACCAGCATCAGCCAACAGACTANCCCTAAGCTCTCACATACCACAGGACTTTGACTCTCACACCGCGGCGTTCAGTGGCATAGTTTTGCTCCGCCCTGNCGGTACAATTTCTCTCCGCCCTTGACAATGGCGTGAAGTGAGCATCGGNCCCNTGTATCNGGGCCAACTAAAGATGCAGTCGGGGTGGAGAAGAACAATGTAGTAATTATCTTAGTTGCACAAGAGAGGCTCCGTGACAATCCTGATGCAATACAATCCCGCTATCGTAGCTCCATTCAATCCTCCCGTCTCGTTGAACGGCCAGTCTAATCTCCCTCGGTATATCGTCGCCGAACGCGCCACCGCACCACGTCAATCAGATCTCTATCGTTTGCTGTCACAGCACCTTGCCCTAGTCCGGCGGGTATGCGACAGGTTCAAGGATTGCGGTGAGCCGGTTGAGGATCTGGCTCTGGCCGGCCTGGGAGGTCTTTTGGAGGCGGTGGCAGCATATGATGCCAACTCCGGCCGCGGGTTTGTTGTTTTTGCGATGCCTGTGATTGTGGGCGCCATAACTGATTACTTCAGAGACAAAGGTTGGGCCACACGAGTCCCCGGGCAACTAGTCACCCAGAATGCCATGGTGGGCAGGGTCTTGGAGAGCTTCGAACAGAAGTTCGATCGCTCCCCCACCATCCCTGAGATTGTCGATGCCACCGGATTATCCGCGGAGATGGTCTTGCAGACCATGGAAGGCCGGATATCGTAGGTTCCTCTCCAGGTCTCCTCCGTTCGTTTGGACGTTGACACGCCACTGTCAACGTCCTGGCCCGTACCTAACTAGACGCCCCGCTCCCGCTTTGCTTTGATTCCCTGTGCTGTCCCCTGTCTTATAGCTTCCGCTGGTGGACCCGGCGCGCCCGTATAGTCCCCGTTCGGGCTGGATGCCTCCATGAGACTAAGATGTTAAGATAGCACCAGGCCGGGGCAAGGCTCCGGTGGGCGAGTTTAGAGGCATTGCAGAGTATGGGACGGGGGGAACACGATGACAGATGATATGTTGATCCTCCATGAGAAACCCGACGTTAAATATATGATTGCCGGTTGGCGCCGCCAGTGGTCCGATGGCGGAGAAATCTCCGGTGGTCTTCCACGATATTTGATAGATAAATTCGGAGCTCGCCGGATCGGCGAATTGGGCAACGAAGTGTCTAGGATGTGCTACCCATTTCAAGTGCCGGGCACGCACGACATCTATCGGCCACGGGTTTCCTATCAGGATGGGTTGCCGGTTAGTGAGATGCATCGCAGGAACTATTTCTACGATGCGGGAAACGGCTTAATCATCTACCTGGGTGAGGAGCCTTGGTTCCGGATCGATATATACGGTCAGGCTTTCATCCAAGCAATCAAGGAGTTGGGGATCCAGCAGACCGTGGTGGTTGAAGGTTACAACGGAGCCGCCCCGCCGGACATGGAGAGAAACGTCAGCTGTGTATACAGCCAGCCCTCGATGAAAGAGGAGTTGGAGAAATACGGTCTGAGATTTTCCAACTACGGTAGCCGTTCACGTAGCGGCCCAACCATCGGCATGGCATTGATAACCATGGTGAACCAGCAACACCCAGACCTGGAGATTTTCCGGCTGGGGGCGATGGCCCCCATGTACCCGTTCAACAATACCAACAACCAACCTGTTGGTATCGCCAGAGATCATCGGGCCTACTACGACATAATGCGCAGACTCAAGGTCATGTTCGAGCTGGATATTGACCTGGCGGATCTAGTTACCATGGCCGACACAGAGTGTCATGAGTTGCAGGAAGCCCTGGAAAAAATCGGAGCGGACAACCCGAAAGCCAAGGATCTGATCGATCGGGCCAGGACCGACTACGTGGTAAATGCGTTTGAAGAGCCATCGAATCTGGACCCGTCCCTGGACAGAAGCCTGGAGGACATCATCCAGAACACGCCGGAAACTCCGCCGGAAGAACAGTAGACTCTTCTAGATCAGCCCCTGCTCTTCCGCAGCCTTTTCCAAGGCTTCCCAACCCGCGTCAATGCCCGGCACGAACGACTTGCACGCCTCGGCGTCCAGAATGGTCTTTCCAAGAGGATCTCCGTAGTTAACAGACAGGAGCGCCTGTTCAACGATTCTGTACTCGTCTGCGTTCATGTCACCCTGGGCAGTGAAACAACAATGGCTGTAACCCGGGCTGGTCCAGAAAGTGCGAAGGGTGTCTTGGTCCAGTGAACCGTCTTCCGCCATCGTCCGCAACGTCCGCTGGGCTACCGACCCGGCGTCATACTCGCCCTTGAGCACAGCGTCAATCACTTCCTTTTCCCCAGTCAATCCGGTGGATCGGCGGTCTTCCGAAAAAGTAAAAGAAGCCAGATCGTTCCTGGGATCGATGCCGGTCTCTTTCAGAAAGTGGTAGGCCAACAGACCTGATTCAACCGAAGATCTGCTGGCGAAAGCGAAGTTTTTCCCTTTCAGGTCCTCTACCGTGAGGATGTCCGAGGCGGAGCGGGTGATGAAACAGGTCGTAAAGTTCACGTCCACGTCCCGCATTGCGATGACCTGGCAAGGTTCGTCCAATCGCCGCTTAATCTTGACATACCCCAGTGGGCCGTTCCAGGCAAGATCAATCTTGCCGTCCACGAAATCGTCAATCATGGCGTCATAGTCGGAATACAAGACCCAGTCCATGTCGATGCCTTCCCGCTTGAACATCTCCCCTAATCCCTGGAAAACGGTCAGATGGGAAGCGGAAGCAACCCCGCCCAGTCTAAGCATAGCTCCTCCTGGTTAGGTGGATTCCTATGTAGGCGGCCATTGTATATAAACTGGTTCCCTGTTGGCAACTGGGGCNTTATGACCGGGCGGGTACTTCTAGGACATGGACCGCCAATCGCTCCCCCTACGGTTCCATGAGGGGCTAGGAGCACTTCCTTCTCGTTAAGGTTGATGACCACAGTCACACCGCTTAATCCCACTGGGACCTCGGTTCCCGAAGGAACATCCACCGCTATGGTGACGGAATAGCTGATGATGCCCCGCTCGGTTCGGGGCTTGTTAGACACCGACGAAACCGAGCTGGTGAAGATATCGTCTGGAAGATTTTCTATAGTAACCGTTGCTCTGGCCCCACTGGAGATCAGCTTGGCATTGGATGCGTCCACGAAGCTTTCCACTTCCAGAACCGTGGGATCTACAATCTCAACGATGCGGGAGTCTCGGGTAACCTCGTCATCCGGTTCCACATTGACGAGAGAGATTACGCCGGCGAAGGGCGCCCTTAGAATCGCTCCTTCATNNTCCTCTAATGCCTCGCTGGCGACCCCTCGGGATAGCGATACGTTTGCTTGGCGTAGTTCAACTTCTCTAGGCAGTCGATTCTGAACGGCTTTCAGGCGAATGGCGGCCTCGTTATATCGAGCTTCAGCGACTGCAGTTAGTGCTCTCTGCCGCTGTGTTTNCAATGGGTCGATGTCTTCGGTAAGCTCCCGTAGATCCTCTGCCGCTTCCTCCCAGGTAGCCCGGGCCAGGAACTCCTTCCGTTGTCTAACCGCCAGTTCGAAAGGATCAGGGGCTCCTTGCACGTCAGCCANATCCGTTTCCGCTTTCTTCAGATCGGCGGTGGCTTTGGCAAACTGGGACGCCTTCAGGGATACCTGTAATGGGTCGGTTCCAGCCGCTAGCGCCCGCTGGATCTGATCCTCCGNAGTAAGCTCGGCGGTGGGGTTTACCGGGACTGGTGCGGNGGAGATTCGGATCGCGGTCTGGGCTTTGGCTAGAATGTCAGCCACGGATTCTTCGGTTGCGTCGCGATCGGCCTGGGCAACCTCGACGGCGGCNTCTAGTTTTTCCAGGACTAATGGGTCGGCGCCTGGCTCAACTTCTTGGAGGTCTTTAGTAGTCTTACCCAAATCGGCCGAGGCAAGATCCACGGCGGCTTGGAGCCTGCTGCGTTCCAGTGGATCCAAGCCCACTCCAAGTTGGTCCAATTCTTCCTGCTTGACGTCCGATTTAGCTTGCGCTACCTCCCAAGCAGCCAGCAACTGACGTTGGGTCAGGACTTCCAGGTCTGTTTCAAGGTCCAACTGGGTTTGTAGGGCATTGTCCAACTTGGCTTGGGCTAGATCTGTAGCGGCTACCAGCTTTTGAAGGTCGCGAGGGTCGGATCCCGGTTCGAGTTCGGCCAAGTCATCTCGCGCTTTGTCCAGATCGGCTACTGCCAATGCCTCGGCGGCCCGTAGGCTCGCAAGATCTTCCGATGCTTCTGCGTCGAAGGACCTGGATATGCTGATCTCGATCACAAGATCTGCAACGGCGTCCTTGGCGGTAGTAATCGCGACGGCCGCGTCGGCTTCGGTTTGACGTGCGGTGGCCAACTCCTTGTCGTAGTCCAATGTAAAGTTGGCCTGAGCTTCTTCAGCGTCAGCCACAGCGACCTCAGCCTTGGCCGTAGCCTGCCGAGCGTCCGCCAGGTTTTGGAGACGGGCACGGTNGAAGTTGCTGAGGTCACGGGTAGCTNCCTCNAGTTCANCTTTGGCCTTGGCNCNGGCTACTCGGGCTGTGGNCAATTCTTCGGCTTGATCCAGGTCAAACTTGGCTAAGGCGTCTTTNGCCTCGTCCAGACCTATGCCGGCTTTGGCATTGGACTGCCGNGCTTTTGNCAGTTCCNGATTATGGTCCAACAGATATTCAGCCAACGACTCTTGAGCGTCGTCCAGCGCAATCTTCGCCGCTGAGCTTAACTGCATCGCCTGGCTTAGAGTCTGGGCGTGATTCAAGCTCAAGTCGGCTAACGCGTCCTGCGCCAGGTCCCAGGCCACTTCTGCCGCGGCCCGGTCCTGTTGGGCCTTGCTTAGCTTTTGGGAGTGGTCGGTGCCTACGTCGGCAAGAGAGTCTTCAGCGTCATCCAGCGCAAGGCGGGCATCGGCCACTAACTTTTGCGCTCGTGCCAGATCCACATCCTCCNGATTAAAGTGATTGGTCAGGTCATCTCTGGCGTCGTCCATGGCAACCTCGGCTGCCGCTGCCGCCGCCTGAGCTTGGGCTAGGGCCACCGGGCTGGAAACTGCCAGAGCGTCCAACTCCTCCTGAGCGGTGATGACTCCAATCGCCCCTGCGATCATCGCCTTTTCCAGGTCGGCCAGCCCGATGGCATCCAATGTGGCGAGCACCTGACCTTTTTCTACCTTGTCACCTTGTCTGACCAATACTTCTCCCACGGTGCCGCCGGCTTCGAAGGTCATCGCCATCCTTNGGGGAAGGTGCAATCTGCCNTCGATGGACAATTCCGTCACCTGATCGGCGTTCCGTAAGGCTGCCTGGCTAGTGTTGGAACCGTCGTCCGGTCCCGATCCTAGCGCCAGGCTGAGCAAGATAACCGGGCCGCCCACCGCCACCAGGGCCAGGGTGGCCAGTCCGGGAATCAACCACTTCTTGGGAGCGTATTTTATCTTCAATATTGCATTCATCCTGTATCACCCCTGGTTGGCTTAAATACTTCTTCCGGATCCTGGGTTCCTCAGAACCGACTTGGAGCTGGTCTCTGGCCTATCCCGATTCTGTATCCCAGATATTCGCCAAGATTAGGAACGTTCACATGCACGATGGTGTAGACCACAGGAACTACAACCAAGGTGAGGAAAGTGGAGCTAATCAACCCACCGATGACCACCGTGGCCAACTCCGCGCCGATGATGACACCTTCACCCGAGGCGAAGGAAGCCAATGGCAGCAAGGCGAAAGTGGTGGTGAAGGCAGTCATGAGAATGGGACGCATGCGGACTTGGCTTGCCTCAACCAAGGCTTCAAACACCGAGCGTCCTTGCTCCCGCAACTGTTCAACGAAAACTATCAGAACAATCGCATTGGTGACGACCACTCCGATGAGCAGCAAGAATCCCATGAGGGCGGACAGGCTAAGTGTGCGGCCGGTGACGGTCAAAGCTATCAGAGCCCCAACCATCGCTAGAGGCAGGCTGATTACAACCACGAAAGGATTACGCAGCGAACCCAGGGTAGCCACCATCACCAGGTACACTAGAGCGACTCCAATCGCCATCGCCATGAAGACATCCTCGAATCCTTCCGCGATCTGCTGGAAGATTCCCCCGGTTTTAACCTCAACGGACGGCGGCAGGTCCAAAGCGTCAATCTTGGCCTGTAGTGCAACTCCCACCGCTCTTGTGTCCTCGGATTCGATACCACCGGTGATGCTGGCGGACCGCTCGCCGTCGAATCTACTGATCGACACCGGACCCTTCTCCAATGCTATCTCGCTCAGGGCCCCGAGTTTTTCCAGACCCAATGGTCCTTCGATGTTCAGCGACTTCAGCTTGTTGATGTCGGCCACATCGTCCGGGTCGCCTCGGACCACCACGTCCATCGTCTCTCCCTCAAGCTCAACCTCCGATACCGTTTCTCCAACGGTGTACCGGGCAACCTGAAGGGCCACCTCCCGGGTGGTCAGTCCGAACTCGGAAGCGTTCTGAGGGTTGACGTTGATGACCACTTCATCCCTGGCGTCGCTGATGTCGCTGCTCAGGTTGATTACGCCTTCTAGATCGCCCAGTTCGGCCTGGAGTTGATTCGCTACCCCGGCGATAGCCGAAAAGTTGCTTCCGGTGATGTTTATCTCCAGTGCATCGGTGGGCGGGCCGTTCTCAATCTCCTTAACCGTGATAGTTGCTTCTTCGCTTAGGGGGATCCGCGCTCGGACCACGTCGCCGATATCGCTGGCCACGTCCTTGTCCATGGCGATGATGAATCCCGCCCGGTGCAGCCCGCCGCCACCTGCTGCCGGACCGAACTCGTCCGAAGAAGCTCCCAAACTGACCTGGTAGGCCCTCACCTGACCCTCATCCTTCAACNCGTCCAGAACTCCTTCCACCACCANCACTTCTTCAAAGGTGCGGGCTATCGAAGTGCCGTTGGGGAATTCGACGTCGATGGTAAGGAACTGGGGCGCTCCGGATGGGAACAGAGTCACTGGGATGATGAGTAGGAGCGATAGGCTGGCGGCGACCGTGCCCAAGGCAATCAGGATAGTTGCGAACTTGTGCCGCAGCGACCATATCAAGACCGGGATGTAAAATCTTTGGAGCCAGGAGTCCAAGCCGTTGGAAGACTGGCTGGGGTCGAAGTCTCTCGGCAAGTCGCCTTGGCGCAGGAATATCACTCCCAACACCGGCACCGCCGTTAACGCTACGATGGTGGAGCCGACTAGCGCGAAACTGACTGCCATGGCGAAGGGGGAGAAGAATGACCCAACCAATCCCTGGATGAAGGCCAAGGGGATGAACACTGCAACGGTCGTTAATGTGGAGGATACGATGGCGGCTCCGACTTCTTTGGTTCCTTCAACCGCCGCCTCCAGCCGGTCTTCCCCCGCCTGGATGTGCCGGTACATGTTTTCCAACACAACGATGCTGTCATCCACCACCCGGCCGACGGCGATAGCAAGTCCGGCAAGGGTCATGAAGTTTAGAGTCAAGTCTGCGAGACTCATCAGAATGACTCCGGACAAGATACTCAAAGGGATGGACAGGCCGATGATTAAAGTTGGCCGGAGGGTAAGCGCTATCCCTTTCATGATGGTGGGCCGGAGATTGATAAGAAAGGCGAATACCATTGCTACAGCAAACACCAGACCCAAGAACCCTTCTTGGACCAGGGAGTTGAGCTGGGTTTGAATCTCCGGTCCGTCGTTGGTCAACGTGATAATCTCGACGTCAGGCGGTAGGCCCTCCAGTTGGTCCAACGCCTCCAGCACCAANGTCGTGACGTCCACTGTATTGGCGTCTGGCTCCTTGGTGACGGTGATGCTGAGACTGGGCTTGCCGTTGGTACGCGAGATTCTGGTGGCGTCCTCGGTGCCCAGTCTCACCTCGGCGACATCGGAGAGCCGTATCGGCCGCTGATTGCGTCTTCCCCCGGGAACGAACTCCAAACCGACGACTAGGTTTCGGATTTCTTCCAGAGAGTTCAACTCGTGGGTAGTGCGGACGGGGAAAGCCCTGGTGCCGTCGTCGATGCCACCGGCGGGGAAGCTGATATTGTTTTCACGAATCGCCCTGGACACCTGGGAAACGGGAAGCCGCAGATCCTTCAGCTTGTCCGCGTCCACGGTAACCAACACNNGCTCGTCCGACCCGCCAATGACCGTGACCTCGAAGACGCCTGGAACCCGTTCGATGGAAGGCAAGACTAGGTCGTCCATGATCCGCTGCAGCGACGGGATGTCCCGGTCGCCTAGAACGCTGAGTTGAATGACCGGGAAAACGTCGTTGGCTATGCGGCTGACTATGGGATTTTGGACTCCGTCCGGGAAACTTATACCGTTGAGGTTGCTGACTATCGTCCGTTCCGCTTCTACTATGTCCTCGCCGAACTCAAATGTAGCGACGACCATGGACATGTTTTCTGAAGATATGGACCGGATATCGTCCAGGCCGCTCATACCATCGATGGCTTCTTCGATGGGATCGGTTACATCGCGAACCACGGCGTCAGGGTTTGCCGAGGGGTATACCGTGAGAATCGTGATGTTGGGGAACTCAATCTCAGGGAAGAGTTCTCTTTCCAAGCGCCCGTAGACAACGACGCCTCCCACCAACAGCAGGATAATCATCATCACGGTTACGGAGCGGCGTCTCAGCGCTATGCCAGTGAGAAAACTCAATTCCTTAGCTCCTTGATTTTTGGAGCAAACCCTCTGCCCCGATCTGTCTTTTCCTCCGATGGTAGCTCCATGGCCTCAGGGTTCCATCGGAACTTAGGACGATTTTTCGTCGTCAATAATGCCTATTCTCGTCGTACTTTTCGGCTAGCTCTACCCTGTGTCGAAACGGGAGTTTAGGAGTCAGCGCCTTCTTGCGCTCGTTGGCCAGCCAGACAAAGCAATTCCATGGCTTCCACCACCCTGCTGAGCTCTTCGATGGTTAGATGGTCCGCTATCAGAGAGATTCTCATGCGGTTGACTCGCCATAGCCGTTCCATCTCCTCACGTCCGGGCTCGGTTAGCTGGCAGGCGACCACTCGGCGGTCATCTTTATCCGGCACCCGCTCCACCAATCCTTTGTCGACCAAGCGGTCAATCATACTGGTGGCTGCCGATTGGCTACTGTTCAGCCGCCAGGCGATGACCCCCATGCGCTGGGCTCCTTGGCTGAGGAGCGCCATCGTGTGTAGCTGTGGCATCGTAAGCTCCAACTCGGTCCATCCTTCCGTAGACTCGGACCGGCATTGGGCGTACATCTGCTGCACCAGATCCCCCATCTTCTCGACAAGCGCTTCTTTGTCGGTGTGCGCACTCGTGTTCATGTACTCACTCAAATAATTCGTGTTAATAGAACTATTATNGTAACACAAACTATCATGTTCAGTAGACATAAAATTAGGCCCCCTTTCGGAGGCCTAACGGTTAGCGTCGTTTGGTGAGCCGCGCCGGCCGTGGCCAGCCGATGATGAGCGCTCTAGGATTTGCCGGTGAACTTGGGCATAACCTCGGTGCCGAAACGCTCTAGCTGTTCCAGAATCACATTTTGAGGCGTTCCTATCACGGACCCAACGTTGATTGATTGCAGGCCGGGGTACCGATCCTGCAGGTCCTGAATCTTCNCGATGATCGACTCAGGGGGCCCGCACAACCAGCCTCCGGCGTCTACCGCCTGTTTCAGAGATGGCAAGCCTGCGGACCGGGCCTTTGTCGGGTCACCTATGTCGGATATCTGCTGGCTGGTAATACCACGTACAAAGCCTAAAGGAGCAAACATCTTCATGTTCTCTTCAAAGTAGACACTGGCCTCTTTGATTGCCTGCTCCTCGGTGTCCGCCATGTGGATAGTGTATCCAATGGTGAGATCGGTGCCCAATTCGGTCTCCCGGCCTGCCTTGGCCAGGGTGTCACGCCACTGCTCCATCACCCGGTCGGTGGTGCCGCCGGCGGCTGCGCCACCTCCGATGATGCCTTTTATGCCGTGCTTGACCATAAAGTCCATGGCCCCTTGGCTGGCGCTGACGATTGGCTGCCAACATTCCACGGGCAAAGTCCGGGGTCTGGGCACTAAGGTTATCTCTTTAAGGTCGTAGCCCCGGTAGGGCACAGCCGGCGGTATATCGTAATGCTCACCGTGGTGGGAGAAGGACCGGTTATTGAAAGCCTTGAACATGACTTCGGTTTGCTCTTCGAACAAAGCCCGNTTGGCATCGTTGTCGATGGCCGTGCTGGGGTTGCCGAAGGTCTCGACTTCCCGGGAGTGGTAGCCGCGTCCGATGCCCATCACTACCCGGCCCTTGGTCAGGTGGTCGGCGGTGGCGTAGTCTTCAGCCATNCGCAGAGGATGCCACATGGGATTGACGTTGAAGCCGCAACCGAACTTGAGANTCTTGGTCAGGTGGGCCAAGTGGACGAAGAGCAGCATCAGGTTGGGGATACATTCATATCCTTCCCGCTGAAAATGGTGCTCCGCAGCCCAGAAGGTGTCGAATCCCAGCCGTTCCATAGCCAGAACTATGGCCTCGGACTTGTCGAACACCGAAGCAAGGTGCTCGTCGGATAGCCACCGGTCGTTGACCGGAGTCCCTTCAAAGCCAAGGTTGTCCAGGTCTACGTGGCCAGCGAACAGGCTGCCGAACTTGGTAATCATTCTGTTCTCCTTGTATCGTGTTGGCCCAGCCGATGGAGGCGTTACCGCTAGGTTGTGATTGGCAGGGCTTTGCTTGGCGATTTTGAATTCGCGTCTTAAATCCATTTTAGACGTGCGGTTTTATCTGTCAACCCGAAAAGATTGGGTATCGATGCCCCCTTGAGAAGGAAAACCTTGATATTCGACGGAACCAACCGCCCTATCCAGAAATGGCGGAAAGCATTAAACTATTCACTGTCATTCATCGGTCCGGCATTACATAATCCGGAAACAGAGCTTGTCTTCCGGTAACAGTAGATTAANAACCCTCTGGTAAAATNCTTTAGGAAAGTTACGCTAGGAAAGTTACGCTGGTGGTGCTGGAAGAGGACGGGAGAGCCGGTTTCCCGGCTGGGTGGTNGTATGCGAGCCTCTAAGCAAGACAACAAGATTCTGATTGTTGACGATGAGTCTAGTTCGGCTATCCTGATGGCCGTTCGCCGCAGGTTAGAAGAAGAAGGTTGGCTTCCGTCGGTGGTTCATCCTGAGTCCGGCTGGTCATTAGGCGAGGAATTCGAAGCCGCGACTCTGTATGCCATCGAAGAAGAACAGCCCGACGGCGTCCTCCTTGATGTCCGCTTTGGCGAAGACAAGGACGATCGCTTCAAGGGCCTGGAGATTCTCCAAAAAATCGTCAAACGCTATCCCAAGCTGCCCATCCTTATGTTCACCCAGTACGCTCAAGGACCCGACCGGGACACTGCGGCAAGGGGAGCACTGCTCTGGGATGCCCCCGTGGATTTCATCGACAAACTGGCGAGTCCGGAGGAAGTCGTCCTGCGGCTACGCCGTCTGATCGGCACGGCGCCGGAGAGAATCCCCGTTGGAAACCGGATTCTGGTTGACGTGGAAACGGCTATGGTCTACAGCAAGGATGGGGATGACCTCATTCCCGTTGCCGAGATTCAAGGCATGAAATTTGAGATTCTGCGGGAGTTGGCGGCCGCGTGGTACCGGAGCCCCGGTGAGATGGTCCCCTTCAGCAAGCTAGAGCGTTATTCCGATGGCGACGACCCCCGGGCGTCTTTGCGGGTGAGGATCCGGGAGATAAAAGATCTTCTGGGCGTAGCTCTGGGCGTGAGGTTTGCGGCGGGGGAGCTTATCATCAACGTTCGGGACCAAGGCTACCGGCTACTGCCTCCTCGAGCTTAGTTTTGTCTCTGATTAGACCGGAATACTTATGGACCGGTATGCAGACCAGGCTTAAGACCGCCGGAAGCATAGTTTTCATTTTGGGGATCCTAAGTCTTATCCTTGCGCCTCTCATTGGGCATCTGGCGTTCGATAGTCTCTGGACTGTTGAACCCCTAACCTACATAGGAGCGGTGCTGGCGGCGATCGGTCTCGGCGTTGTATCGATCTCTTATACCGTTTACGGCGCCATTAACAAGGGGCAGGGGAACGAGAACGGCAACAACAACGGCGTCCATAGTTGGAGTGAGGTGACTCAGCGGTACTTCGACCTTTTCGACCACGACTTGGGACGGCCCATCAGAAGGATATCCGGAAAAGAACGGGAATTGCGGGCGGTTCTGAAGTTCGCCGGGGCCGATACCGACCCCAACGTCCAGGCTCTACTCGATGAGATAGAGATGCAGACCCCCAACTTCCGCCTGATGATGTCCAACATCCAGGTTCTGGTGCAGTTGGAGGGGCCGGACCGGTTGGCTCAACCCCAACCGGTTGAGCCATCGGAATTGATACGCAAGATTGTGGACCGGTACACCTTGGTAGCGGATCAATCCGACAAAGAGATATCTTGGTGGGCCGAACCGCCGGAATTCGGGCTCGTCTACTCCGACGGNTCGGCTATCGAACATATCGTGACCAACTTAGTCGACAACGCGGTCCGGTTCGCGGATCGCCATATCGAGGTCACCCTAAGCAGGAACGATACGCATTTCGTCGTGCGGGTTTGGGATGACGGACCTGGTATACCCGGCCAATACGCCGAACATATCTTCGACCACGGTTGGACGCCAGAAGTAGCCAGAAGAGAAGAGAAATCNAGTTCTGGGATAGGTTTGTTCATAGCCCAGACTCTGGCGGCCCATTGGGAAGGCGGCCTTAGGGTTGAAAGCGTCGCTGGCGCCGATGAGAACCATCACACATCATTTATTCTTGAGATGCCAATGAATCCCAAGGTCGTAACACCCAAGTAGCGTTGGCGGAGCACAATGGCGGTGGGGGAAGGTCCCTTAGGGGAGACAGCTTGGTGAAGAGAGCCGGGGTCTGGTTGTGTTTCCCGATAGCCGCAATGGTATTGCTTTTGACGGCTTGTTTTCAGACGGTTCCTCGTTCGCCCGAAGACCTGGTCTCGGTTCCCCCGACGTTAAGCGATCTGGTCCCGACTCAGGTTCCTACAGCGGCCCCGGTAATAACACCTACGTTGTTACCAGTACCCGATGTGACCGTTGTTCCGGACCCGCCTGCCACGACGCCTCCATCTCCTCCTGAGACGCCAGAACCCACTGTAGCGCCTACAGTCCTGCCGGTTCCTCCTACCATTCGCCCCCCGGCAGAGACGCCCACGCCAACCCAGATTCCTGAATTGCTGCTTGAAGTGCACGAGCCGGTGGANGGAACAGCGATAGCCGATGATGCTGTGATAGTCCGTGGAATCACCGAACCCGGCGCTGCCGTCACCATCAATGATGTGCCTGCCATATTGGAGCAGAACGGCGGGGCAGGGGTGGCTTTCCGGGGAACCGCAACGCTTGTCCAGGGAGAAAACGAAATCATAATCGTGGCTACGGACAACCAGGGCAACCAAGCTACTTTTGTGCGGAGCGTTACGTCCAACGCTCCGCCCCAACCGCCGTTCCTGCTCGTTATTACCGAACCAAGGGACCTGAGCATCGTTTCCACGGGCATCATCAGGCTTTCCGGGCGTACTGGGCCGAAAGCGGTGGTCAGCGTGAACGGCGTCTCCTTGGGTATAGACACGGTGGGTAAATTCTCCACTTTGGTTGCGCTGGAACCCGGACCCAACATCATTGACGTAGTATCCACTAATAGCGACGGCCAGGTCATGAGCGCAGTGGCCGCAGTGATTTACCGGCCATGATGAGGAATACATCGACTTGGCGGAATTTGAATCTTGAGGCTAATCGTGGCTGATCAGACGGTTAGTTGCCGGAACCCCAGACGGTGGATCACGAGAAGGAGGGACATGGTAATCAGCAAGTCCAGACTCGCGGGAATATCTGCCTGCCTGCTGCTGATCTGGGCCGTGTTTGCATCGACTCCTCTTGATGTGCCATCCGCTGCGGCCCAAGAGCTAACGCCGGATACCACGCCCCCCCGGCTGGCGCTGCCGGGGAGCGTTACCGTTGAGGCAATCAGCCGGCTAGGTGTTGCCGTTACCTACACGGCCACTGCGGTGGATGATTCCGGACCTCCGCCTAACATCGTCTGCAATCCCGCATCAGGCTCAGTGTTTCCTCTTGGTTCCACTACGGTGGCCTGCACCGCCACCGACGCTGCGGGAAATTCCAGCAGTGGCAGCTTCCCGGTTACGGTGAGAGATATAACTCCACCGAGACTGATACTCCCTGCCAGTTTCAAGACCGAGGCCAGCAGCAGGCTGGGGGCTCTGGTCATCTTCGCGAATAGCGCATCGGATGCCGTCGATCCTAGTCCGGTTGTGCTTTGCGACCCGTCTTCCGGCACCGTGTTCCCGCTGGGCGCAACGATAATCAGTTGCACCGGTATCGACGCTTCGGGCAACGTGGCGGGGGAGAACTTCATAGTGACCGTGGAAGACACTTCTTTACCCAGAATCTCGGGCAGAGTATCGCCACCTCCCAACTCAAATGGTTGGAACAATACGGATGTNGCGGTTACGTTTAGCTGTTCCGACACCGCATCTGGGGTCGTCACCTGCGACGGAGATGCAACATTGGTCCGGGAAGGTGACCGCCTAAGCGTGGGCGGCATCGCGGTAGACAGGGCGGGCAACATCGCCACGGCTACCNTGTCAGGTATAAACATAGATAAGACCCCACCAACAGTGATGATAAAGTCGCCGGCCCAAGGCGCTGAGTATCTGTTNTCAGAGCCGGCTTTGACTGGCTGGGAAGTCAGAGACAATCTATCCGGAGTCGGGAGATCCATCGGAACGGCTGGGTCTGGGTTAGCTATCGACACAAGCAGCTTGGGGCCCCATGAGTTTTCCGTTACCGCCACTGATCTCGCTGGCAATTCGGCCACCGTCAGCAATTCATACACGGTTGTGTCGCCCTTCGCCAACTTCGATGTACATAAAACAGAAGTGGGGCTTGAGGGTGGCGCTCCCCGTGATGAATTTCTGGTCGAAGGTGTATTCGAGACCGGAGGATTCAGCAACGGNATATCTGTTNCAAATGAAGTGGTCACCGTGACCTTCGATGGTTTTACACAGACCATNCCTGCGGCATCATTCGTTCGTGAAAGCAACGGTCTGGGATTTCAATATGACGGAGNTTCCGGTGGAGTCACCAGATTCATCATTCGGGATGACGGGCAATTCCTGGTAAAAGCGGAGATGCTGAAACTGCCTGGGGTGGGCCTGGAACCGCCGGTCAGTTTTTCCTTGCGTATCGGGGACGACGTTGGAGAAACGGCCATCTCGCTGGACGATGAAGGACCATTTCGGTTACAGACGCGTCAAACCCTGGACTTCTTCGGTACGGTGGTCTCTGTTGGTGATGGCGTCCTTACAGCCAGGACCGTCTCCGGCATCATAAAGGTTCCGGTGACCGCGGATACAAGCATACGGTTGTCCCACAGACCCGACGCGGGACCCTCGGACCTCATCCCCGGCGACTTGGTGGCAGTATCTCTGGGGGGACAGGACGGAGGATATTACGCAGATAAAATCGTCCGGGTGCCGTTGAAGACACGCAACAAGCATGTGCCGGGNAAGGTTGTCGCTATCACCGATACACATATAACCGTCGCTTCGACGGTACCGGCGGCAGCGCCNGTAATCTTTCGCCGGGCTCAGANTACTCCGGTCCGGTTTCATAGGGGCGAATCCGAGGTCGGAGTGGGCGCTTTCGTGATAATCGGAGCCGTTCGGGATCCTCTTACTGGTCTCATTTCCGCTGAGGCTCGGGAAATCAATGTGATTCCGGAGTTGGAATCGATCNACAAAGGAACGAGCGGTGGTCCTGCTGACGGCGTGGACTCGTTCAACCAAGCCAAAATAGTGGGGATTTTTGAAGAGATAGACNAGGACGGNAATTGGGTCGTTAACGGAGCGTCGATATCCATAGGACCGTCGACGGGGCTAGATGAGGGACTGACCGTCGGGCAAACGATTCANGTTCATGCCGAGCTACTGCCNGGCGGATCCCTGCTGGCGCGCCGTATAGGNAGAGCGGCGAATGGCGAGGAAGTCGNCGGAGAGACCAAGCTGGAAGGAGTATTTGAGGGAATCGAACCATTGACCGGTGACTGGATAATCAGCGGACTACCCATCAAGGTTGGCACGACAGCCAACACTGATGGAATCCCTTCGTTGGGACAAACAATCAAGATACTTGCCCGGCTTGAAGACGACGGATCGTTATNGGCGATGGAGATAGAAAATCGGCTTGATTCAGATTANTCCCANGCCGNGANCGCCNCTTTAAAGTTGCAAGGNGTATTGCTAGAGGTCGATGAACAAGGNAATTGGGAAATCAACGGCGTCAAAGTTGCCGTGGACCGTTCAACACGNTTGGAAGGCAGTCCAGCCTTGGGCCGGACCATCCAAGCCAAAGCTGTCCGCCAAGGGGATGGCTCTCTCTTGGCTCAAANCATTGAAGGTGAGACTCTGATTGAACTACTGCCTGGAAATCGAGCTGAGCTGCGAGGCTCTATCGAAGAGATTTTCGACGATGATTCGATGGTGATTCGAGGGATACTGATCGAACGAAGCATCCTAACGGAAACGGAAGGAGACTCTCAGATTGGCGATTTCGTCGAAGTGGACATTCTGATCCAGAAAGATGGCACACTCTTGGCGGTGGGCATCGAACCCAAAGACGAGACTATTCAATCGGAATTTCCGCGTTCCAGCCCAGTAAATGTTCGAGGAATTATCGACCGGGTCAATCCGGACCTTTCGTTGGTCGTCAACGGCATCGCAGTCGCGCTCAGCGCTCTTACGGATGTCAAAGGAACCCCGGTATCCGGCGCCAAGGTGGACCTGGAAGGCTTATTTAATGCCGACGGTTCCATCACNGCGCGAAACCTGGTGNTAAGGGGNCGGCGAGCAACCCTCGGCGGCGTGGAATCCAGGATAGATGGGTTAGTGGAAGAAATGATTCGGGATAGATCGGGCAAGAGCGGCGCGNTTGTCGTTCATGGCGTTTCAATAAGCCTGGATACGCTTACCCGGGTCAAAGGCAATCTTGCAGTGGGGACCNGTATATCGGCCGAGGCAATCATCGCCGATGGCACGTTGGTGGCCCGATGGGTTGAGGAGCGTGAACCGTCCACCGATTCGCTGCCAGCGGGCCACTTCGTGATTAAGGGGGCCTTAGATTCGATTGGTCTTGATGACCAGGGACGACCGGAGGAACTCGAACTCAACGGACGTGATATCGAAGTAAGCCCGCAAGCTGTGATCGCTGAGGTTACGGCCCTGGNGGGCACTGTAAGGATCGAGGGGGACATCAACAAAGGCGTGTTCCTCGCCACTGTGATTGCCGNAGAGCCGGATTCAAATGGGCGGCAGGGACGGGTCGAGATTGACCTCCAAGGCGCTATAACCTCAATCATCNCCGATGAAGATGGCAATNTCACCGAATTCGTGGTGGAGGGCAATAGACTGTTCCTTCAGGCGCTTACTTTGGTCGATGGAGTTTTGGAAAGAGGTTTGGTCGTACAAGTTGAAGGGATAGTCAGCGAAGGTCAACTCTTGGCCAGTAGAATCAAGCAGATAGGTGAAAANCCGGAGGCTAACNCCTCGAACATCCCTTGACAGGATATTCGGAAAAATTTACACTCGAANTAGNGGTGAGGTTTAACTTCCCTGCTACNTACGGCCCGGTGGTGTAGTTGGTTTAACATACTGCCCTGTCAAGGCAGAGATCGTCGGTTCGAGTCCGATCCGGGTCGCCAATTTTAGGNACGAAANACCCCTGGGAATCTTCCCAGGGGCTTTTTTATTGGTGTTTGCTAACGTTTTGCTAACGCAAACTCACCGGTGGCCATCCGGCAGGTGGCAACTTGGCCGAT
>PANP01000029.1 GCA_002708395.1 Dehalococcoidia bacterium
CGCAAGTCCTTAGTAAAAGAGCTTCGTTCAGGGCGCCCATCTGTCGCGGGGTGAGAGCTTCGTTGCGGCCTAGGTCTTTTCCGGCGGGGCTGGGCTTTGTCGCTGGCTTCGATCACGATGGTGGTCCGGCCTCCCCGCAAACACGCCTCGACAAGGATACTCTCGTCGAGCCGAGTAAACTCGGCGGCGCAGCGAATCAGATGGCTCAGGATTTGAACCAGTAGAGCCTGGTCCACCATCACCACCGGCAATCCCGGCGCACAGCGAAAGGTTACCGCTTTCGACCAACCGGCCAATCCCAAGTCAGCTTGAACCTGGTCGAAGAGAATCTCAATGCTGGAACTTTGAACATCGAGTTGCGCTGCATCAGGCTGGTTCTGAAAACTTGGCGACAATTCACCAACCACCCGGTTCAACCGGTCGGTTTCCAGATCGATGGCTTCCAGGAATTCCCGGTATATCTCCGGAGGCAAGCTGATGTCCGGCTGGATCAGGGCGCTGCTGTACCCCTTGATAGCCGTAAGAGGTGTTCGCAGAGTTTGGGCGGTATCGGCAGTCAATTCCCCGCCGCCTCCAAGTTCAAGAGAGGTCTGATTGATTGGACTGCCAGCCCGTTTCAAATCTTCGATCTGGCGGGCTTGCCGCGCTACGTGTTGGTAGAGCCGCATATTGTGCACGACGTGGGCGATCTGCGGGGTGAGCCGCTCTAGCGTCCGGGTTTCCTCTGCGGTGAATCCTGGTTCGCCATCAC
The DNA here is from genome assembly GCA_002708395.1 of Dehalococcoidia bacterium. Next base: position 752 of record PANP01000029.1, read on the forward strand.
GTTCCAACGACAATGCGCCAATCTCTTGTTTTCCGGAGTCCAGACTAGTTCTGATTGTATGACAGTCAACGCGGCTGAAACGATTTGCTCCCGTAACGTCGACTGGCCAATGTAAAACGCTGATGTCCTTGCCTTCCGGGTCGACCCAGGTCAAATTGCAACGCTGAAATGGAATCAGATGGTTCAACGCTTTGGCCAGTTCGCTAAATACATCTTCCAATCCGTTGGTAGGGCCCACACCTAGCCCAATCTTATTTATGAAGGGCAATTCGTCCACCTTCACTTTCAACCGGTCATTGAGCCGGGAGTTGGCGATCCAAGGGCCCAAGAATGCCGCCGCCTTTGCCAAAAGATTCAGATCGGCCTGTCCATAAGCGTTCGTCCATCGGCTTGCCGACGCCACGACACCGACGACTTCGCCTGCGTAACAGATCGGCGCGATGAGAGTAGACAGGAGGTCCGGATCGCTTTCAAGATCCAGGCGGGAGTAGAGGACAGGTTGCCCATTACCCTGAACAATCAGCCCTTGCCCACAAGAGGCAATCAACTCCCAACCGACGCCTTCAAGGCTACCTATCGATCCGTGTTCACCGTGGCAGGCTTCAGCGCCATTCTGAATGGCGAGGCTTGATGCGCTGTCCTTTTCGTCGGCCAGTTAGATGCTGATTCTATCGTAGTGGATGAGACTCGCGACTTCGTCCGCGAAACGACGATACGTCGTACTCCGGGCCAGATCCTCCGCAACCAGAGACGCTATATTCTCCAACGCTTTATCATTAGCCAGATTGCAGCGTAACCGTTCTTTCAGTTGGATGTTCTCCAGCACCGCCGCCAATTCCTGGGTTATGGCTTGAAGCGGCAACGCCTGCTGAAAGTTATACCCATGGGGAAAGTCGCCGCGGAGAAAAACCGATCCCAGAACGCCGTCTCGGCCCTCCAGGTTTATCCTGATGGATTGTTCGGAGACACTCCCGGATTCGGCGTAATGAACGATTGATGCGTGATTAGGGATACCGAATCGGTGGGGAGCCCCCCAAGTAAATGCCACCCGCCCGGTGTTTCCATCACGGTCTAACAGGATGACCGCCAGGCTTTGGGGATGAAGCACAGGCTGGACCTGAGCCACGAAGCGGTCCCCCGCCTCCATGATGGCTGCATCGAAATCGGCGGTGGTCTCTGCGTATCCCATCGGATCCTCTAGCCGGGCGAGTTTGGTACACGAGCAGTCAGACCAGCGGGGAGACTTTGGCATGTACACGGACCGGCAGCCAGCGTTGTCAGACCATTGTTATTCACACAACAGCGACACTCAAGGGAGTTCTGTCAGCGNAAGTTACCAGTAGAACAACGATACGAAGCTAACGGGGATTTGGGNTCNAATGGGGNCCGGCGGCTAGCATTCATAANCCACNGCAGNATCCGGTAACCAGCATTCTCGTTAACNCAGGATGGGTGTCTGCCCCAACAGCCGGGGTTAAGCTTTGTNTGAAGTCAGGTCCAGGTAGANCTGATCGGACTTGGCAGCCATCACGAAATCGTTNCGATGTAGATTGCGAATCTTGTGGGTCCACCACGTGACCGCAACCCGGCCCCATTCGGTNGTCAGCCGGGGATGATGACCCTCGGCTTCGGCCAGATTCCCAACCTCATTCGTGAAATCCAAGGCAAGCTGGAAGTTGTTGAACTTGAACACCCGGTCCAGCTTGCTGATTCCATCTTCCGATATCAAGTCCCATGCCGGCACATGGGTATGCAACTCACCCACCTCTTCCGGTTCCACCGGAGGCGAGTCCCGGCGGCAGGCCACACATTTTTCCTGGTTGAGTTGGGTCATATAAATGCCTCCGGAGATGAAGATGGAACACGAGATTCTGGCGACCATGATTACGTCGGACCCGGCCAAGACGTCGTGACGAACGCTATGCAGTCACCCGATTTTAGCATAGGCTATGGGTTGCGGACCGGCGGCGAGACCTCGGCCAAACGGCCAACCTAGTGACAAAGGTCTCTCCGCATAATATATTGGCGGTAGCTATTGGGTCGGCTCCGGACATTTTCTCTGCCAAGTATTCGGNAAAGNGGTAGAGCGGACACCGGTTGAGCGAATCGACCCAAAACATTAACTCATAAAGAGGCGAAGCTGATGATCTTCGGAGCGATTACCAATTCTTGGAGACTCCAACTGGAGGATACCGACCTGGGNGACTTGGTGTCAGATGCCAAGACCAGGGGCGCGAAACATGTAGAGCTGAGGCAGACTTGTCTGGGAGACTGCGAGACCGGAAACGGCGAAAACTGGCGTCCGGTATTGCCCAAGTTGCAGGCCTTGGTAGACTCCTTCCCGGACCTGGACTTCGACCTGGCGATGGCTTGGCCTTGCTTAACCAAGCAGGCCGACGCGAAAGGCGAGCAGTTCCAAGCAGCCTTGGAAGCGGCCAAGATTGTGGGCAGACATACNCCGCACCTGCGAATCGTTGACCCCAGNAAATTCGATGAGACGTGGGAGGAGCCCAAGGACATCCCAGCCGAAGCCATGAGCATCACGGAGTTGACCCGTGAGGCGGCTAGCCAGGGCGTTATCCTGTCCATGGAGAACTCGGGACAACCTATCCGCAGTATGGCTCTCCTGGTCCAAGAGGCTCGCAACCAACTCTCCTCTGAGGAAGGCTCTTATCTGGGCCTCTGCCCGGACGCCACCAATCAGTTGCGGGGTTTCCCTGAGAGCGACCCCCTGGCTGAGTTAGACGCAGTGCCGCTGGACATGCTAAAGATTGTCCACTTCAAACAAGCGCGGGACGGCAAGGCCTATCCTACCGTCGACACCGGAGACCTGGACTGTTTGAAGATGTTGCACCTCTTGGAAGCTAAGAACTACCAGGGCGCTGCAATCATGGAGATTCCACCAGCCCCGGAAGTTCTCGAAAACCTATCGGCCAGCTTCGCGTATCTGCGTTCTTAGGCTAGNACGGTTCTTAGCCAAAGATTGAAGTTATTTANTCAATGACCGACTACAGCAACTTTACGGTCTCTATTCACTATGACCGGAGGCTTTACCGCCACGACATCACCGGGTCTATCGCGCACGCCCGCATGCTGAGCAAGCAGGGAATCATTAGCGAAGAGGACGCCGGTCTGATTATCGACGGTCTGGGAAAGGTCCGCCAGGAGATCCAAGAGGACAAGTTCCCCTGGGACGCATCTCTGGAAGACCTGCACATGAACATAGANAGCCGGCTGAATGCGTTGATCGGTCAAGCCGCCGGCCGCTTGCACACGGGTCGGTCCCGCAACGACCAAGTATCCCTGGACATGCGTCTTTACACCAAAGANGTCCTCAAAGAAACGGTCCAAGGATTGCGGGCGACTCAGGGGTCATTGTTGGGGCTGGCAACCCAGCATCAAAAAGTGATCATGCCGGGATACACCCACCTACAGCGGGCGCAACCGGTTCTGTTCGCGCACCATATGCTGGCCTACTTTCAGATGTTCCAGCGGGACATCGACCGGTTCCGGGACTGCTACCGCCGCACAGACGTTNTGCCCCTTGGCAGCGGCGCATTGGCCGGAGTAACTTACCCCACCGACCGCGNGTTTCTGGCCCAGGAACTGGGGTTCCGCGAGATCAGCGCCAACAGCATGGACGCAGTGTCCGACCGGGATTTCCTCTTGGATTATCTGGCGGCGGCAGCNACGTGCATGATGCACCTGTCCCGTATATCAGAGGAAATCGTCCTCTGGTCCAGCCGGGAGTTCCAGTTCATCCGGCTGTCCGAAGAGTTCACCACAGGCAGCAGCATCATGCCGCAGAAGCGCAATCCCGACTTCGCCGAGCTATCGAGAGGTAAAACCGGGCGCGTCTACGGCGACCTGATGGGTCTGCTGACGGTGATGAAGGGGCTNCCCCTGACCTACAACCGGGACCTGCAAGAAGACAAAGAAGGTTTCTTCGACGCCGTCGATACCCTGCTGGCAACGTTGAATGTATATCCGGATATGCTCNAGGGATTAACTCTGGACGAAAACCGGGTGGCCAGCTTGGCCGGAGAGAGCTTCATGTTGGCCACCGACCTAGCNGACTACCTGGTNGACAAAGGAATGCCCTTCAGGGAAGCCTACGGNGTCGTGAAGGAGCTGTGCAGGCATTGCGAGACCCAGGGACAGGAGCTNCAAGACCTGACCCTGGAAGAGTACCACCGCTTCTCGGCCAGTTTCGACCAAGATGTGTACAGCATCACCGCCGAATCATCAGCGGCAGCTCGGGACAACCCGGGCGGCACTGCGCCAAACCGGGTGGCCGACGAACTGGGCCGCGCTAAAGAATTGCTGGAGTCAACCGCCAATGACCTCTGAAGCACGCATACTCATCGCCCCCTCGGTCCTAGCCGCGGACTTCGCCGGTCTCGGACAGCAGGTGCGGGACGTTACCGAAGCGGGCGCCGACTTGATTCACGTCGACGTGATGGACGGCCAGTTCGTGCCCAACATATCTTTCGGTGAGGTAGTGGTCGACGCCATTCGCCGGTCCACCGATCTGCCGCTGAACATCCACTTGATGATTAACAACCCGGATGATTTACTACCCTGCTTCATGAAAGCGAAGTCGGACCAGATTTTAGTCCACGCAGAGTCCACCCGGCACTTGCACCGGACTGTGACGAGAATCAAAGAGGCCGGTCATGAGGTGGGGGTGGCAATCAACCCTGGCACCCCGGTATCCGCGCTGGAAGAGGTTCTGCCCCTTCTGGATATCGTGCTGGTGATGACGGTGAACCCCGGCTTCGGCGGCCAGTCTTTCATCCCCGAGGCCCTGGCCAAAGTCAAACGGTTATACGAGACGATTCGATCCAATGGATACGCAGCGCAGGTCGAGGTTGACGGTGGCGTGAAAGCGGACTGGACGGCACAGGACTCGGTGAAAGCCGGGGCAACGATTCTGGTTGCCGGGACGGCGATATTCAACGACGCCGAGCCGGTAACTCAATCGATGGCGCGGATGCATNGCTGCATCCACGGGTTGAAGCCNGAGTAGAAGGACAAGCGAGGGGGTCCGCCCGGCTTGATATTAAGCCAGCGCTGCGACAGCCTTGCGGACCTTGGCGGACTTGCTGAGAGAGCGCAAGCACCGGGTGCAAATCTTAACCTTTATCGACTTGCCATCCTGCACCAGGGTCTGCTTGTGAACATTGGCCGCAAAACGGGTCTTTGTATGGCGGTTGGAGTGGCTGACGTTATTACCGGTCATCCCAGCCTTGAAACAAACTTCACATCTCATATCGTTTGATCCGATCCTCGAAAGCTAACGGGTTCTGTAGTGGCTACCCACGGATGGACAGCGATTCCCAGTATACCATGCGCCGGAATACGTAGCTACTGATACTCCACACTTTTGCGAAGCATCTGCCTCAGGCGCCGCCGAGACCACCCTAGGACTTGGACCTGTCCCTGGCTGGCAAAAACTCCTGTAGCTCCTCCCGAGATTTCCACTCTGGCTGCGGGGTCTCCAGTTCGTGTCTAGGCACGAACTTGGATCGTTCAACCTTCTGATACTTGTGAACATACCTGGGGCAATTTGTGTACACCTCGGTAGCCTGGACTCGAATGATGAATTGAGCCTCAGGGAACAGAGGCAGAAGTTCATCGTCGTCGAGAATGCTGGCGATGCCCTGTAAGCGCATCCTCTGCTGCCCTTCAAAATCCACAAATAGCATACCGACGTTGGGATTTTTCAGCAGGTTGCCCATGGACTGGAATTTGCCGTTGCCGTCGTAGTTGGGAAAGGCGAGCCATCGGTCATTCAGCACTTTCACGAACCCGGAATCGCCGCCTTTGTAGGAGCAGGTCGGCAACCCTCGATNGTCACATGTTGCCAGGAAGAACATGTCCGCCTTCTCGATAAACTCTTTCTGCGGTTGCCCTATGGTCTCAGAGACCCTCTCCACTAAATGATCGGCCAGTCGGCGAGAGTCGAATCTATCCTGCAATTGCCGGTTGCCGTCGTGGTAATCATGCACTCTTAAGGTCATCGTAATTCTCCTAACCGAAACAACTTGTCTCCGAGAGCCGGAACAGGCCTATTCACGCACTCGGTAAATCTCCACCACGGCGTTCTCTACGAACGATCCCTTAATCGGGGGTCTGGGTTTCTTCACCCGTACCTGGACAGCTTTTACCGGAAATTCATCCAGTATCCGGATGGCAACGTTCTCGGCGGCGGCTTCAAGCAGGTTTCTCGACTCCCCTTCTATCACTTTTCGCACCGAACGGTAGAGATGGGTGTAGCTCACCGTATCTTCCAACCGATCCGACTTACCGGGGATGCTAAGGTCCATCTCCACAGCCAAGTCCACCACGTAGGGCTGCCCCAAGGATTTTTCCTCGGCGTTGACTCCATGGAAGCCGTAGAACTGCATCCCTTCCAGGACGATTCTATCCGTTGGGTGGTGGGAGCTTTCAGCCATCAGCGGTCAGCCGTAAGCTTATCGGTGATGGACTCGGCCAGGGCCAGCAGGTTTTGGGCCCGCTTGATAACCGGCACGTCAATCATCCGTCCGTCTAGGTCAGCCGAACCGCGGCCTTGAGCCCCGGCCTCGTTCCAGGCGTCCACAACCTTTTGAGCATAGGCTAACTCTTCANCGGAAGGACTGAAGAGTTCATTAATTATGTCNATCTGGGCGGGATGGATGGCGAATTTGCCGGTGAAGCCCAACTTGCGAGCCTGCCCCGCATCCGCTCTAAGACCGTCCGAGTTCCGGAAAAGCACATAGGGAGAGTCCAACGATGCTACCCGGGCAGCCCTTGCCGCCACAGCTACAGTAGCGCGGGGGAAATATATCTCTTCGCCGGTGTCGGTGCGCTCTAGACCCATGTCATCGGTATAATCCTCGCCGCCGAAAGCAATTCCAACGATACGGTCCGACGCCGTGGCGATCTGGTAGGCACCTACCAAGGCGCGGGCATTCTCGATCCACGGAATAATCTTCACCTGCCCCGGTTCAATCCCCACCGATCGTTCCAAAGACGTCAATATGCTAGCGACGTCCCTCACATCTTGGGGAGATTCGACTTTACCGAGACTTATGCCAGCCAGATCGGGACTGACGACTGCCGTTAATTCGTCTCGAGTTAACCCCGTGTCCAGGGAGTTGACCCGAACCATGACGCGATGTCCCAACGCCCGAAGCTTGGGGACCCACTCAATGGCTAGGTTTCTGGCGTTGACCTTTTCTTCCGGCGGGACCGAATCTTCCAGATCAACCATGATTATGTCNGCTGGGAATTCTTTCGCCCTCTCCAGCATGTTTGCCCGGTTTCCAGGCACGAACACTAGGCTGCGTATAAGCTCCAAATCCACTCCATCACCGGTCAATCATACCGGTGCTAATATATGAAACAAGGTTGTCGCAGCGTAGGGGCACGGCTAGCCNTGCTCCTACAGTTTTGCATAGCCGNGTCACACTGGGCAAACTAGACTCACCCGTGAGGCGCTATCTCTACCGCCTGCATCAAGTTCACCCAAGTCTTCAAAGTTATCTGTTCACGGCGCTTCCGTAACTCCAGGTCCCCTTGCCAAAGAGCCGAGTCTACACCTTCGGGTTTGGGCTGGGTGACCCTAGTCTCTTCCCAATGGCCCGGACCATGGTATCCAGTTAGAAGAATCACTTCGATCGGGTCGGTATCGGCCAGAGTGCTCCACAACCCGAGGATACAGGCGCCCTGGGACTCGATCCGAGGCCACACACCGTTCTCGGAACAGTTGGCAAATTCTTCCACGTCACTGGATCTGATAAGTTGTCTCCGGAACCCATAGACCGCCCGTCGATCTTCGGGAGGAACGAATTCTTTAGGCCGACTCGCTATCGGCTTCAACAGGCCGACTTCCTCTTTCACGACTAGCCCGTCTTCGACTGTAGCGCCGGTGTGTTGACAACCATTCCAGATCTCCAGATCGGGGAATCTGGTGATTTGGATGACTTCTTCGGGGGGGTCTCCGATGAAGCCGTTCAGCAGGCATAGGACTCTGGCACCCTGCCGGTTCAGATCGGGCCAGACTTGCTTCTTGGCATATGCCGTGTAGGCCGCCAATCCGCCATAACGCAGGCTGACTTGCCGTTGTTCGTATATCGCTGCTTCGTTAGCCAATCTTGGTGTGCCAGCATCTGTGTTTCGTGGGATCTAAGGAACTGAACATGTTCCCGCCTACTCCATATCTCCCCAGGTATTGCCCCACTTGATATCAACTTTGAGGCTGACGTCTAGCTCCAACGCAGCGGGCATCTCGTCGTAGACCACCTCTTTGATGGCTTCAAGTTCCTCTTTAGGAACCTCGAAGACTAGCTCATCATGAACCTGTAGCAGCATCTTGGAACGCAGGGCGTCCTGTTCCAGGCGATGGTGGACCCGAATCATAGCCAGTTTCATGATGTCGGCGGCGGTACCCTGGATGGGCATGTTCACCGCCATACGTTCTGCACCGCCCCGCACGTTGAAGTTGGACGAATTGATATCGGGAACGTACCGGCGGCGTCCCATCACGGTTTCGACGTATTGAGTTTCCCTAGTTTTGACCTTGACGTTTTCGATGTACTCGCTGATGCCGGGGTATTTGGCGAAATAGGACTCGATGAACTTGGACCCTTCCTCGCGGCTGAACCCGGTTTGCTGGGCGATGCCATGGGGAGAAAGTCCGTAAATCACGCCGAAGTTAAGGACCTTGGCGATGCGCCGCTGGTCCGAATCCACCTCGTTGATCGGCACCTCAAACATGAGCGAAGCCGTGGCGGAATGGATGTCCTCGCCCCGGCGGAAGGCATCCAACAGTCCGGCATCCTGGGACAGGTGGGCCAGAACCCGCAGTTCGATCTGGGAGTAGTCGGCCGAGAAGAGCAGCCATTCCGGTGCGTTGTCCGCCACGAAGGCTCTGCGCACCTGGCGGCCCAGGTCGGTACGGATAGGGATGTTCTGCAGATTGGGGTCGCTGCTGGACATCCGCCCAGTGGCCGAACCCGTCTGGTTGTAGCTGGTATGGATCCGACCCGTCACCGGGTTAATCATCTCCGGCAGGGCATCCACATAGGTGGACTTGAGCTTGGAGATTTGTCGGTACTCCAGGATGTTGTCCACCACCGGATGCAGGCCTTTAAGACCTTCCAGAGAGTTGGCGTCGGTGGAGTAACCGGTCTTGGTGCGCTTGGTGCGCGGCAGGCCCAATTCGTTGAACAACAGGTCGCTGAGTTGCTGGGGGGAGTTTATGTTAACCGTGTGGCCGATGGACTCATACAGGTCCACCTCCACCTTCGACATAGTCTCCTGCAAGTCCCTGGACATCTCGTGAAGCGCACCCGCATCCATCTTGATGCCGTGGCGCTGCATGTTAACCAGAACCGGAACCAGCGGCATCTCCATATCGGCCATCAATCCGGTCAAGCCTTGGCCTTCTACTTGCTCCTCCAATACCCCTCTTAGTCGACCGGTCATGTCAGCATCGGCGGCGGCGTAGTCAACGGCGTCCGCGATGTCCACTTGATCGAAGGTGATTTGCTTCCGGCCAGTGCCGATCAGTTCGGAGATGGGGGTCATCTCGTGGCCCAGAACGTTTAGCGACAGGTTCTTCAGACCCAGAGCGCCTTTGCTCAATAGATGAGCGGCAATCATGGTATCGAAATCGACGTTTTGGCAGATGATGCCGTGGTTGGCCAGCACCGTCACATCGTAGTTGGCGTTGTGGGCGCATTTGGCCANTTCGGTGGATTCCATCAACGGCCTGATACGAGCAAGAACCGTTTCTAAGGGAAGTTGCTCGCCCTCTTTGTGACCCACCGGTACGTACCAAGCTCGCCCGGGCTCCACGGAAAAACTCAGGCCCACCAGGTCCACCCGCATCGGGTCCAATCCGGTCGTCTCGGTATCGAAGGAGAAGCTGCCCGACTCTTCCAGCGCAGCAATCAGGGCTTCCAGTTGATCCTCTGTCTGTACCGCCTGGTAATCACCGGCGGGTTCTCGCTGCTGGACCACTGCAGGGGCGTCANGCGCAACCATTCCACCTGCCACGGAGGGAGGCAGGCGATTGATGACGTTGAACATCTCTAACTCGTTCAGTAAATCAACCACTGCTGCCCGGTCATATTCCCCAAACTTGGAGGTATCAGGATCTAGCTNCACCGGCGAGTTCCGGTCGATGGTCATCAGGAATCGATTCTCAAAAGCCCGGCCCCGGTTTTCCTCCAACGCCTTCTTCGTGCTGGGCCGCTTGATTTGGTCCAGGTTGGCGTAGATCCCCTCTAGGTCGTGGAACTCGGTGAGCAGTTCNATCGCCCTCTTCTCTCCCACACCGGGAACTCCGGGAATATTGTCGGAAGTATCGCCCAATAACGATTTGAAGTCCGGCTGCTGCGCAGCGGTCAGACCTGAGTATCGAGATTCCAGTTCCGCTTCGTCATACACCGTGCGATTCTGAATACTGGAGGACAGATCCACCCGGACTTTTGGCGTGATTAATTGGAAGGTGTCCCGGTCTCCGGTCAGAATGACGGTATCGATACCCTGCTCTTCAGCTTGCCGGGCCAATGTACCGATGATGTCATCGGCCTCGAAGCCCTCGCACTCAAAGATTGGAACACCGAAACCGGCCATCAATTGCTTTACTCTGCCGAATTGGGGCCTCAATTCGGCAGGCATCGATGGACGTTGCGCCTTGTACTCCTCGAACCGTACATGCCTGAAAGTGGGAGCGGAAAGATCAAAGGCGATGGCGCAATACGCCGGTTTCCAGTCTTGCAGGGCCCGAAGGAAAGTGTTGGCGAATCCGACTACTCCGGAGGTGTCTTCTCCGGTAGTCGAGACGGTGAGAGGTCCCTGTGCCGAGATAGCGCGAAATGCCCGATGGACCATGGCGTGACCGTCCATCAGCATCAAAAGAGGCGAGCCTTGGGGTGTGCCTTCGTTGACGAACATGGGCAGGGTTTGACCCTCGTTAGTGGACATGGCAGCACCTCGGAAAGCTAGTGAGATGGTGGGGGCCGATGGGCTGCATTATACACCTGGATGAATGGATTCTTCAGCCTGCTAACACTAGTCAAAGTACCGGCAGCCCATGCTACAATGCTCACGAAGCTGGGGAGAGCCAAACCACACCATGCCCATCTACGAATACCGATGCCAATCCTGCGACGAAGTATCCTCATTCTTCGTCAGGTCCATCGGCATCGACCTGGAACCCGATTGCCAGCATTGTCAGAGTAATCAGATGCAGCGCCGCATGTCATCATTCGCTCTGGGAAAGACCGGCACGTCGGCGAATCAAGGCGCATCGCCGTTAGACTACTATCGCGACCCACGTAACATCGGCCGCAACGTGGAGGAAAGCTTCTCGCGCCACGGTTTGAAAATGCCTCAGCCAGTCCGCGAAACTATCGACGCCGCCCGAGATGGCAACGTCCCCAAGGGGTTANACATATGACCACCGCAAACACACTTCCGGAAAGCTGCTACGCCTCTCTGGTGCATTGCCTGTACACCGTCTCTGAGCAATGCCCCGATACACCCCCAGCCGCCGACGCCCTGCACCGCCTGCGCAACCTGGTGCTAGTACTGTTGTCCCAATTGACCGCTGCGCCATCGGTCACAACCTCGGAAATGACTCTCACGGAGGCACTGACCCTGGTCACAACATCACGCGAGTTGTTGACCGTGTTGACGGGACAAGGAACTGGGGGACCGGTTAATTCCGAGATGAACCAGGCATTGTCCGAAACCCTGGACGCTCTGACCGCCGGCATGGGCGCCGCCCTTCGCCAAGCCCAAGCGGACAAGGTTCGAGGGCTGTACGTCATCATCGACCCCCAGGTAACCGGTGGCAGAGACCCTATGGAAATCGCCAGNGCGGCGGTCAACGGCGGGGCCAAGATGCTCCAACTTCGGGACAAGCTCCGGGACAAAGGGGAGATACTGACCCTGGCCACTCCTTTGCAGCAGCTTTGCCAAGAACACGACGTGATGCTAATCATGAACGACCACGTTGACCTGGGCGCAACCGTCGGTTCGGCGGGAGTGCATGTGGGCCAGACCGACATGCCGGTGGACCAGGTACGCAAAGTGCTGGCCCCGCATCAAGTATTGGGGCGTTCCAACCGGGAGTTCGACCAGTTGATAGAATCCCAGGAGATGGGGGCCGACCACGTGGCCTTCGGCGCGATATATCGCACCACCACCAAGGGCGTCGGCCGGCCACCCCAGGGAATAGAGCCGCTGCGTAAGGCACGGGAACTGGCCAAGGTTCCCTTGGTCGCCATCGGNGGCATCAACATCGACAATGTGACACCAGTGGTGGAAGCGGGAGCCGACGCGATCTGCGTTACCGCCGCCGTGGCGTCTGCAGAGAACCCTGAAGCTGCTGCTGCCGCCATGGTTGAGGCGATACGGTCGGCCGGAGGTAAGGTTTAATGCCTTCATCTTACGGAGATGATTTGGCGGATGTCGTCTCCAAAGCCATCGGGCGTCTAACCGTCCGAAACCGGTCCCGGGAGCAAGCCCTGCCCATCTCCCGGGAAGTGATACGGTTCTCGGCCAACGCTATCCGGGCCGTCCACCGAGGCGACTTGGATGAGGCCGACAAGCTCATCGCCCAGGGACGGGGGCGGCTTGAGGACGCCGAGACGTTCCGCCAAGACAACCCCGAGATTTACTCCGCCCCTTTCATGTCCGACGCTCGCAAGGAATTCGCCGAGGCCAACGTGACCTACGCCATCATCTCCGGCGGGAAGATTCCTCAGCCGGAGGACCTGGGCATCGACCCACCGGCATACCTCAACGGGCTAGCCGAGGTGATTGGAGAACTTCGCCGTTACATCCTGGACTCCCTGCGGCGCGACTCCTTCGACCGCTGCCAGGAATTGATGGACGTGATGGACGAGATATACAGNCTGCTGGTTACCGTGGACTTCCCAGAGGGCGTTACCGCCGGTCTACGCCACAGCACCGACATGATGCGGGGAGTCCTTGAGCGCACCAGAGGCGACCTGACCATGGCCATGCGGCAACACAAACTGGAAATGAGAATGGCCGAATGGCAGGAATCCCAGCCATAACAATCACCTTGGGAGATANACATTGCCGGATATAACCGTCACCTTCCTCGGCACCGGAGCCGGGGTCAGCGTTGACCGGGCCCACACGGCTATCGTCGTCGATTGCGCCGACGGTACTCGCCTGCTGCTAGACGCAAGTTCGGGAAACTCGGTCATGCGGCAAGGAGCGGCGGTGGGAATGGCCGCTAGCCATTTCGATCAGGTACTCTTAACCCACCACCATGGCGACCACATGGGCGGCATCCCCTTCATATCGGGACAGCGCCGCTTTGCGGGTCCCGGAGATCCGGCGATGCNCGTCTACAGCACAGAGGAAACCCTGGACCGGTTGGGGAAGGTCTGCCTGGCAACTCAAATGAACGTCCCTTCGGTGGATCAGGAAGGCGCTTACTTAGCCGACGGCCGCGCATTCTTAAGCTGGACCGCCGTGGACAACAATCAATGGATCACTTTGGGACCCACCACCCGCGCTTGCACGTTCCCCGCAGACCATATACCCGGCGCCGTCGGCTGGAAGATAGAGTCCAATGGAGTGTCCGTGGTTTTCTCCGGCGACACCCGATTCAACCCCCATGTGGCGGAAGCGGCCCAGGGGGCCAGCCTGCTGATCCACGAAGCCTTTTGCACCGATGCAGACCAACAAGCTGCCGCCAACCGGGGCCATTCCACCGCCGGAGAAGCCGCAAGGATCGCCACCCAATCCGGGGTTGCCGAGTTGGTAATCACCCATATAACTCCCGNATTCCACGCCAACACACAGCCCCTCATCGACGACGCAAAACTCCATTTCCAAGGCCCAATCTCCGCCGCCAACGACCTCACCGTGGTCACTGTCGCCACGCCGTAGATTAACCGTCAAACTTCCCGTATAGTAAGCCTCGCATCTAGGCATCCCATTCCCGAACATCGACCGTCAGGAGCGAGTGCCATGCCCACGGAATTGGAAGACGTCAAATACCAGGTAGCCGTGGCCAACAGGGTTCTGTCCGAGATGGGTTTAACCACGGGGGCCACTGCGTCTCTGGGCCACGCCAGCATGAGAATGCCCTCCGACTCGGGCAGGTTCGCGATCAAGGGCCGGGGCTACAAGATAGACGTTTTATCCCGGGTCTTGCCCGAGGAAATGGTCGTCTGTGACTTGAACGGAAGCCAGGTGGAAGGCTTACCCGGACTTACACCCTGTTACGAAATCAAGATGCACTCTTGCATCTACCGGGCCCGGCCTGAAGTCCAGTCCATCGTCCACGTCCACCCCCGGTACACTGTGGTCATGAGCGTTCTTCAAAAAACCCTCGTACCCATGTGCCCAGAAGGCATCGGTTTAGTGCGCCACCCTCTCCCGGTATACCCCCACAACAAACTCATCCTGACCGACGAGGATGGCACCGAGGTAGCCGAAACTTTGGGAAACGCTCCCGCCGTGCTTCTGATAGGTCATGGCGCCGCCACCGTGGGCAAGGACCTGATCGAGTCGGTGATAAACATGCTCAACCTGGAAGAGCAGGCGAGGATGAACTGGTACGCCTACTGCGCCGCCGGTCCCAACCATGCCCAGATACCGGAAAATCTCATCGCCGAGAGCGACAACCGGCCTCCGATACATGAACTGCCCCATCTCTCGGAGTTGTTCGCGGGATCCCCGGCGCCAGCTAATAACGGCGTCTGGCTCGATTATGTCGACCGAGTAAGCAGAGACCTCTAACAAGGAGCAACCAAAGAATCGCCCGGAGTTGATTCCATGCTTGCAACAGCACAAACCTGCGCGGTGCTGGGCCTTGACGGCTACATCGTACAGGCCGAAGTAGACATATCGCCGGGACTGCCGGCCTTCAACATCGTGGGCCTGCCCGATACTGCGGTGCAGGAAGCCAAGGAGCGGGTGAGGGCTGCCCTGCGCAACAGCGGGTGCGAGTTTCCCCTGCGCCGAATCACGGTCAATCTGGCCCCCGCCGACTTAAAAAAAGAAGGGCCGGCTTATGACCTGCCGATAGCCGTCGGCATGATGGTCAGTTCCGGCCAGGTCGATCTCCCAGACGAAAATGCGATCTACCTGGGAGAGCTGTCCCTGGACGGCAGCCTTCGTCACACCACCGGCATCCTGTCCATGATTTCGGTCNTCCGGGATCAAGGTTTCACCAAGGCAAATGTGCCGGCAGTGGATGCCCCGGAATCCGCTTTGGTGGAAGGCGTGGAAGTTTATCCCGTCCCCNATCTCGCCGCTCTNATAGAGCACTTCCGNGGAGAGAACAGAATCTCTCCCATCTCGACGAACGGCACTCCCACGGACGATGACTGGAGCCCTCCCGATGCCATGAACCTGGCAGACGTCAAGGGCCAGGATCACGCCAAGAGAGCATTGGAGGTAGCGGCGGCGGGTTTCCACAATCTGCTGTTCAATGGGCCTCCGGGCAGCGGCAAGACCATGCTGGCCCGGTGTCTGCCGTCCATATTGCCCAGGATNACGTCGGAAGNAGCTCTGGAAGTCGCCAAGATATACANCGTCAGCGGCGCTCTGCCCGCCGATAGCCCGTTGATGCTGCAACGCCCCTTTNGGGCACCTCACTACACCATCTCCAACGCGGGTTGTGGGCGGAGGACGCAACATCAGGCCCGGCGAGATTACGCTAAGCCACCGGGGCGTTCTGTTCTTGGACGAGCTTCCCGAGTTCAGCCACACGTCGCTGGAATCGCTACGCCAGCCCTTAGAAGACAAGGTAGTAACCATCAGCCGGGTTTCCGGCACGGTTACCTACCCAGCGAGCTTCATGATGGTTTCCGNCATGAACCCNTGCCNTTACGGCTACTTCAGTGACCCCAAGAAANAGTGCACNTGTTCGTCTTCCGCCGTATCCCGCTACCAGAAACGGGTCAGCGGACCNCTTCTGGACCGCATCGACGTGTTCGTGGAAGTGCCGCCGGTGGAATACGAGAAGCTGGTGGACGAAGCGCCAGCCCAAGACTCCAGCTACGCCCGGCAAAGGATGGAGCAGGCCCGTGAGATTCAGCGGGAGCGGTTCAAGGACAACGGCTTCTTATGTAACTCAGAGATGGGACCGGCGGAAGTCTGGAAATCGTGCCCCCTGGACGAAAGCGCCAAGTCCCTGCTCCAAGCAGCAACCCAACGACTCAACCTCTCCGCCAGAGCATTCCACCGGATCCTGAAAGTCTCCCGCACCATCGCCGACCTAGACGCCGCCCGAGACATCGGCGTCTCCCACCTGGCCGAGGCGTTACAGTACCGGTCGAGGGGATTTGTGGGGTAGGGGGTCAGGCAACACGTAGACGGTCAGAATCGGTCCGCGGATCGTAACTCCAGTGCTCTGGACCTAACGATTCAATATCAGCAGAGTCTGACAAACCCCTCTGATCCTAGATTGNCATAGAGGCGTATCAATGACTGAAGAGCGGTGGGCCGATAGTGAGGCGGAGGCAACTCAAACGGTGGAAGACGGCATGGCTGCCCTAAACTCCGGGGATGACGAGGCCTTATTCGATACCTTTCATATGCCCCACGTACGGATATCCGGCACCGGCGCCGTGGCCTTTTACGCCACTCGGGAAGATCTGGAGGAGAATTATCGGCGCGAATTCGCTGCCAGGGCCGGGGATTCCTGGCATCACACGGTCCTAGATTGGACCCAAGCGCTCCACAGCTCAGAAAACAAAGTCCACCTGTTCATCCAGTGGACTCGGTACGACAAGGACGGTGGTCCGCTAGCCACCCACCAAGCCTTGTGGATCATGACCAAGCTCGACGGCCATTGGGGTGCTCAGGCGCGTTCCAGCTTCGCCCCGTGAGAGCGCCCCTCGGAAAACTTGCGGCATAGAGTTGTTTGCTACCCTAGAACGCGCGTTGACTGCTTCTAACACGCCCCAAGCAACCGGCCAGAAGAAATCGCCGGTGACACACATAATTGCTACACATGCCCAAGTGGGCAAGAAAAAAGGGGAATAAGATGGCAACTCAGAGTATGACAATCGACTCACAAGTTCATTCCTACGAGCGTAATCGACCTGAGCGTCCTTGGGCCTCGATCCCGCCATGGCCGGANCAGGTGAACGGGGACGACATGGTGGCGGCGATGGACGCTGTCGGCGTTGACGGAGCATTGTTGGTTTCTCCGTACAGTATGTATCGCTACGATGCGAGCTATGCGCTTGAGGTGTACGCGAAACATCCGGGCCGATTCGGCGTGATTAAGCCATTCGACTCGCAGTCAGAAGCAGTGGCCGACGAGATCACCGAGTGGGCACAGACACCGGGTGTCGTCGGAGCACGTCTCATGCTCAGGGATGAGTCAGGCGGAGCGGACGACCCAGGGGTCAATCGAATGCTTGCCGCCGGCGCCCAAGCGGGTATTCCAATGAATGTTATGGGTACGGGCAAGCTGCCTCTTTTTCTCGAACTGGCACGCCTCCATCCGAACACCCAGTTGGTGATTGATCATGTCGGTCTGCCCCAGCCCATGGAGCCACCAGCGCCGCCCGAGCCGTTCGCCGATCTGGCCGATGTGATTGCGCTTGCGGCATGCGACAACGTGTCCATCAAGATTTCCGGGGCCTGCACTCTCTCTCATCAGCCCTTCCCGTACCCGGACATCTGGGAGCCGCTGCGCAAGGTGTTCGACGCCTTCGGATTCGATAGATGCATGTGGGGCACCGACTGGACCCGGGCATCGGGAGTGTTGAACTACGAGCAGGGCGTTGAGGCGTTTCGAGTAACGGACCAGCTGTCGGATTCAGAGCGTTCCGCACTCATGGGCGGCTCCCTCTCGAAGATTTATAGCTGGTCACCTCACAAAAGCTAGGGGATGTGCGGCGGTTAGAACCGTCCGCAGCGATCCATTTACTGAGCTTGTGGGCGGAGGGCGCAACATCAGGCCCAGCGAGATTACGCTAAGCCGCCGGGGCGTGTTCTTTCGGGACGGGCTTCCAGAGTTCAGACACACCTCGGTGGGTTGCGTCAGTCCTTAGAAGACAGGATGGTGACAATAAGCCGGGTTTCCGGCACGGTTACCTACCCTGCCCAGTCTCATGTTGGTTTCGGCCATGAACCCGTGCCCGTGCGGCTACACCAGCGACCTTNAGAAAGAACGCACTTGCTCGTCCTCCGCCGTGTCCCCCAGCATTGTCGACATAGACGCCGCCCCAGAATTCGGCCTCGCCCACCTGGCCTAGGCATTGTAATACCNATCAAGGGGGTTAGGGNCAGCGAGCGAATTACAAGCAAATGGGAGTGGGATTAGCCAAACGTTAGCCCTATATTTATTTCTCC
>PANP01000030.1 GCA_002708395.1 Dehalococcoidia bacterium
GGCCTCCTTCTACTCGATATTTTTTTAGCCTTTGCTATGTCCTTGACCATGGCCGTTCGAGTGACAATGTCCAGCTTTGCTACATCACTAGCATACGCTGTGCTCGCCATGTCTCCTGGGATGGAAACTTCCGCCGGGCCGATGCGGCGCTCGACTAACAAGACTTCCATCTCGATCTTCGAAANCCCCGCCTCGACAAGCAACCCGCGGATAACGTCCGGGTCACGGAATGAAAAAGGTCCTAAAGACTGCTTTGCGATCTCGGCGCTTACGTATCTTGTTAGACCGTCGGCGATGGCGATACCCCAAGGTGGAAGGGAACTCCAGATGGTCAACGCGACAATTCCTTCGGGAGCTAATACTCTGTGTATCTCTTTCAGTGCAGCAAGCTTGTCGAGGAAGAACTGGAGCCCTTGCTGGCAGAAGCCGATATCAAAACTAGCATCCGGAAATGGGAGGGCGATTACATCTCCTTGGTAGGGTCTCCGGAGCAAGCGGCCAGTACGGCGGCTCCACTTCCTGCGGCCATCAATGTGAGGAATCTACGCCGGGATAGGCCGTTGTNCTTGGCATGATCCCATAGATGATCACTGATCGGCTCAGTTTTATCGTTCGTCATTCCCTAAATCAACCTTTCGTCTAAGACGGTTAGCTTTGAGCTATCTCTGTTCCACCGGCTAGGTTGTTCCAGTGTCCATAGAGTAGGCCGGTTACCCCGGTGGCAAATATGCCGCTACCTTCAACTTCCAGTAGGACTTGAGGCAGGCTTTGGGTGGCCTGACCGATGGATAGGATCCCGCTTTTGGTTAAGTCGAACTGGCTGAAGTGACAGGTACAGGGACCGAGTACGTTGTGCTCGGACTTATACATGCCATTCAGGGGGCAGCCCATGTGGGCGCAAGAATAGCTGAAGACGACGATGTCANTGTCCGGTCCGACGCCCCAAAAGAGCGGAAGTTCCCAGATTGACCAGGAGATTGTTGTGCTCCTGCAATGGGTATTGGAAGTCGATGGGCTGGCCGTCGGCCAGATCGGATACGCCGGCGATCCGCAGCCGGGTATAGGTCTGGGTAACTCGGCTGACATCCGCGGAAACGGCGTCTATCGCCTGGGTCATCCCGATCGGAGACGCAAGGATGCCCAGCGCGCCGCCGACTCCCACAGACGCTTTGAGAAAATCTCTTCGAGAGGCAGTTGATTTTTCTAACGTCATTCAGTTCCTCCGAGAATAGATACTTGGCATCGTGNTTAGACGGGCGTCCAAACCGGACGCCCGTTGCAGCGTGGCTACTTATCTGCCGACCCATCGTCCGTAGATCGGATATTGGCTGCAGATGAACTCGATGTAGGCAGGCTGGCCGGAGTCGTTGGCCGCCAAGGCCCTCTTCAGGGCCGGGCCCACCTCCGAAGGTTCGGTGACCCGTTCGGTGTGGTAACCCAACGCGCCTATGACGTTGGACATGTCAATCTCATCATTTCCAGTTACCTTGTAAGTGAATGGGTCATGGCCGTCGCCCCAGAATCCTGGGCCGTAGCCCGCGAAACCGCCGTTGCTGACGTGCACCACGGTGATGCCCAGCTTCTCGCGCAACGCCACTTCCAGGTTGCCCAGCATGTAGCCCAGGCCNGCCTCGCCGGTCACGGCGATGCAATGCTTCTCAGGGAAGGAAATCTTCGCTGCTATGGTCGCGGCCAGGCTGAATCCCAGCGACGAAACGTTGCCCCATCCCAGGAACCCTCGCGGCACCAAGGTTTCGTATACCGTGCTGAGTTGGTCCCTGGTGTTGCCGGATTCGTGGGTGACGAAGGACTTGTTAGGGTCCAGTACCTCCATCAAACCCGCATAGACCCTGTAGGGATTGATGGGCTTGTCGGTGGAGGCCATAACTTCCCGGTATTGGGCCATCGCGGAATCCCGGGCTGTCTTTACCTCCGCAGCCACGTTGCCGAGGGCCCTGCCGTTGCCCGAAGTTTTGTCCGACAACTCTTTTTCCAACGCCTGCAATGAGAAACGAGCGTCGCCGATCAGCGCCGCAGCCGTCGGGTAGGACTTGTTCACGTGTAGCTCGTCCACGGTGCAGTGGATGATTGTCTTGTTGACCGCATTGGGGATCCCGTGGCTGAACCGGCCCGGCGAGAGACTGGACCCTATCGCCAGGATAAGGTCGCTCTTTTCCAGGTAGTGATCGACTTGGTCTCCACGGACACCGACGAACAGCGGGTGGTTCTCCGGGAACGCTCCCTTGGCTTTCAACGTACTGATTACCGGTGCGTTGGCCATTTCCGCAAAGGACTTCANCTCGGCGGAAGCGCCTGCGTAAATGACGCCCTCACCGGCATAGATCAGCGGGTCTTTGGCGTTCAGCAAAAGCTCGATGGCCTTGGTAACGTCTTCAGGGTTGGGGGCCGACTTCCATCCCTTGACCGGGATATATGGGTCGGCGGTCTCGTCGTAGAGGCCGGTGGGGTCGGGAATGGCCAATACCACGGGGCCGGGACTGCCGGACCGCAGCATGGTGAAGGCGCGGCGCATGAACTCGGGTAGCCGCTCCGGCTTGTCCACGTAGCCGTACCATTTGGAGACGGATTTCATACTGGACGTGACATCGAACTGGCTGTTCTCGGTGGCCCCGATGGGCACGCCGTCGGTGATGCAAAGCACCGGGGAACCGTCCTCGAAGGCCTGGGCCATGCCGGCGTAAGCGACCTGTAGCCCAGCCGCGTTGACTCCACCTTGGAAGGTGCAAACCCCGATGGGATTGCCTGCATTGATTCGGGAATAGGCGTCGGCCAGGGCGACGGCGTACCGGTCGTCCCTCATCATCACCATGGGAACCCCTTCCTGTCCAAGGGCGTTATTAACATGACAGACCGGGAAAGTGGAGACCCACTTTATCCCTTCTTGTTTGAGGATTCGCGCAACTCCAGTGGCCACGTTGATAGTCATATATCCGTCCTCCGATTTTGTTTGAGCCCATGCCGTAGCGCGGGCTGGAACGTTGAGTCGATCTGGCAGTGACCACCCGGTGATCCGAATGGGCGCATGAGCAAATGGCCCGGTGGGTCACAGCGCCTATATATTACTATGATTCGGCGGCTTCGGAAGGACAGTTCGAGATTTTGTATATAGTTGGCCATAGTAGGTTCAAGGACGAAGAGCTAGCTTGATACGGGATACGTTGACATCTACCGCCCCGGACTTGACAATTACCGCAAGTATAAACGCATTAATTATTCTAGTTATTGGCTAAATCCGTTCATGACGAGGTATGCAATGGCCGACCAGAATATCGCTTTGATGGCACACCTGATGCGGCGCGCCGGGTTTGGTGCAGGCCGCGAAGAGTTGGAAGCTAGGGCGGCGAAGGGGTACGAGGCAACGGTAGAAGAGTTGGTGAATCCAAAGGAAGAGCCGATNGACCAATACCGGTTTGTCCGCTACCACCCGGAATTCATCAGGACGGTTACGCTGCCCGGCATGGGTGGAGCGAATTGGCTTCATACCATGATTGCCACCAAGCGTCCGCTCGAGGAAAAAATGGTGCTTTTCTGGCACCAGATTTTCGCCACCGGTATCTCCAAGGTCGACCACTACAACGTTATGAACGCCCAGTTGACCATGTTCCGGGAAAATGCCATGGGTAACTACCGNGACTTCCTGGTGGCTCTGGCGAAAGATCCGGCNATGATTTACTGGCTGGACAACAACGAGAATCATGCCGAAGCGGTCAACGAGAACTGGGGACGGGAACTGCTGGAGCTATTCAGCATGGGGGTCGGCAACTATACGGAGGACGACGTTAGGGAATGCTCCCGCGCGTTCACCGGTTGGACCATCGCCAAGACTCCGCCGCGGGCCTATGGCCGCTACGATTGGGTATTCGAATTCTTGGAGTCGGACCACGACGACGGCGAAAAGACCTTCCTGGGCCACACGGGAAATTTCGACGGGGAAGATGTTATTGGCATAATCTGCCAGCAACCGGCTACGGCCCGGTTCGTGGCGCGCCACTTGTACAACTTCTTCGTCGCCGACGAGCCTCAGGTTCCTTCGTGGTCGGTGACNCCTCCCAAAGACCCAGAAGCGATAGAGATACTTGCTAAGGCTTTCGGTGATTCNGGATATGAACTCAAACCCGTATTGAGCGTGCTGTTCAACTCGGAATTCTTCAAGAATGCTCGTTTCGCGAAGATAAAGAGCCCCATCGAGGCCGTGGTTGGAGCCGTCCGGTTCGCCGGCGGAGCCGAGTTTCCCGCGCCGGGGATCGGCAACCTGGCCAGGCAGTCGGGCTACATGGGCCAAGAGCTGCTGAATCCGCCCAGCGTGGAGGGTTGGCACACGGGTGTTGAATGGGTCAACAGCGGCGCCCTGATGAAGCGAATCAACTTCACCGCCGGGGTGCTGGGCGACATCGAACGTCCCGGCATCCAGACGATTATCGGCAAACTCCAAGCCGAGGGCGACTTGGCTCCGGAAGACTTTGTGAACACCTGCCTCGATTTGGCAGGTCCGTTAGAGGTCAAGCCCGCCACCCATCGAGAACTTATAGAGCATGCCAGTGAAAAGGGAGACCTTAGCTGGAACTCGAATCAGGCCGCCAACGCCTCCACCGCAAGAGTGGGGGAGATGCTGAAATTGATAGCTTCGGTAAGGGAATTCCAGTACTCCTAACTTTGAGCTTGATGGAGGATGCCATGACATCCACGAAGAAAGACCCGGTCCTAGTTGTTCTTCAATTGTCAGGTGGCAACGACTACATGAACACGCTGGTCCCCTACACCGACCCGCTGTACCGGGATTATCGGCAGAACGTAAGCATTCCGGAGAACGNCGTGTTGGTCCTTGATGACCACATCGGCTTACATCCCAGCATGGGGCCTCTAAAAGGTCTTTACGATCAGGGCAAGATGGCCATCGTCCACGGCGTTGGCTACCCAGATTCCATCCGGTCCCATTTCCGCTCCATGGACATCTGGCACACCTGTGAGCCGGACAAGAACGGGGAGGAAGGTTGGCTGGGCCAAGCGGCCCGGGACCTGGACCCCAACAAAGANAACATCGTCACCACTGTCAGCTTTGGATACAGCCTCTTCCGCGCCCTGGTATCGCCGGGAGTCCCGGTCGCCTGCGTGGACAACCTTGACTCCTACGGTCTGCTAACCGATATCGGCGTTCAAGAAGAGAGAACTAAGATACTAGATCGGTTCGCCCGCATGTATGCGCCGGCCGTTGGCAACGACATGGTCATGGACTACCTGGGCCAGACGGGTCTGGAGGCCATGGCAGGCGCCGATATCCTGAAGGTGGCCCACCAGAATTACGCATCCAGCGTGGAGTACGCCGAAACCAGCATATCTCAGAAGCTCAAAGGTATCGCCAAGGTGCATCTGGCCGGTTTGGGTACTCGCATCTTCTACTGCGACCAAGCGGGATTCGACACTCATGCCAACCAGTTGGGCACCCATGCCACCCTGTGGAAGGATGTGTCCGAGGGCATAGTAGACTTCTTNTCCGACCTGCGGGAACACAACGCCGCTGACAATGCGGTCATGCTGCTGTTCACCGAGTTCGGACGGCGGGCCAAGGACAACGGCTCCGGCACCGACCACGGCTCCGGCGGCGCCGCCTTCGCCATCGGCGATGCGGTCAAGGGTGGCCAATACGGCGAGTATCCTTCAATCAAGCTTGAAGACCTGCAACATGGCGATCTGGTCCCCAACCTGGATTTCCGAGGCCTGTATTCCACGGTCTTAGAAGACTGGCTGGGACTGGATGCCAAGCCCATCGTCAAAGGCACTTTCGAAAAGCCGAGATTCCTCTAGGGCACGGCCTCCTCTCCCCTTGTGGGAGAGGATTGAGGTGAGGGGTATCACCCCCATTAAGGGGGGAAGGGATATCTCAGATGAAAACGGCTCCATAATCTCCGTCGTTAAGGTTCTTGAAGGTAAGGAAAATGATTTCACAACAAGTAGCCGGAAGAGTTTTCAATTTCAACCGTGAAGTGAAGCTAACCCCGGCATGGCGCAGCAGGTCCATCGTTTCGGTGGCGGTAGGCGAAGGGGACGACGTGTTTCTGGTCCACCGGGGGTCTGATTACTATCCCAACGTGCCATGGACGCGAACGATGCGCGGCAGCAAGCTCAGCAAGGTGATTATCGGCACCGTACCTGACGATGAGAAATTCGTGGGTCAGTTCGGTGGTCAAGGTGAAGCTGCTGGCGAGTTTACCTGGCCGGTTGCTGTTGCCCTAGACAATCAGCGCAACGCTTATGTTACCGACGAATGGCTCAACCGGGTTTCTGTCTTTGACAAAGAGGGCAATTTCCTGAAGATATGGGGTAAGGCAGGTAGCGGCGAAGGGGAGTTTGAAGGACCTTCGGGTATAGCTTTCGGACCGGATGAGGTCTTGTACATAGTAGACGGCCGCAACAACCGTGTTCAGAAGTACACCAAAGACGGCGATTTTCTAGGGCAATGGGGCAAGGGGGGACTGANCGCTCCTTGGGGCGTCACCGTCGACCAACACGGTAATGTGTACGTGGCCGACCATGAGAACCACCGAGTCCAGAAGTTCTCTCCGGACGGTCAACCGCTAGCNACTTTCGGGAGCTACGGGACCGGTGACGGTCAACTCAACCGTCCGTCGGATGTGGCGGTTGATCCGGACGGCGATGTGTACGTGTGCGATTGGGCAAACGACCGGATCCAGATTTTTGGAACCGATGGCGCGTTTATTACCAGCTTGTTGGGAGATGCCAGGGAGCCGTCAAAGGCGGCGATGGGAATCATCGAGACCAACCCGGAGATGGTACAACAGCTCCACGAGATGCCCGACCAGGCAGCCATTGGCCGGTTCTCTTTCCCCACCGGGATTGCTTTCGACCCCGAGAAGCACCGCATCTTGGTAACGGATAGCCAGCGGGGCCGGCTNCAGATATACGACAAGGTTAAGAGCTAGCCGAGGGACCCACATTCCCCGTCATGCTGATCCTTCAGCGGAAGGAGAAGAATCTGTCCACGACGCTGAGATTCTTCGCTGCGCTCAGAATGACATTGTGGGGGCGTCCGAGTTTCCCGGACCCCGATCTCCTCACGCATCGCCAAATCTCTGGTCCTAGAACCGCCGCAACTTCGGCGTGAACATCGCTAGAATCAGAATCAGTATGATTCCCATGATGCCAATCACCCTGGCGGCCATGGGCGGTCCCCACGCCATCGCTATCCACCCGGTAGACATGCTTCCTAGGGCGAATGAATAGATGGCCAGGGAACGCAGGCTTATCACCCGGCCTCGATAACTGGCGTCGGCGGACCGCAGCAATGCCGTCAGTGTGAAGACCTGTATCGACCCGAACCCCATCCCGATAAACGCCAGAATCGCCATCGATACGTAAAAAGATTCGGTCGTAGATATCGCCAGTATGCTGATGTGCCAAAGGAGCGCGGCGGCGATCATCAGCTTGCCGACATGTCGGAGATTCCGGACCATCGCCCAGGCCAAAGACGCGCCAAGCGCACCGAATCCGAAGGCGAACATCAAGACACCCAGGCTGGCGGAATCGGTGCCCAGTACGTCGCGGGCAAAACTGGGTATCAAGCTGGTATGGAAGGTCCATCCAAAGAACTCGATGATGATTGCTACCATCAGCGTGCCCCAGATGATTTGCTCGCCCTTGGCGTACTTCAGGCCGGATATTATCGAACGGAGCACCGGCTCTCGTCCTGCTGTTGCAGGCTTCTCGTCTAGCCTGATGGCAAGGGCGGAGAATCCGCTTAAACAGTAGAGCCCTGTAATCATGGCGTAGGCCCCTTCAGGACCGTAGGACTTGAACAAGATTCCGCCGATCAACGGCCCCAGAAGCATAGCGAGGTTCATGCCCACTGAGTTGAATGCCGCCCCGTTGCCGATGCGCTCTTGAGGCAATGTGTCGGCGACCAGCGCCTGGGCAGTGGGCATCTGGAACACCCGAACAACCCCCGCCGCCATGGCTATGCCAAATATGTGCCAGACCTGGATATGACCGCTCAATATCAGAACAATCATGNCCACGCCTAAAATTGCGATGATGAATTCTACGGCGGCCAAGATGCGGTTACGGGGCAGGCGGTCGGCTATCGCTCCGGCAAACAAGGCAAAGATGTTCAGTGACATCCGGGCGGTCCACGTCAGCCCGACTAGGAAAGCGTTGTCGGTTAGGGTAAGGACATACCATCCCATCACCAGAGCTTCCATCTGGGTCCCCATCCCTAGCAGGGTGGTAGATGTCCAAACTAAGGCGAAGCTACGGTGTCGGAATATCGAAAGAGGATATGCGGCGCGTCTTAACGCACTAGGTTCTTTCAACTATAAATCGAACGAGATCTGCCACAGTGGCCTTGTGTGCTGCCTGGCAGGATCTTATTACGCTCCTGGAAACGTTACCCCAGCATGGCAGGGGACTAGAAACGTCGAATATCGACGAATGTCCAACGTATGGTAATGCAGATAACGATCAATAACCATATCCTTGAATAACGCCTTCTTGTGGTTTTGGACGGCGATGTGGTAGTGTCTCTCGCATAACTTGCGATAAGAATAGGAGGAAGCTCATGGGTTACAGGCCGAGACAGCTAGGACACGTCAACATATTCGTGCGTAATGCGGAGCGTTCCCGAGATTGGTATGAGGATCTTCTGGGTCTGCACACCCAAGGGTTCTTTCCCGGCCGAGCCGCTTTCATGAGTTCCGACCTTGGGAACTCCCATGAAATTGCTCTAACGGAAGTGGGGGAAGATGCTCCCGCCGTCCAAAGGGGCCAGATTGGCCTGAACCATATGGCCTGGTACATGGAAAGCCTGGATGATCTGGCGGAGATTTATAACCGGATCAAAGAGAGGAATATAGACATCGAACGGGTATCCGACCACGGTCATGCCATCGGCATCTACATCCACGACCCCGACGGCAACGGTGTCGAGATTTCTTACGAGATGCCCGCCAGCGAATGGGGCAATGACCCAAGCAAGTACATGATTGGCGGTACCGAGAAGGGCCGCATGTCCGGGCCTTGGGACGCTGACATTGCCAAAGCGGCAACAGCTCCGGTNTAGCCTGCCCCTCCAGAATTCCAACTAGAAAAGGGCCGCCTCGACAGAATCGAGGCGGCCCTTTTGGTTTTCGGATAGTATCGCTATGGTCGAGGGTTTCTGACTCCCAGCGGGCAGTGGTTCGACAGGCTCATCACGAACGGTTGTGGATGTTTGATCCGTTCGTCCTGAGCTTCCCGAAAGACCCAACCACGGGTTTTATCCGAGTGTCATGTAGCTCTCAGAACTCCTTCATCTGGGGCAGGACCTCGCGTCCGAACAGTTCTAGCTCTTTCATGACTTCTTGGTGGCTGATGCCGGGCTGTTGGAAACCTAGGTCCACGATGCCGATGCCAGCCTGGTCGTGGTATTCCTTCAGTTGTTTGACCACGGTGTCGGGANTGCCGATGAATGTCATCAGGCCCTGGGAGTCCCTGGTGGCGTTACGGCCACCGTCACCGACGACGTGGGGTTTGGACTCGCCTCTGGCACGGGCCGCTTGTACCGCCTGGCTTATGCTGGAAGGCAGTCCAAGGCCACGCTGGAACCCCCCGGCCGTGAGTTCTTCCATACGTTTTTGCGCTAGGGNATCCGTCTCCGCCAAGTATATGGCGCCCCGGAATATGATGTCGTCTTTCGCGGGCTGCCAGCCGGCTTCCCGGCACCAGTCGTTGTACCGTCTAGTGACCTTGGCTGCGTTCTCCGGCCGGTCATAGGCGAGGCCCAGCCCCAGCCGGTTTTTGGCGGCGTAGGCCACCGTGTCTTCGCTTCGGGTGGATATGATTGCCGGAGGCAATGGCTTTTGAACGGGAGGNGGCCAGACCGAAACGGTTCGGTATTGGTAATAACGGCCTTCCCAGGAAAAGGGCTGGGGTTCGGTCAGGGCTTTTAGGATCAAGTCCATGCTCTCCATCAGCCTACCCCGGCCTTCCTCCGGGTTAATCCCGTAGGCTTGATCTTCGCTTATGGTGCTGCGCATGAACCCCATGACCACCCGGCCATTGGTCATGTTATCCAGCATGCCAATCTCTTCGGCGGCGCGGATGGGATTCATCAATGGCAGCAACTGGCCCATGAGGGCAATCTTGGCTTTCTTGCAACGTTCGGCCACGGCGGCGGCCATNACGACGGGGTTGGGAGTGGTCCGGTTGCCCGAGTAATGGTGCTCCGACACGCTGATCCAGTCGAACCCCAGTTCCTCGGCAAATTCACATTCTCGAAGGCCGTCTTGGTAACTCCGGACGGATGTCACAGTGTCGAGGAAACTGGGCGGCACGGGCCATTCTGCAGGAAATTTATGCCTCTCCGANTAGCCCATCGACCCAAAATATGATGCCTTCAAGGTTGACCTCCAGATAACTCCGCTCGACCCAATCTTGAAGCCAGGCGCAGTTATCTCCGGTTAGTTTCGTTTTCGGTTCGGTTGGACTTCCCCGCCAGTATAGTCGGAATGCTAGGCGGGTTCCACCGCTAGGTCAATATATCGAACCAGATGCGCACGGCAGCCCCGCCTACCACCAAGGCGAGGGCGTAGCGCAATAGCCGCGGTTGCATGCGGCGGCTAATGATGGCCCCCACTTGGGCAGATGGCACCGACCCGGCCACCATGATGAGAGCTAGCTCTATCGGCACTTGAGCGGTTGTCAGTTTCCCGGTGATTCCGCCCACGGCGGAGAACAAGATTATGCCCAGGTTGCTGGCGATGGCGATACGGGTGGGAACTTTCAGGATGTATAGCATCGAGGGAATCAAGATAAAAGAACCTGCCTGACCCACCAGGCCTCCGGAGAAACCCACTGA
The DNA here is from genome assembly GCA_002708395.1 of Dehalococcoidia bacterium. Next base: position 10,868 of record PANP01000030.1, read on the forward strand.
GCCGCCCAACATCAGAGCCACCGGAGCATTGAAATCGAACGGTCCTGGATCGGACTCGTCTTGGGATGAGCGGGATCCGGGGAGGAAAATCAACGNTGCTGCGATGAGGGCCATCGCAGCGAAGATTGCCAGAATCGCCCCATCTGGTACCCAGGCTGAGACGATGGCGCCAGCCAGGGCCGAGACACCCGCGGATATTCCCACGTACCGGACCAGTCTCCAGGAAACCATTCCGTAGCTNCGGTGCCGGGCTAGGCCGGAAACGGCTCCGGCAAATCCTTGGACCATGGTCAGGCCGGTGATTTCCTTAACGGATAAACCAGCGATGCNGGCCATGCCAGGTCCATAGAGAAATATGGGAGTCATGATTAGGCCGCCCCCCAGGCCAAGGAGGCCGGAGAAGAAGCCTGAGAACAACCCGACCCCCAAGACAAAGTAGGGCATGTTTAAGCCAAGGGCCGCTTAGGTTGGGACATCCGACGGCGCGGGTCCTGAGCGGGCGGACTGCAAGTCCTCTTGGGTGATCTTAGAAGTTTTCGCTAGTTCGTCTTCCAGACCGGTCGGGGGATGAACGTCTTTCAGGGCAGGAATCACTTCCTCACCCATCAGCCGGATGGAACGCATGATTTTCTCGTGCTCAAGGCCGCCGAACATGCTCCAGCAACTTACGTGGGTTACNCCCAGTTCCGCAGCCCTCTTGAATTTCGCNATCACNGTTTCAGGACTGCCGAAATAGAGACGTTCCATGAAGCGNTCGTCGTCCGGCTCCCCTTCGTAGGGCTTCACGTCCACCCTTCCGTTGGTTACCTCCAGTCTGCCCAGCGCCCTTCCGGCCCGGTTCTGCCAGCGGGCGTATTCGATCTGTTCCCGGGCTTCCTCGTCGGTTGGCGCCACGTGGGTTATGGCTTGCATGCCCAGTTCGATGCCATGTATGTCCTTGCCCAGATCCATACGGGCATGAATCAGCGACGTCAGGTGNGCCCGCATGCCATCTCCGCCCAGGAGCCCGGTGGTGACCGGCATCATGTCCCATTTAGCGGCCAGTTGCATCGAGTCGATGCTTGTTCCGGCCAGCCACAGCGGTGGATGGGGTTTCTGTAGAGGCTTGGGCCATACGGTTACTTCGTTGGGAATCTTTACGTATTCACCGTTGTAGGTGAACGACTCGTCCTGGGTCCATGCTTTAATCATCACGTCCAGGGATTCGCTGAACCTCTGGCGGGATTCGGGCACGGTGATGCCGAAGCGGGCGAACTCGTGGGGTTGGTATCCCCGTCCGACACCGCAGATGAACCTGCCATCGATGAGGTTGTCCAGAACCGCGACTTCTTCCGACAGGCGCAACGGATCCCAGATCGGCACCACTATGATGCCGGTGGCAATCTTGATGCGCTTGGTCCGTTGCCCTATGTATAGCGCCTGCATCAGTGGCGCGGGGGAGTTGCCGTAGTTGGAGAAATGGTGCTCGGCGATAAGGCANTAGTCGAAGCCCATCTCTTCCGAGTACTGGATCTGCTCGACGCCTTCTTCGAAGAGGGTTTTCCAATTTCGTATCGTTGGATTCGGCCATTCATAAAAAAGACCAAATTGCATGTGCTCTCTCCTGTTGTTTCATCGCGACGAATCTCTTTAGTGCGGCGTANAGAAGCCGGGCGGGGCTGTTGAGCACTGATGGAGATTGATGCCGCCGAAGTGAGGTCCACCGCNACCGAAGTGGTTCTACCCTGATTAAAGGTCTATTGGAGTTCGTCCTTGTAGGCCATGTAGGCCATCTGGGTGATTTGCCCGACGCGCTCTTGGTTGGCGAAGTCGCTGAACTTGCCGACGTTGACCCGCTTTGCCGTCTCTTCCTCGGATAGACCCTCGTCGAATCCCTTCTTTATCTCGCTGTTGAGGATATGCAGCAGTTCTCTGGCTTCCTCGAACTCCGCCTTGCCTCCCACCGGTCCGTGGCCTGGAACGATGGTATCAGCGTCTACTTTGGCCGTCTCGTCAATCACCGTCAGCCACTTTGTGATGTGGCCGTCGGGGAACGCCGGGAGGGTCTTGTGAACCGCTATGTCTCCCACGAATAAGACCTTGTCGTCGGGTAGATAGGTCAGGATGTCGCTGTTCGAATGGGCGCGGCCGAGGAAGGAAAGCTCAATCACCCGGTCACCCAGGCGGATGGTCATCTTGTCTTCGAATGTAACGTCTGGCAGCGTCATTCGAATCTGGTTCAGTTCGGGAATCAACGCTTCCCGTTGCCGGTACCTTTGCATGTTGGCGTCAAACTTTTCTTGCAACTCGGTCCGGCAGTTCTCGTGGGCCACGATCGGGGCCGGCAGGAAATACTGATTACCGAAAACGTGATCGCCGTGGAAGTGGGTGTTGATCAGGTAGCGGATGGGTGCGGTGGTCACGTTTCTGATGGCTGCGTATAGCTTGCCTGCCAACGTCGGGGTCATCAGAGAGTCGATCACCAGTACGCCTTCGTCGGACACGATGAAGGCAGCGTTGGTGGCGCAATTCTCTTGGATGAATGCGTAAGCGTTGGGCGCGACTTCTATCACTCCTGTTTTGTAGGACTCGGTGGTCATTTGGCACCTCTATCTTGAATTGGTTGGCGGCCTGTTTCATCGGCTGAAGGGTTTCANGCTGGAACTTACTTTACGATTATCGTGCCTTTGTTGTCAGGACGAGTCAGCATCTTGTAGGTGTAAGTTCCCGGATCTTTGTCGCTGAGCCGGGCGAAAATACGAGACTGCCCGGGCAGCAGCCACAACATGGTCCCTACTTTACGGTCATCGAATTGGACGGTGCTCTGACCGTATTCGTCATCTTTAAGTACGAACAGAACCGGCTCACCGGCATTGATCGTGACTTCCAAGGGCACGGGACCGTTAATGGTCAACTCTATCGTTGCTCCGGGAGGAACCGTCAACGTTCCCATGGGTGTGGGTGNGACAACGATAGTTTCGGCGGGCACTGCCTCCGAGCCTTCGCCACTGGCGCCACCGCCACCGCCGCACGCTACCAATGCCAGTGTCATGATTAGTACGACAACTAACAGGTGTCTTTTCATGATTCTGCCCCCTCCGCATCGCTTTGTACGCTGATCTGCAAGTTGCGCGGTTCCAGCCGGAGTACAACAGGAATCAGCCTTTGGGAATGGTACATCACCCGGTAAGAGGTNGGCAAAGAGTCCACGACTCGATTCATAGGNGAGGCATCTGTATGGCTATCGTCCTCGGAGCCTGGGATCCCAGATGTCCCTTAAAGCGTCCCCTAGCAGGTTCACGCCCAATATAGCCAAACTGAGCATCAATCCTGGAAAGAAGGCCAACCACCATGCTATCTGGAAATATCCGCTGGCCGTACCGCTGAGCATCCGTCCCCAAGACGGGGTCGGTGGCGGAGTGCCGAAGCCAAGAAAACTCAGGGAAGCTTCGATGAATATGATTATTCCCAGGTTGGTGGAAGCCAAGACGATTATCGGCGCAAGTATGTTGGGTAAGAGATGGAGTGCCAGGATGCGCACCGGTTTGGCTCCGATNGAGCGGGCGGCGTCTATGTANGGNTCCTCCTTNGCCGCCAAAGCNCTNCCNCGGACAACTCGAGAGAACCGGGGTGTTAANGCCATCACCACGGCAAATATCAAATTGTTCACGCTGGGNCCCAAAATGGCCATTATCACCAGCGCCAGAATCAATGTGGGAAATGCTAGGAACATCTCCACTATCCTCTGTACTATTATGTCTGTCCTGCCCCCTAGGAAACCGGAGGTCATTCCCAACGCCGTTCCAGCCACCGTTGCCAAGACAACGCTGACTACACCTACGTACAGAGANACCCTGGCCCCATANACTACCCGGCTCCATACGTCTCTTCCGGCTTCGTCNGTTCCCATCCAATGGGCGGTGCTAGGAGCAAGCAGGCGGTTGGAGGCACTCTGTTTGTTGGGTGCATGGGTGGCAAGCTGTGAACTGAATACGGCCAATATAATCATCACTAGGAAGATGAAAGCCCCTGCAGAACCGATGGGTTTTCTGGAGATTAAAGCACGCGACTTGGCTGGTGCGTTAACAATGATTCTCCGCCAACGGCTACCAGGTTGTATCGCCATGTCAGCGGCAGCACTCATGACTGCCGGATCCGTGGGTCCAAGAATCCGTAAATCATATCCACAAGTAGGTTAGTGAAAGCAAACACGACTCCAAAAAACAGAACGTTGATCTGGATCTGTGCGAGGTCTCGCTGGTTGATCGCTTGGAGCGTCAATCTGCCAACGCCGGGCACTCCGGTTATCTGCTCAATGACAACGATGCCGCCTAGTAGAATTCCGAAATTAAGACCCACCACGGTTACGACAGGGATCATGGCGTTTTTCATAGCGTGCCGGTAGATCACCATTCGTTCCCGCAGTCCTTTGGCTCGTGCTGTGCGGATATAGTCTTGGCGCAGCACTTCCAACATACTGGAGCGGGTCATTCGCGATACCAGGGCCATTTGGAAAGTACCTAGCGTGATTGCCGGGATTAACATTTGCTGGAGGTTGTCAACTGGAGACTCTATAAGACTTTGGTAATAAACCGGGGGATTCCACTCGAATAATATGGCGAGGAAAGTNAACATCAAAATGGCCAGCCAGAAGTTGGGAATGGAAATCCCAAGTACGGACACTACACGGCAGACTTGGTCGGAGATCGAATCGTGCTTAATGGCGGATATAAGGCCGAGAGGCAGACCAACTATCAGCGAAAGGAGCACACCAAGTACCGCTAGTTCCGCACTGACTGGAATGGCTTCCCAGAGTTCACCCGCTACCGAGTTGCCGTGGTAAAGGGATACGCCGGCCCTGCCTTGAAGGACACCCAACATCCATTCCCAATATTGGACGATGATGGGCTTGTCCAATCCAAGCTTAGCAGTGAGTTCTGCAGCATCCTTGGGGTTAGCATAGTCCCCGAGCATTATGGCGGCAACGTCGCCCGGTATCACTCGCAACAAGACGAAGATTATTACGGACACCCCGATCAANGTNGGTACCAGGTACAACAGACGCCGAGTTNCGAACAACGTCATGCTTTGGTATCACTGCCTTTCGNATANATTTTTTCGTTTCTCTTCTCTGAGAGANTCGACNAACNTGGCNAATTCTTCGGCCTGCAACCAGGTTATCTANCCCGGTTGCAGGCCGACTGATGACCTCGCCTCACCTTAAAGGTACGTCTATTTTTCGAACCAGAAATCCGCGATCCACTGGAATCGGTTATAACCTGCTACGCTGTTCCTGTACCCTCTTAGGTAAGGCTGCTGGGCGGTATATTGGAAAGGTGTGTCCAGGAACACGTAAGGGACCTGCTCCATGAAGATCTTTTGGTAGGCCTTCCACCGTTCTTCATACTCTTCCTGGGTTGCGCTTGCCCCTGCCAGTTCCATGGCCGCGTCTAATTCAGCGTTTGCCGATCCTATGGAGTTGCTTGAAGAGGGTCCATAAACGTATAAGTTATGGAACCGCTCCGGAATCTCATGGGCGGGGGCGCTGTAGGAATAGATATCGAAGTCGTATTGAGTAAACGTTCGAGTGCGCCAACTGCCGGATTCCATGGCCACGATACTGGTCTTGATTCCTACTTCAGCTAGTTGGTCTTGGACAATTTCCTGGATGCGACACTGGTACGGATCGCCGGACCGGCAGACGGTGACTGCCTCTACCCCCACCTCGGGGTCGTACCCAGCCTCTTTTATCAGTCGCCTCGCCTTAGTCAGGTCCTGCTTGGGCACATAACTCTGATCCAGAGCGATGTTTTCCATCGACCACCAATATCCGGTGTTGATCTTGCCTTCACCATCATCCAAGATGTCGACGAAGTCCTGTAGGTTCAAGGCAGCCTGCACTGCTTGGCGCATACGAATGTCGTTAAATGGCGGACGCCGATGCTGAAAGCCGATGCCTCGCTGCCGGCTGCCGGGATAACGGTTGGTGATCCACTTGGGATCGTCATATATCGTCTGAGCCTGCCCCCACTCCATGTCTAGGAGTTGGATTCTGTCGGACCGGAATGCGGCCATGCGCGCAGCGGCATCTGGGATGATTAGGTTATTAACCTCGTCTAAATAGGGGCGTCCTTCCCGCCGATAGTCAGGATTCCGCTCGGCATGAATGGATGTGCCCGGGACCCATTTTTTCATGATGAAGGGACCTGTTCCGATAACGGTGCTGTCAGCGTCAAAGTTGGGAGCCTCTTCTACTTCCCTAGGAATTATCTGGCTCCCATCGGACAGACCCATGAACCTCATGATTGCGAAGGCGGGGGAGTTTAACGCCATCCGCACGGTGTACTTATCCGTTGCCTCCAGGCTTTCCAGGGGGCCGTGTAACGTTCGGTAAACATACAGTGGGTCTGGCTGCCGCATGTGCTCAAAGCTCCAGACAACGTCGTCTGCGACCATTTCCCGGCCATTGACTGGCGGAACGTTGTGGAATTTCACGCCCTCATGCAACTTCANATCATAGGTAACCGGGTCCAACATTGTCCAAGACTCGAGTAAATAAGGNTGAGGNATCAAAGATCCGTATTCAGCCCCCTCTTCTTCAAATAGCCNGACTAANCTCTCGGTGACGCTCCCGTAGCATATCTCACAGTAGTTCCAACCTCCGCCCTTATGTGGGTCAAGGTTCTCGACGGTGTANGTTGAACCAATATTCAGCGTGCCACCCATTTTACCTTCCGTACCTGTGGGCGCTGGCGCCGCGGTTGGNCTTGCTACTACAACNTGCTTCTCAACCTCTTTCACCACTTCTTTCTCTACGATTACCTCTTTGGGTACCTCTTTGATGATTTCTTTAATTACCGGGACTTCTTTAATTACCTCNTTCACAACCTCCTTTTCTACCACCACCGGTTCGGCCGATGAACCGCAAGCGACGGTGAATAGCATGACTAACAAAAGAGGAGCGTAAAAAACCGCTTTCTTGTTCCTCAACCACTGATACATCTTGACTTAACCTCCATCGAATACTATAGCCTCGACGCCACAGAACTATTAAGACAACCGTGTCATCTAAAGCTATCCGACTACGGTTTGTCAAACGAAATAATGGCCAATGATATGATCTATCCTAATTCTGCTTAGATGTAGACGATTATCACGTTGACCATGACTTTCCCGCTAGGTTCAATTTCCCTCTAGGAAGCGGCGCGGATTATCCACCATCATGGTGTGGATGTCTTGATCCGAAGCACCCAACTTCTTAAGGAGAGGCAGGACATGACGGCTGATGAAGTTGAATCCGTCTGGATTGGCGGCGCGTCGAGCTTCCTGATCTTCGACAGTGTAACGGGCTTTGGGTACTGAGTAGTCGTGCGAGAGCATGATACGGTCACAATGGCCAGCGTCGATGAGCTTCTTCACAACCTCAGTGCGCTGCTCCCAATTGGGAGTGCCGGGCACCCGTCCGCCGGGATACCGGTCCATGCCCAGCCAGACACCCTTGGCAAGCAGTCCTAGAAGGTAACCCATGTCTGTGTCGTCGCTGCTATGGCCTATGTAGACCCGGTTCAGGTCGACTCCTTCTTCTTCCAAGATGCGGACNTGCTGGTCGCCNACNCGGTCNGGNGACCANGTGTGGGTCGANATGGGNATGCCGGTNTGNTTGTGNGTNAGGGCCGCCGCCCGNAGGACNACNTCCTGGGGTTGGGTAACGCCGCCCCGGTCCGAGGCGACCTTGATTATCCCGGCCTTGATNCCGGTGCCTTCGATCCCTTCNTCNATNTCCCTNACGTACATCTTGGCGATGACGCCGGGCGGNACNTCNCCGAAGGGACGNGGCACCGCNANGTGATTNCCNGTGGCNGCGATGATNTNGATNCCGCTCTCCTGGGATACCTCTNGGATCANNTCGATGTCCCGNCCCAGGTCGAAGGTGCTNACTTCGAACATGGTCCGTACGCCCNCGGCGTAGGCTTCTTTGAANGCGGCNACCGCCTGCTCTTTTAGCGCGGGGCGGTCGATGATTTCAGGNTANGTNTGCCNCAGACCAGCNGCGTTGGTNCCAACNTGTTCGTGGCTTAGGGTAAAACCCAAGTCCGCAGTGTCCACTGGCCCCAGAACTGTGTTTACGGTTGACATGAAGATGTCTCCTCATCGAGTCTTTGCCCGGATGAAATAAACTGGCGCTTGGAAGTGGTCCNGGTGGCTATCTGCCGCTGACTAACATCTCTTTGCCCTGATCCGAAGCCGCCTGGATACTGTCTATGAAATGGTGCAACTCCACGGCGGTGGCGAAGTCGGGCTGGCACGGGTCGCCGGAGAGGATGCTCTGGCCGAACTGATAGTACATCTGCCCGACGTTATAAGGAGCGCCTCTGGGCATACCCTCAAGGACGTTGGTGAGTCTGCTGGGAATCTCGATCGCTTCCAGTTTGTCACTGCCCTGGGCGCCTTGTAGCTTTACGCCGTCTTGGTTGGGAGACTCGCCGGACGACGCGACCAGCACACCCTTTCGTCCGTATATCTCCATCCGATACCCACTGCCGACCGAAGGATTGCTGGCGACGTGGACCGATGCCACTCCGCCGCCAGCCAATCTGCCACTGACCAGGATGTTGTCGGGCGAGGTCACGTCCACCCATTGGTCGGTGTCGGTCTCGTGCCACTGTTGGGCCTGGTTGCTGACCACGGTGGAGACGTTGCTGAAGTCACCAACGACGAAGCGCAGGGCGTCGATGGTATGGCCGCAGGATATGGTAAGGGTATTTGCCCCCAACTCCACGTCCTTTTGCCAGGTCCTGTCTGAAGTTCGTTCGAAAGTCCCGCCATCGATCCGGCTGACGTTGCATGACATAACGTCGCCAACGTAACCTGACTCCACCAACTCCTTGGCGTACAGAATGCTGGGCGCGGCCCGTGCCTGGAGTCCAACCATGTTCCTTACGCCTTTGGCCTGNGCAGCGCTGGCCATCTCTTGGGCCTCGGCAGTGGTCCGCCCCAGGGGCCACTCCACGTAAACGTGCTTCCCGGCATTTATCGCGGCCATTGTTGGCTCGTAGTGGGACGGGACCCGTAGGCTGATTGCAATCGCGTCGATGTCCGGGTGGGCCAGCATCTTGTGGTAGTCATCGAAAGCCAATCTGGCGCCGTACTTCTGTTGGCACTCTTCAGCGCTTTCCATCCGGGTCGTGCATACGCCGGTTAACTCGAACTCAGGACTGGCTACGATGGCGGGTAGGTGGGCACGCGGCGCCCATCCCCGGTGAATGTTGGCTCCTATAATGCCCAAACGAATCTTATCTGCCAAAGCGATTTTCTCCTTATCTGATGTGGACTTATCCTGATACTTTGTGCATGGGGAGATGGGCGTTGCTCAGCTCTTGGCGGCGAAGTAGAGCCAAGCCCCTTCGGTCCACCCACCCCGGAATTCCGCGGATTTCTGGACAGGTACGACGTGGGTAAGATGAAGGCCCTGTTTCAGCATCGCACCGCAGACTTCCTCCATCCCAGCCGCCTGCCGTTGATGCCAGGTTACCTCGTTCTCGTAGGAGAAAGGGAACCCAAAAATAAGCTTAGGTATTCGCCCCGTTCCTACGTAGACTACCCGGCAGCCAGGCTGAGCATCGTTTGTGGCCATTCGCAATCTCTCCCGGTCTAACCGATATGGGGTAGAACGTGCTCGGTGAACTTGGCTAGCTGGTCCATCTGATTGGGCGAGGCGAAACGGACGATGAAGTAATCTATCCCGGATTCCTGATATTGCCTCATCGTATCGATGCATTTCTGGGGAGGGCCGAACACGCACAAGAGCTGTTTGCTGATGACGTCGTAAGGGATGCTGTAGTAGGCTCGCATGAACTCGTCGCCTTCCGACAGCGCAGCGTCTTCGTCGTTGAGGTTCACTGAGATATAGAGAGCCCGCCCGATGGTTTTGGGGTCGCGCCCGATGGCCGACGACTTTTCTTCAATCTTGTCCCAGCACTGGTTGAGCAGGTCGACGGACGGCACGTTGGTTATCCATGCATCCCCCATCTCGGCTACCCGTCTGAGCCCGCGTTGCACCCAGTTGCTGGAGATCCAAACCGGTATGGAAGTCTGAACCGGTCTAGGTTCCAGGGTGATTCCGTTCACCGGATAATGCTCTCCCTCGCTGGAAACGTCCTCTTGCGTCCACAGGGCGCGCATGAGGTTGATACCCTCTTCCATCCGGGAAGCCCTCTCCCCGATGGGAACGCCAACATTGGTGTGTTCGTCGATGAACATCTGGTTGTTACCCCGGCCTGCGCCCACGCCCAGGATCGTCCGGCCCGCCGAGATGTTGTCTATCGTGGCTAGGGAATGGGCGAGATGGACTGGGTGCCGCAGTGCGTTCAACATGACGGCCGTTCCAATCTTGACCCGGCTGGTGCGCGCGCCCAAGGCGGCCATGACAGTGAGGGGTTCGAGTCTTGGCTTGGAGGTGATGCTGTCACCGACCCACACAGAGTCGAAACCGATTCTTTCGGCGGTCTCCGCCATCTGCCAATTCAGCTCGATCCGTGGACCGGCGCTCTGGGCGTGGACGAGAACTCCCCGGGTGGGCAACAAGACGCCAATGTTGTCTAGAGATGCCAATTCATTCACCTGCTGTTGTTGTTTGGGTCGAGATTCGTTGACTGCGGGAGTTTACCCCCATCNCAACCTTCCCCCATAAAAGGGGAAGGGGTTAGTCCTCTTCCCCTCTTGTGGGGGAGAGTTAGAGAGGTGGGTGGTTCCCCGCATAAACTAAGCTTCCTGGCTAATCACGGGCCTCTGGATACAAGTCCCCGGCAACTGCTCCGCCACCAGAACCCGCATCACCTCATCGCCCGAGTTATTGATTCCGTGAGGTGTTCCCGCCGGGATGAAGACCAAGTCGCCGGTGGATACCGGTATCTCTTCCTTACCCACTGTCTGACTGCCCGACGCGGCGATGTAATAATGAACTGCTTCCCCATGGGTGTGGAAAATCGTATCTTTGTGACCGGGCGGGACTAGGCGTATCGAGAGCTGAATGGTATGGATATTGAACCCCAACTCGGGGGCGATAAGCGGCACCGTTTGGTTGTCCGCCGGTAGCTCCCACGGGACTTCGTTCTTCCGAACCAGCCAACGCTTGGTCTGCCTGCGCCGGTCCATCTCTTCATCCATCAGGCCAAGTTCGTGGAGGAAGTGTTGTCGACGAGAGTATAGAGCGGCGGAACCCATCGACGGAGGGTCCTCTTTCCCGGTCGATTCTAGCAACTCATCCAGATCGTCGTGGCCCTCCATGTCCGCCACCGGGTACTGCCAGGAGGCTGGGACNGGTAGCTGGGTGCCGGGGATCTGGTGGAAGGCGATGAAGACCATGGGTTCGTCACCGGTGTTCTCGGTGCCATGCCAAACATTGCCGGGTATGAATGCCATGTCTCCCGGCTCCACATGGACCTCTTCCTTGTCGATGATTTCCTTGCCTTTGCCTTGGAGATAGAATTTCACGGCGTCGCCATGGGTGTGAAAAGCGCCGTCAGTCTCCTTGCCAGCGATGGAACGCTTGAATACCCGGAAGGTATGGATGTTGAAGCCAAGTTCAGGGGAAATGATTCTGGCCAGGTGATGGCCCTCTTGGGCGGTGGGATGGACTCGGGACGCGGATTCCCACTCTATGTCATCAGCTTTCACCAGCAATCGATTCTCGCCTCGACGGCGATCGAATTCTTTATCGATCCGGCTGAAACTGCCGAGGATCAGGTCTCGTCTCTCGGCGAGCTGGGCCGGGGTAAGATNGCTAAGGTTAGTGGGCATGATTTATTCTCCGCTCCGTTGGGTGAATTCCGCTTGGGCTGCTTTCAGCCNGGCGGGATCTGTCAACAAGTCGCTGGCGGTTAGGCTGAGGACTTTGGCGACGTTCAGGGCATTAGACAAGGCGGTCTCGGTGATGGCNGTGTCACACATCTGCCTGGAATGAGAAGGAACCGGGTTCTCACTGACGGCATAGCGCAGTTCCAGTGACGGGACAACCTGGCTTACGTTCCCGAAATCGGTGGATGCCCCGCTACCCCGGCGGCCGCCCATNGGAGCGTCGATNCGCATNCCTACNGTAGCCGCGTTGGCGCGGAAGTTTTCCGCCAGAACNCCGTTGGGTAGAACGTTCTCGTAGAAGGGATAGTAGGGCTCGATCTCCAGAGTGGCTCCCGACATCAGTGCCGCCCCTTCGGCAATCTTCATGACCTTGCCCACGATGACGTCACTCAGGTAATTGCGGTCCCGGCACCGGAGCATGAAGTTGGCAGCGGCGAGCTCCGGNACGACGTTGGGGGCTAGGCCCCCGTCGGTGATTATGCCGTGGATGCGNGTGTCTTCCCGAANGTGTTGACGCATNGCATCGATCCCGTTGAACAGTTGGATAACGGCGTTCAGGGCGTTGATGCCCTCTTCCGGAGCGGCGGCGGCGTGGGCCGCTTTGCCGTGGAAGATATAGCGNTAGCCCACCATGGCCAAGCTCCAGCTTTCGCCCATGGGGATGTTCTCAGGGATGAAGGTCCGGTTGGACGAAGGGTGGGACGACAGGCACACGTCGACGTCCTTGAACACGCCAGCATCCAATAAGCGTATCTTGCCGCCGCCGCCCTCTTCGGCTGGGGTGCCGATAACCACCAACCGGCCGGGCAGGTTCGCCAGGTTAGCCTGGACCCCAAAACCCGCGCCCATGGCCGCCATGGCAATCAGATTGTGTCCACAGCCATGTCCAATCTCGGGTAGTGCGTCGTATTCGGCGAGCACGGCGACTGTCGGCCCGTCGCCTGCGCCGCCTTCCAGGGTGGCGCGGAACGCCGTCTCCACTCCGCCGATACCCCGCTCCACGGCAAAGTCATGGGCTTCCAGGGTGTCTGACAGAAGTTTTGCGGCGTGAAATTCCTCGTAGTTCAGCTCCGGGTGGGCATGAATGTCCAAGGCTATCCCCACCAACTCCTCACGAGCGGCATCGATAGCTTTGGTTGCGGTTTCGGTGATAGAACTATTGGAACCAGCCCGTTCAGGTGGCATTACTATCTCCTAGTCTTCCTTTGGCCTAGAAAATCGTTGGGTGCCCTAGATTCTACACCGGAATCGAGTTTTCATGCTCGGGGTAGAGTACAATCCTCAGGATTCGTCAGATATCTAACTCGTAGAAACAATCGGACAGTAAAAGGAGTCGCACTATGACTTCGGCACATCAAGACACCGGCGGATTTACACTGCGAGAAACTACCATCACGGATATCCATAAAGCGTTTGCGGATGGGTCCATCTCTGTTAGAGGATTGGTAGAGCTTTATCTGAACCGTATCGAGGCGTTCGATCGGAATGGGCCTGAGATTAATTCAATCATTACGGTGAATCCCCAGGCGCTGGAAGACGCAGACCGGCTAGATAAAGACTTCGGGAGCAAAGGCCTAACCGGACCGCTCCATGGCGTGCCGGTGATTCTGAAAGACCAGATGGACGCAAGGGGAATGCCTACGACCTTGGGTTCCGTAGTATTTAGAGATTATTTTCCGGACAGGGATTGCTTCGTTACCGACAAGTTGAGGAAAGCTGGAGCGGTTATCCTGTGCAAGGCGACCCTCGGTGAGTTGGGGCGTGGCGACACTCACGGGTCTCTGTTCGGATCAACCAAGAACCCTTATGACCTAGCCCGGACTCCCGGCGGCTCTTCGGGAGGTCCCGGCGCAAGTGTATCGGCAAATCTGGGCGCGGTCGCCATCGGCCAAGAGGGCTTCGCGTCTATCCGGAGGCCGGCTGCCTGGAACGGTGTCACCGGGATCAGGCCGACCGCAGGACTGGTCAGCCGGAGCGGTGTCTATGCTGGCTGGCCTGGTCAGCCGGGGTCTTTGGGCCCGTTGACCCGGTCTGTCACCGACCTGGCAAAGATGCTGGACGTAATCGTCGGCTACGACCCCGATGATCCGATGACGTCTTTCGGCGTGGGCCAAGCGCCGGAGACTTTCACAGATTCACTTGACGGAGGAGGTTTGAAGGGTGCCCGGATCGGCGTTATGACTCAATCGATGGGTTTTCATTCCGAGCCGGACTGCGACGATTTTCGGTTGGTCTCCCAGGTCTTCGACCGGGCTGTTAAAGAGTTGGAAAGCGCCGGGGCAATCGTCATCCCCCTGCCCGAGATACCTAGATTGGCCGAACTTCTGGCGAAAAGGGCGAGCGACGGCCGTCTTGAAGAGGCTTGGAATCTGTACTACGGGCGTAGTGAGAACCCACCTTACCCAACTCGGGAAGCAATGATGCAGTCGCCGGATTACGCCAAGGTCCACGTATCCAAGTACGCCGGAACCGCGCTGACCGGTCCGGCGGCTTATGCCGAATATCTGCTGGCCCGAGAAGAACTCATGTTCAGCGTCATGAAAATCATGGCGGATCTCCAGGCGGATGCTATCGTTCACAAAACAGTGGAGCATCAGCCTACGCTGATCAGCGAAGGACTAGGGGAGCCCTACTACGACATGCGGGGCACAACCCACATAAATACCTACTTGGTCCACGTCCCGTCAATCTCGGTTCCGGCGGGATTCACTTCCGCGGGACTTCCCGTGGGGATAACCTTCCTCGGACGTCCCTTCAGCGACCCGGAGATGGTCAAGCTCGCCTACGCTTACGAACAAGCCACCGGTTACAGATGCCCGCCCGAGTCCGCGCCATTCCTGCCGGGAGAACCATAGCCTAAGAGAAACCGGTTCGACCA
>PANP01000031.1 GCA_002708395.1 Dehalococcoidia bacterium
GAAGGTCCGGCTTGGTCGTGGGTCATGTCTATCACGCGGATTCCTTCCAGAGCTTTTGTCATCGTGTTACTCCTTAGGGTTTGTCTTTTTAGTTTGTTCGCCCCGAACTGGGTTGGTAGTGCTGCGCGGGATTGAGATGTGATAGTACTCCATCGATTCCGGAATCTACGATGGCATTCCGAATTTGGCGAAGGCGGGTGAGGAATCTCAGGTTGCTTGGTAATGCTGTCATGAGATTCCTCGCTGCGCTCGGAATGACATTGTCCTGACGCAAGGCTGTCTGAGTGTTAGGGCGTTAGGATAACTTTGCCCTTGGTGCCCCGGCCTGACAGGTGCTGATGGGCTTTGGCGACTTCGGACATGGGTAGAACTTGATCCACGATGAGTTTGGCCTTCCCGGCGGCAATCATGGGGAGCAATTCTTCCATCGCCGATTTGTGGTCCAAGCTTCCGACGGGGGAACGGCCCATGCTGAAGCCAATCACCGTGCGGTTGGCCCCGGTAAAGTCTGCTGAAGCTATCGCCGCTGGGGTGTTGGAGGCGTTGCCGTAGGAGAGCAACCGACCGTAGGCTGCGACGCATCGGACGCTCTTTTCCAGAACCGGCCCTCCGACGCACTCTAGCACGACCTCTACGCCGTTACCGTGGGTTTCTTCCTTGATGACTTCCTCGAAGTCATGAGTGGTGTAGTTGATGGTCATGTCGGCGCCCAAGGAAGCGCATAGGTCCAGCTTTTCCTGGGTGGAGGCCGTGGCGATGACCTTCGCGCCCCAGGCTTTAGCCAACTGGATCGCCACCGTACCGACGCCGGAGGCCCCGGCCTGCACCAGAACTGTGTCACCGGGCTGCATCTGGCCTCGGGTTTTCAGCAGATGGTACGACGTCAAGAATACGATGGGCATACCCCCGGCTTGCACCGGGTCCATGGATTCTGGATAAGGAAAGACCAGGTTCCCGTTCACCGCCACGTATTCGGCCTGTCCGCCGGGCCCCATGGCCATGACCTGCTGGCCCACGGATATCCAGTCGACCGCGGAGCCAACCTCCACCACGGTGCCTGCGGCCTCAAGTCCCAGAGAGGAGGGAAGGTCGGGGCCTGGGTAGCCACCGCCCCGGCGCATGATGTCGGCGTAGTTCACTCCCGCCGAGTCCACTTTGATGAGGACTTGGTGGGGCCTCGGGGGAGGTTGGGGAGCCTCCTCCCACTTGAGTACATCCAGGCCGCCGAATTCGTTGATACGGACCGCTTTCATTCGTATGTCTCCTTCGTATTTCCCGACGTATTTCCCGAGTAAATATAACTCTGGCTCAGAGATTTCATTCCGTGATTATTGAGAGAGGGATTCGAACCAACCAGAGATGCCGCTTTGAACTGAGACAACACGCGTCCCGTCTGTCCGGCGCACGATGTCTCGATCCTGTAGAGCCAGTAAAATAGCTGCCCCCAGCGACCCTCCAAGATGTAACCGCCGCTCCGTCCAGTCGGTGCAACCGTAAGCGAACCGGCGTTTGGAAGAGGATGGTGGCAGGTTCACGTTTTTGGCGGTTAGAGCTTGCTTCCCCGACAGTGTCAGCCTGTAAGATACTCTAGGCGAGTCTTGGAGTTCAGTCTGCTCCAGCCAGCCTCGTTCGAATATCTCGTCGAACAGTTCGACCCCAGCGACGCCAGCCAGGTGATCGTAGCAAGTACGGGCCCGGCGCATCACCGTGTCGCGCCGGACTTCCCTGGCTGCTTGAGCGCTTATTGGGAGCGTACCCGAAGGCTTCATCAGGAAACTCTAACGTGTTGATTGATTCGGTTTCGGGGCATCAGTGTACTCCGTCAAATCATTTTGTGGCAGCACTCTGGTCATTGGATGGCTGAGGCTTGGGTCCGCTTTTCATGCTCAAGGAGATGCGTTTGCGGGCGATATCCACTTCCAGCACGGTGACGGTAACCCGTTGATTCACTTTGACAATCTCACCGGGATCACGCACGAAGCGGTCGGCCAGTTGGCTGATGTGGACCAACCCGTCTTGATGCACCCCCACGTCCACGAAGGCTCCGAAAGCCGTGACGTTGGTGACCAGCCCCGGCATACTCATTCCTTTCTCCAGGTCCTGCATCGTCTCCACGCCATCGGCAAAGGCGAACGGCTCGAACTCCTGGCGAGGGTCCCTCCCGGGCCGTGCCAACTCGGCCATGATGTCTCGAAGGGTGGGAAGGCCCACCGTGTCACTGACATAGTCGTCCAGGTTGATGCGGGAACGGGCGTCCTCATCGGTCATAAGGTCGCTGACGCTACAGCCTTGGGCCTTGGCCATGGACTGGACCAGTTTATAGCTCTCGGGGTGGACCGCGCTGGCGTCTAGGGGCTGGGTGCCGTCCCGGATGCGCAGGAAACCGGCTGCTTGCTCGAAAGCCTTGGGGCCGAGCCTGGGCACTTTGAGAAGGTCGCGCCGCGACTTGAAGCCACCATTGGCATCTCGGTACTCCTGTATCGATCTGGCAAGACTGGGCCCCAACCCGGATACAAAGCTCAACAGTTGCCGACTGGCAGTGTTGACCTCCACTCCCACGCCGTTGACGCAGCTAACAACCACATCGGTCAGTTTGCTCTGGAGAAGGCCTTGGTCGACGTCGTGCTGGTATTGGCCTACGCCGATGGACTGGGGGTCGATCTTGACCAGTTCGGCCAGGGGATCCATCAAGCGACGCCCGATGGATACCGCTCCTCTGACGGTGAGGTCCAAGTCTGGGAACTCATCTCTCGCGGCTTGGGAAGCGGAGTATATCGAAGCCCCGCTCTCGCTAACCATGACTATCTGGACTTCCGAGCCCAATCCCAGACCTCGCAGGAACGTTTCGGTTTCCCGGCCGCCAGTCCCATTGCCGACGGCGATTACCTGGGGTTTGTGACGCTGGCATAGGCTTAGCACGGTCTGAGCTGCCTCGGACGACTGACGCTCACCCAGCAGATAAATAGTCGTCGATTCGATGAACTTGCCCAGGGAGTCCAGGACCGCTATCTTGCATCCCGTGCGCTGTCCAGGGTCGATGGCGAGGAGGCTCTTTTGCCCTAGGGGCGATGTCAGGAGCAGTTGGCGCAGGTTGTCGGCGAAGACCCGGGTGGCGACCTCGTCGGCCCGCGCCTTGGCCTCGTTGCGCGCTTCGGTCTCCAGGGACGGTCCCAGGAGCCGCTTGTAGCTGTCGTGAACGGCCAGGGACACCTGTTGGGAGCAGTCGTTGGCATCGGTAACGAACAGCCCTTCCAGTTCCGCTACCGCCTCTTCTTCCGGTGGGAGCACATGCAGGGTTAGCATGGACTCTTTCTCACCCCGTAGCATGGCCAGAACGCGGTGGGAGGGAGCTTGGGACAGTGGCTCCTGCCAGTCGAAGTAATCCCGGTATTTGGCGGCTTCATCCTCTTTGCCTTGAGACAGTTTGGCTGTGATGGCGCCCTTGGTCCAGAAAAGACTCCTGATCTGGGCGCGAGCGGCGGCGTCCTCGCTAACCCATTCGGCCATGATGTCTCGTGCTCCCTGCAACGCCTCGCCGGTGTCGGCGACGCCGTTCTCAGGGTCCACAGCCGAAGCTGCCTCAGCCGCCAGGTCCATTTCCCCCTGCAGCCAAAGATGGCTTGCCAAGGGCTCCAGGCCCTTTTCCCGGGCGATGGTTGCCCTGGTGCGGCGTTTGGGGCGGTAGGGGAGGTAGATGTCCTCTAATGCCGACAGCGTCTCCGCCGACATCACCTGTTGGTTCAACTCGTCGGTGAGCAGGTCCCGTTCCTCCAGCGAGGCCAGGATGGCGTCCATCCGGCTCGCCAGTTCCTTGAGTTGGGCCAGCCTATCCCGTATCGACTCGATAGCCACTTCGTCCAATGTGCCCGTGGCTTCTTTCCGATATCGCGCGATGAAAGGGACGGTGGCATCTTCTTCGATCAGGGAAACCGTCGAACGCACTTGAGTAGCCAGCAAGTGCAGCTCTCCGGCAATCTTGGAGACATAGCTTTGGGTAGTTTCAGTTTGAGTAGACAATTTTCGAATCAGATTCTTTGATTAAGATAACGGCTAGAGTCGTGGGGTGTGGAGCCATTATACTGAATAGACCTGAATAAATACCGAAAGGACAATATCCGCTGACTCCAAGCACTTACACCGATAGGAGACTCTTCTCCCGCCTCTTACGCCAGGCCAGGCCTTTCTGGGCGCACATCGCCGGGATATTCCTGTTGGGTATGCTGGCCACGCCTTTGATGCTGCTGGCTCCGCTGCCGCTGAAGATTGCGGTCGACAGCGTGGTAGGTTCCAGCCCGCTCCCGGGATTCATGGAACCTCTGACTCCTGATTGGCTATCGGATTCTACCATCAGGCTGCTGTTCCTGGCTGCCGGTCTCCAGGTCATGGTAGTCCTGTTGAGTCAGTTGCATGAACTCGTTGGCCATGTGCTGCGGGCCAGGGCTGGGGAAGGGTTGATGCTGGACTTCCGGTCGGCTCTCTTCCGCCACGTTCAACGACTCTCCCTTTTGTTTCACGACACCAGGGGCATGGGCGATCTTCTCTACCGTATCCAATACGACGCTCCCGCCATCCGGGAAATCACAATCAACAGTGTTATCTCCATGATATCCGCAGCGGTGATGCTGGTCGCCACTCTGGTCGTCATTATGAGTCTGGATTGGCAACTTGGCTTGGTGGCGCTGGTNGTCTGCCCATTTCTTTTCGTATTTGCCCGCACCTACAACCTGCGGGTGCGGAGCCGGTACCGGGACGTTCGGGGNATCGAGAGTTCAGCACTTCAGATCGTTCAGGAGGTCTTGACTGCGTTCCGGGTGGTGAAGGCCTTTGGCCGGGAGGACTGGGAGCAGGATCGGTTCGTGTCCCAGTCCGAAGTGGGGGTGCGAGCCCGTATCCGCCTATCCTTCGGGGAAGGGCTCTTTGGGCTGCTGGTAAACATGACCACGGCCATCGGTACGGCGACGGTTCTCTTCATCGGGTTTCGCAACGTTCAGTCGGGGGTCCTGTCCCTGGGTGAATTGCTGATGGTTCTGGCGTACTTGACCCAGCTATACAATCCGCTACGGACCATCAGCCGCCAAGTCGCCAACCTCCAGTCCTCATTGGCCAGCGCCGAGCGAGCTTTCCAGCTCCTTGATGAGGTGCCCGATGTGACGGACAAGCTGGGCGCCCGTTCCCTGAAACGCGCGGCGGGCGAGCTTCGATTTAGCGGCGTGACCTTCGCTTACGGTGAGAATTCTCCGGTATTAGATGACCTGTCGTTCTGCATCGNCCCAGGCACCCGCCTTGGCATCGAAGGCAGGACGGGAGCTGGCAAGAGCACGCTGGTCAGCCTGGCATCAAGATTCTTCGACCCCGGCGCCGGTAGCATTCTATTGGACGGCGTGGACCTGAGGGATTATAAGGTGGCCGACCTGCGCAACCAGTTGGCGATAGTCCTGCAAGAGCCGATCCTATTTTCCACCAGCATTGCCGAGAACATCGGCTATGGGCGGCCCGGCGCTCAACTCCCCGAGATAATCGAGGCGGCCAAGTCGGCCAATGTCCACGAGTTCATCGCCGGCCTGNCCAATGGGTATGAGACGCCGGTGGGGGAGCGGGGCATGATGCTTTCGGGGGGAGAGCGTCAGCGCATCGCCTTGGCTAGAGCTTTCTTGAAAGACGCGCCTATCCTGATTCTGGATGAACCCACAAGCTCGGTGGACATGACCACGGAAGCGGGAATCATGGAGGCGATGGAGCGGCTGATGGCAGGCCGCACCACCCTGATGATTGCTCACCGGCTAAGCACCCTGGATATCTGCGACGCCCGCATCGAGTTGGAACACGGGCGGATCATCAGCGGGTCTGGAGAGGTTGAGATGGACCGGTCACNGNGTGGGGAGCATCCTTCCCTTGAGGCTGCCAATTAGTCCAGNGGTAGAATGTCACCAGTCATTGCGGCTTTGCTCTNATCCCGATGCAGGCAGNCGNGGCATGACGGAAATTGNGCTTACGGTGGACGAGCGGCGCCGCTAGATTGCAGTCTATTTATTTCCGAACAATGGCAGCGATACATAGGTGTAAAAGTAACAACCCATTCATATGTCGAGAACACCGTCCAACAGATTGAAGGCCATTAATCCCTGTCCTACTCCGATCGCGATTGTTGGATCTGCGAAAAATAATCCAACTGAACTGGCAGCGAAGATAAATCCCACCCTCACTGCAAATATTTTAGGAGCCTTGTCCATCGGCTTCATCCCGAGCCGGAGAGTGAGTTGGCGGCCCAACCAGCCGATCGGACTGAGCTGAGAGGTGAACACTCTCACAGCGTAGTCGCCAGCAAGCGCCAACATGAGTATGAGGACAGCTGCGGTTGATGCCAAAGAAGGCACCGTGTACAACGCTAAGATGCCAGACGTGATAATCGCGGAAACCCCCTCACAACATTCTTATCAATTCGTTCAAACGACATTGGGCACGCCAACGATTTGATTCCCATCTCCAATACTCTCCAGCACGGAATTAAGGTTGAACGTTGGATGAACGGTTTTAACTTGTCTCCTTAAAGCCGGTGGGACTCTTTACTACTAATCGAACGACGGCTGAGCGAGCAGATAGGCCACAACGGGATAGCTGATGCCTCTAAGCTCCAGAACAAGCTTTTCAGCGTTTGGAAAAGTAGACCGGACCTGCTCGTAAACCTCTTCCGTGACGATAATCTCACCCGGTCCGGCCAAGCCTTGTAGCCGCGACGCGATGTTGGCCACGTCCCCCATGACGGTGTAGTCCTTGCAGAGATTCGTCCCTACCGTGGCTGTGAGACCCCAGCCGGTGGTGATTCCCACGCCTACCTTTAGAAGGTCTTCTTGACCTTGATTAAGGTTGATATACGGTACGGCCTGCTGTATCTCCTGCGCCACTGAGACGGCACGGGTCACGTGATCTTCGTGCTTGATTGGAACATTGAAGAAACCCAGTATGGCGTCTCCCCTGAAATGATCGATGATGCCGTCGTACTTCACGACTATGTCGGAGCAGCGCCGGAAGAATTCAGCGACGAGAGGAGTGATTTCCTCCGGTCCACTCCCAGAACGCGCCAGATCCCACCACGGAGGCCGATGAACAACATGATGCGCCACAAGACCGTCTAGGCATTGAACGGATACTTGGCGATACCGGNTCCCAACGCGTTCCGGTGGTCGACCATGCAGTGGGCGGAAAGCTCTATTTCGGTTCCTGGGTCTTGACGCATCAAGGTCTCATTTATATCGGGTACGGTTGATTTGAGAGTCCGGCAAGGCTCTTTAAATCAGAACCGGCTCAGTGTTCTTCTGATAGATCTGGAACCGGTGACGCGTCGTGTCGCAGATGATGACCCGGCCATTAGCGTCCACTTTGACGGCGCAGGGAGCCCATATCACCTTCTCGGGAGTGAAGTCGCGGACGCCGTTGCGTTGGCGAATCATGTCCGGGTTGGACCTGATTTTGTCCACGCCCCACTTGGAAAGGCCGGCGTCGCCGGTGAACTCGCTGATGAAACGGCCTTCCGGGGTCAAGACTTGGACCCTGTTATTTAGCCAATCGGCCACGTANATATCGCCGTCCGCGTCTACGCAAACCCCGGCGGGGCGATTGAACTGGCCGACGGGCACATCCGCCCGCTTGAATCCCCCCATCTCCCGGGCGATGGAAGTGTCGCCACCGGTGCCCGGTTGTCCGAAGGACGCTTGCCACTCGCCTTGAGCGGTGAACTGCTGGATGCGGTCGTTGCGCCAGTCGGCGACGAAGACGTTGCCGTCCTTGTCCAAACCGATNCCCCAAGGAGTGTTCAACTGGCCGGGGCCGCTGCCGAAGCTGCCGAATTGGTCCAGGTATTCGCCGTTCAGGGTGAATCGCTGCACCCGGTGGTTCAGGCTGTCCACCACGAACATGGTGCCGTCTTTCGCTATCGCCAGTCCCGAGGGGCGGTTCAACTCTCCGTCGCCAGATCCCTTGCTTCCCCATTCCCGAAGGAACTCGCCGTCCTGGCTGTAGACGTTGATGCGGTTGAGCCATTCGTCGGCCACATAAACGTTGACGTCGCTGTCCACGGCGATGGATATGGGCCAGATGAACTGCCCTGGGCCTTCGCCGTAGGAGCCGAACTCGGTGATGTATTCCTCGCCGTCCTCACCCAGGCGGAAGACATTGATGCGGGTGCCGTCTGAGCGGGACTCGTAGGATCTGTTGACCACGTAAATCACGTCGTCAGGAGCCAGCGCCATGTCCATGGGGTTTCGGAAGCCGGTGCCCTGAAATTCGGACCGTCCGGCCACGAACTGGAAGGTGTAGGTTCGGTCGTTGATTCCCAGAAATACGCTGGCCATGGTTCAGCCTCCTTGTGGTTGTGGGGAAGCGAGGGGGGACGACCCCCTACCTAGCCTTCCCCCTTTAGAAGGGGGAAGGGACTGGCTGCTTCCCTGATGTGTGTTTACGTTATTCCAATGTGAGCTTGCCGGTCCTAGAGAAAGTCTAGCTGGTCGTAGGAGCCTCCGACAATTGACTTGGCGTCCATGCCCATCCAGCGCTCCAGGATGGTGGAGTAGGCGGAGCGGAAGTCCACGTTGTGCTGTAGGTTGCCGCCGTCTTCCAGCTTGCCCAGTTCCAGCGAGGGATACTCGCCGTAGATGCCGCCCTTGACGTGCTCACCAAGGGCGAAGGCTACGCCGCCGGTTCCGTGGTCGGTGCCGGAGCCGTTGTCCATGGCTCGTCGTCCGAACTCGGAGTAGAAGAACAGCGTTACGTTGTCGCTGATTTTCTGTTCTCTCAGGTCTGACTGGAAGCTGTCGATGTTGGTTGCGACGTCCATCAACAGGTTGGAATGTCCCACTGCCTGGTTGGCGTGGGTGTCGAAGATGTTGTAGGGCGCGGTCGTGAACAGCACCCTAGTGCCGAATCCGGCGTTGTGAACCTGGACCATGTCCTTCAGGTATCCACCGATGGCGGATGCGCCGTACTCGATCGTGGAGCTGTACTTGCTGGGAGCGGTGCCCAATATGTCGGCCCCGGCCATGGCTTCCAGGCCGGTGCGGCGGATGTAGTCGTTGACCACACCCTTACCCAGGACCGGAGAGTACATGCGGCCGAAAAGGTCCAAAGCCTGGTCCCGCTGGCCGGTTTCTTCGATGTCGGTCAGCAGTCCGTAGCTGCTCAAGTCGCCCACCGACGCTACCGGGACGCCCTCTTTGGCCATGGAACGGGGAAGTCCCCGCCCAAAGTTGACGCCGGTGAGGACGTTCTCCGCTGTGGGGTCAATATCCTGAATCACGCTGCCCAGCCAGCCCGTCAATCCCAGTTCGTCGGGCTCGCAGGTGGCCCAGATATCCATGGACCGGAAGTGGGACAGGCTGGGGTGGGGATAGCCGACGCCCAGAATTATCGCCAGCTTTCCCTCGTCCCAGTATTTCTTCAGGGCGCCCATTGCCGGGTGGAAGGCCAGTTTGTCGTTCAGGGGAATCACTTGGTCATCAGCGATGGCCAGCGAGGGCCGGTAATCCCGGTACAGGGGATCGGTGTAAGGAATCACCGTGTTCAAGAAGTCGTTGCCCCCGGAGAGGGAAAAGACTGCCAGGACGGGGTCTTTGTTAGTTGAAACCATATCTGTCCTCCCTATCTCTAACCGAACTGGAATTCGGACGTAGTGGCGATGAATTGAAGCATCTCACCGGTGCGTTGGCTGAAGTTCTGCCGTTCCGATTCGCTTCCGTGGCGAAGCTCCCCGCCCGACTGGACGTGAGCAACCAGTTCGCTCCGGGTTTCCTCGGCTACGGTTAACGGCCCAGTCAAGTCCAGGCAACCGTCGACGAAGTCTTCGGGACGAACGGCATCGGATCCGCCCATGAGCCGTCCGATGATTGACTTAACTCCCGGCAATTCGGTATCGCCTAGAAGACCCGCGGCGAAGTTGATGCGGTCGATGAGGGTGCCGCTGTTGATCCATTCGGCGCCGGTGTGCCAACCCTCCACCGTGGGCGGATTCAGCAGGTCCATGCCCATGTACTTGGGCTCCATGGCTACGAAAAATAGGCCCGGCTCGGGACCGGTATGCTGGCCAACCATGCGCAGAGTGCCGATAACCACTTCCGCTGGGCTCTTAACCTTGGCGTAATGGACCGACTCCGACTTGAAGAAATCGGACGTGAACAGGGCCTTCAGCATGGCTGAAATCTCGTATCCCGAGTCGAAGTAGGCTTTCTCCAGTGTCTTGATGGCTTCCATGTCACGAGGCTCGGACTGCCTCCATGATGGGACGGGCGGCTCATCGGCGACGAAGAAGTCGTACATCTTCCGGGCGATGAACCGGGCGGTGGCCGGTTGCTTGCAAATGATATCTACGATGTCTTCGCCGTTCCAAGGGCCGGTCTCGCCCAGGAAGGTTTTCTCTCCAAAGTCATGGTCCGCTGGGTCGAATCGGAACTCGAAGGGGGTGCGTCCGTAGGGGAATACGGGGATGGTTGGAGCCAGGTTCCAGCCGGTGAATGCTCTGGCGCAGGCCTTCACGTCGTCCTCGGTGTAGTTAATCTCACCGTCTTTGCCGACGCCCATGGAAAAGAGCTCCAGCAGCTCCCGTCCGTAGTTCTCGTTGACCGCCGTCTTGTGGCTTTCGATATTGTCCAGATAGTAAAGCATGGCCGGGTCTTGGGACAGCATCATTATCAGGTCCTGAAAGTTGCCCATGCCTTGTTCCCGGAACTTGTCGATCTGAATGACGGTGGTGCGTGCGTTGTCCACCTTGTTGTCGCCGGAGCAGAAGATGGTGTGCCAGAACAGGGACATCTTCTCCTGTAGCTGGTGCCGGTTGTTAATCATCCGGTAGACCCACTCGGTCTGCCCGGTCTCGATGGCGGCTTTGTCGAAGTAGGAAGGGTAGGCCCGGTACATCAAGTCTTCATCGATGCCAGGGTCATCTCCGACATTTAACAACTCTTCCACCACGTTGTCGTAGCCCTGGGCCACCCTCGCCTCCACTTCGTCACGGCTGGCCCCGAAACCGGCGCGGCGGAGAAGGTGGGTCATAAGTGCGATATCACGGTCAGCCATGGTTCACTCCTTGGTCGGAATGGGAACGGGATGCTCCATTGTGCCAACGCATGCGGTGCTTGGCCACATCTACCCTATTTAGGAACCATTAAATAGAGTCGCCGGTCCTCTGTCAATCGTCTCGGTGGACAAGCCGCCGCAACAGAAGTAACATTGGCCCACGCACACTGGGTCGATTCTGAGGTGGCGTTACTATCCAGTCCTGGCGATTCTAGGATGGACTCGGGGGAACGCCCAAACTCCCGGAAGAGGGGTGAGGCAATGATAGCGTCTTATTTCGGACCGATGGGTTATGCCAATCGCCACGAGTTCCCAGCCACTTGGCCGATACCCCCGGCTTACCACGATCCAGCAATTTCGGTTCAGAGCTATCAGGAAGGTATGGAAGAGTGTGAGTTTGCCGAGGAGATGGGATTCGAGTGGATCAGCTTCTCCGAGCATCACTACTCCGGACGCATAGCCACGGGAAATCCGGCGGTGATGGCGGCGGCGGTGGCGGAGCGGTGCAAGAAAGCAAAGATTGCCATCTTGGGTCAGCTTTTGCCCCTTAATAATCCAGTCCGTATCGCCGAAGAACTGGGGATGCTGGACACTCTGACCAACGGACGCCTAATCATCGGCTTCCTTCGGGGCACGCCCAATGAAGACCAGACCTACAGTGTGAACCCGGCGGAAGGACGTGGACGACTGCTGGAGGGGATGGACTTGGTTATCAAAGCGCTGACTGAGCCCCAGCCATTCTCCTGGGAGGGCCGCTACTACCAGTTCCGCACCGTGTCGGTCTGGCCGCGTCCGGTCCAACAGCCGATGCCTCCGGTGGTCGTAGCCACTCGTAGCGATGATACTATAGAGTATGCCGCTGCTCACCGCCTGGGACTGGGTATTTCCTTCATTCCGGTGGACCAGATGGCCAAGGTCACCGATAAGTACTACAAGTGGTGCCAGGATGCCGGGTGGAAGCCCGAACCGGACAACGTAGTATATCGGGGCAGCATCTATCTCGGGGAGACGGATCAGGCGGCCCAGGAGTGGATGGATGGCCGCAAGAACGCCGGACCGGCCAGGGGCGGAATCGCCATGGCGGGTAACGTGCCCGGAGCAGTCTTAGCGGCTCGGGCCGGTGAAGAGTACGACCTGCGCAGCGTTCTAGCCGGTAGCGCGTCCGGCGACGTGGCAGGGGCCGCACGGAGCCTCAGTTTCATGGGAGGTCCCGATACGGTCGTTGAGCAGATGAAAGCGTTCCACGACCAGACCGGCGCTGGCGTGATGGACCTGTTTTTCCAGCAGCCCGGCGTGGACCATCGGGACATAATGAGACAACTGGACTTGTTCGGCAGGGAAGTGCTGCCGCGCATAAAAGAGTTCTAAATCACCGGGTTATTTCGCCTGACTCTCGTCCCCTTCCCTCCCCTCCCCTCTCAGGGAGAGGGACGCCTTCGATGAAAGCGAAGGCTGGGTGAGGGTGGACCCAGTACTAACTGCAGCAAGGATGTCGCATGCCAGAAAGTGATTTCAAAGAGGGACACGTTGAAGCCGACGGCTTTCGTGTCCGATACTTGGAGGCCGGACAGGGAGATTCGG
The DNA here is from genome assembly GCA_002708395.1 of Dehalococcoidia bacterium. The sequence goes on from PANP01000031.1 coordinate 12,643, forward strand.
TAGTCATTCTGGACTCAACTGCCTGGGGCTGGTCGCCATTGAACGATGCGTTGGCGAAAACGTATCGAGTAGTTGTTTTCGAAGTGCCGGGGATGGGTTCCTCATCGCCNAATACTACTTCCGGTTCGGTAAACGACTTGGCCGGTACCATGGTCCAAGCGGCCGCATCGGTCGTTTCCGGCAAGTTCACCCTTATAGGCACATCCTTCGCGGCCAACGTTGCTCTGCGGCAAACGTTGCTAGCTCCGGAATCCGTGGAGGCTCTTGTCCTAATCTCGCCCACGGCCATCCGGCCTGCGGCTAGTGCGCCTACCCAAACGCTGGATGAGATGAAGGCTCGACTTTCCGCTCACCCGGAGAATATCCCCAGCCTGCCGTTCGGTTTGATCGACAACTTGACCCAGGAACAGGCTCTGGCGGCTCGGCTTGGGGGAACGGTGAATGACTCTGAGGTGGAAAGTAGGTTGGGCGATGTCCAGTGTGCCACCCTGTCCCTTTTTGGCCTAGCTGACAAAACGGTAGAGTCGCAAGCGACGGCCATATACCGGGAGAAGATACCCAACAGCAACGTTTCGATCGTGTACGACGCAGGACACCTGATTGCGTTGGATCGTCCCGAAGCCCTGATCGACGCTGTAACCGACTACGTGGAGCGCCGCGAGACATTCATCGTGGGCCGCCAACGTCAAATCATCAATCCGTAATCAAATATCAAGGAGTTCAAATATGGTCCGAGTACCCTATGTATCCCGAGAAGAATTAGACGCTGATGGACAGAAGATTTACGACCGGATCCGCGAGGACCGGGGCACCGAGGAGGTTGGCCTGCAATTTCGGGCGCTGCTGAACAGTCCCCAGTCCGCCGGGCACCTGACCTCATTGGGTGCGTCGCTACGCTTCCAGAGTTCCATGCCGGAGAACCTGAAAGAGCTGGCAATCATCCTGGTAGCCAGGGAGTGGGACAGCGACATCGAATGGACCGGGCACTCAATCTTGGCCGCTAAGGCNGGAGTCAGTGACGGATCTATCGAAGCGATCCGCACCCACAAAACCGACGATGGCCTGACCAAGGACGAGACGGTAGTTTCCAAGTTCGTTCATGAAATGATACGGGATAAGAAGGTGTCAGACGGAACCTACGCCGACGCAGAGAAGCTGGTGGGACAGCGGGGCGTGGTTGACCTGACCTTAACGGTGTCCTACTACAGCGCCCTAGCCCTGGCCCAGATCGCCCTACAGTTGGAGATGGGACCGGGCCGGGTGTCCACGCTGTAGATCGGGGTCCAGAGCAAAGCAATTCCCAGAAATTAGCAGACCCGCCCCATCCTAACCTGTCCTCTCCCCCTTACGAAGGGGGAGAGTTAGAGTGGGGGTGCTAGGTTCTGCACCACATTTACACAAGCACAGAACTCCGAACCGGCTGCAAGAAGCCCCTTTAGTTGGCGATAACCTCTCCAGCCTTGAGCCTTTCCAGATACACATTGACCGTGTTCGCGGATATCACCAGACCCGCACCCTCTATCGAGCCGCTAACGGTCTTGGCATCCACCACACCAGCAACCTTTCCATAGAGATTGAGCGCCGGACCTCCACCATAATCCCAGCCCAGCGGAACATCTATCTGTAGCCAACGGATGTTGCGGCCTGCGTCAATCTTCAAGTCGGAAACCACTCCTGACACCAGAGCGATGTCGTTCGGCGCAGTAGTGTACCCCAAAGCAAGCAGTTCAGTGCCGACATCTGCTTGGCCTACGTCGGCAAGCTCCAGCCATGGGAGGTCACTGGCGTCGATCCGTATTATCGCCAGATTCCTCAGCAAGTCTCGGCCCAGAACCGTGCCGCTATGGCTACTTCCGTTTCTTAGGTTCACTATGACCACGTCTGAATCGCGGGTCACATGGTTATTGGTAAGAATCAAACCGTCCGGGTCGATGATGAATCCGGACGCTATGCGATGTCCGGCGGCGATCTGAACCATCGCGGCGCTGGCGAAGTCCACTGCGTCTTGGGCGTCAAGCGGTGACCTAGAGCCGGTCTGCGGGATGACTACCGACGTTTGGTTCACCTCGACGCCACGCTTCCGAGGCGCCCACCGGGGAGCCAGGTCTAAGTTATTATTATCCGTCAGCCGGTCGATCTGATCTCCGACCCGGGACATGGTGTAGATCTCCCAATCCTTATGCGTGTCCCCCGAAGCGAAGATTATCCGGCGGCCATCCGGTGACCACGACGGGGATGTATCCTCAACCCGGTTGGACGTGAGCTTTCTCACGTCGGTGCCGTCCGAGTTCATCAGATATATCTCGCTGTCCCCGTCCTGGCCTGAGATGAACAAAATCTCGGAACCGTCGGGAGACCAGCGGGGGTGGCTATCCGGTCCCGGCCGGTTGGTCAGCCGGGTTATCGCACCGCTGACAATCCACAATCGGTAAATCTCTAAGTCACCATCCCTGTCTGAGGCGAAGAGGAGGCTTTCTCCGTCTGGAGCCCAAGCGGGATTTTGGTCTTCCGCCGAGTGGTTGGTGACTCTGACGGGATGCCCGCCATCAACGTCCATCACGTATATCTCCCCAGATCCGTTGACGCTGGAGGCGTAAGCAACTCGATCTCCACTGGGAGACCAGTCCGGGTCCGAGTCCACTCCGGACTCGGTAAGCAAGACGTCCCAGACACCGTCGCTGTTGGTGGAGATTATGTAACGGCGGTCGAAAAAGTCGAAGTCGGAAACTATGCGCCGGCCGTCAGGAGACCAGGAAAACACCACCGGAGCCGCCCCGGTTGTCACTCGGCGCACGTTGCTTCCGTCCATGTTCATGACATAAACGTCGAGTTGGCCGTCGTTGCGATCCGAGATGAACGCGACGTTGTCCGGCTCGATGGTCAAGGCTGCTTCACCCGATCGAACGAGGCTGTTCTGTATGGCCATTGCCTTAATCGCATTGACTTGACCGACGGGACCGTTGCCAGCGGAGAACAAGCCATAGGCGTCGATGGTCCCGATATCCTGGTTCAAGCTCCAGGTAATGTCTAATCCCGAGATGCGGTTGCCGAACCGGTCTACACCCGCCGCCACGTACCGCTGGTTCATCCCGATCCCAATCTCTATGACGTCAGGAGCCACCAACACCCGATCCAATGGGCCTGGCACGATGGTCACGGCAACGCTGGCGGTCAGTCCGCCTGGACGGACGATGGCTTGGATCGCGCCGGGGTAGGTTCTTGCCAGTTCACCGGCAGTCAATACGTTGGGCGCAGTGATGGATCCCGCCTTGGGATCGTCCACCGACCAGATGATATCCGTAGTCTCGGCGGGATTCCCGTGCTGGTCTACGACAAGGGCTTTAAGAGTGACGGGCTCTCCTGCTGCCACCAAGACGGCGGGAATGCTCACGTCGGATGGAGCGTCCGGGTTCACGGTTATGGAGGCGGTCGCCTCTACCGAAAGAATGGCTGCCGTCACGCCGTTCTCGTAGAAGCCGGCGATGTTGCCTGCGGTTACGAGGCCGCTGGCGCTGATGGTGCCGATGCTCTGGTCGATCCGCCAGGTTAGCCGGGCGTTGGGAAGGGCATTGCCGAAGATGTCCACCGCCGTGGCTGTGAACTCATGGCTTTCGCCGATGTTCAGTTCCACCGTTTCCGGCTTCAGCCGCACTTCGGTTAGCGGTCCCGGAGTGATAGTTACATCAACCGAGGCCGTTTTCGTGGCCGGTCCCTGGGTAACCACGGCTTTAACGGCCCCTGCATAGAGTCCCGCATTGTTGCCGGCGGTGAAGACTCCATTGGCGTCGATCTGTCCTGAAGCCTCTTCGGTCGAAAGCTTGCTGGTCAATCCTGGAATCTCGTTACCGAACCGGTCGAACGCCGTAACCGTGAACTGCTCTTGAACGGCTGCGCTCACGTTCGGGTTGGCGGGTTCCAAAGTTATGCGGTGNAGGAGGCCGGGTTCAACCACTATCGAGATTGTAGCCAAGTCGGTGGACGTATCGTCTCCGGTCTTGGCTATGGCTAGAGCAATCTGGTACGTTCCAGCCTTAACGTACTGATGGGATACGAGCTCATCGGTGAGACTGGTTGCGGCGGTTTCTCCGTCTCCGAAGTCCCAGCGAAAGTTGTCGGCGTTGGATGAAAGGTTGGTGAATTGCACGGTGAGGGGCGCTTGGCCGGACATGACACTGGCAGACAAACCGGCCTGAAGCCCGATGATGGACCGGCTATTGGGATTCGGCGACTGCGACGGGCTGGACCCAACTTCAGGCGTGGAAACTACCGTGGAGGTGGGTAGTATTTCAGGAGTTGGGTCGGGATCCGCTTCAATCACCGGAGTTGGAGTGGGGCTGTCCGAACCGGTTGCCTCGCTCCCGTCAACCGAGGATGAAGGCGCGCTGGTGGCTTCTTCCTGGGACGCCTGCGTGGGGTCTTCATCGGATCTGAACGGTAGTCCGCAACCGGATAGAATCAGCAGTAGTACTAATGACCAACCCAGTAATGCGAGCCTACCAGGGCACCTCGCCTTCAACATCGTCACATCCCCCCGGCATCATTCCGGACCTCCGCACTTTTTATTTTTCTGTACGTTTTGGCCCGGCTTCAAGAAATAAGTCTTCGTTGTCAGAACTGCCAGATCTGTTGGTCCGGCTTACCCACCCGAGTCATCGTTCAGCTTGGGCTAGCAAGCCGGGATCCGCTGGTAGCATAGTCAACGGNAACAATTGGTAGAAATATAAAATAAAACTTACGAAATGTTCAAGGAATTTGGAGTGCCAGTTATGACCACTTGGGCGGACTGGGCCGACACAGCGCCTTCGAATCGCACTCAATCTCCAAGATTAGCGAGGGCTTGGCTGAGGGTATACCTGCTACAATATCTGTAGAGTTAGGGATAGGGAGGGCCATTTGAGTATTCGGCCTAAGCTGGCCAGCCGTGTTATTGCCGCTGTGATAGCAGCGCTGATCGCCGGTTTTGTTTCAGGCCCGGTCGACATCCAGGCGGCTTTGGGGCCTGGCGGGACCATGGACGCTTCCATCGTCACCAACCGTCCGGCCTTGTTGACTCCCACGATATCGGCTTCCCCTAGCTCCGCTGTTCCCAATCAGGCCGTGGTCCTCATCGGAGGCGGTTTCAGCGCCAAGTCCGTAGCTGGTGGTACTGGCAGCGGTGGCAGGCATAAAGTCACCGGAACCGGGGCCAGCATAATAACCATGGGTGGAAACACGCTGCAGTCACCCTACATAACCTATCCGATAGACCTGGACGACGGCGGCAGTTGGGTCGCCGAGTTGATTATTGAAGGAAACTCCAGTACTTTTTCAGCATCCAGCCTACAATTCGTGGCCAAGGATACCGGTGGGGCAACTGCCACCGCCANTGTAAATCTGGTCTCCCNGAAAATCAGCATCGACGATTCCGAAAGCCGTATAGGAACAACGGTGAAGCTCAACGGGGTTGGGTTCCCTGCGACCAACGTCACTTCACCGAAAANTTTCCGGGTGACTATCCAATACGGCTCCAACAACCTGACCTCCGTAACCCCGGATACTGATGGCGAGTTTGAAGTGGACTTTGTCGTTCCTACGGCGGCCGTGATTCCATCCACGAACACAATCACCGCCACGATATCGGGCACCACCTCCACCAGCACCGTGAACCATTCCGTCCCCGCCGCCACCACTAGCATCGCTCCCACATCCGGTCCTAGNGGCACCACTGTNACGGTTACCGGGACCAACTTCCGCGCCTTCCGGACGATTTCCGACGTTACCATCGGGGTTCTGTCGATCCTGCCTTCGTCCAGCACGACAACGGATAAGGATGGTAGCTTCACAATCACTGGTGTCGTGCCTGGGCTGCCTCCAGGGACCAGGCGGGTGGAGTCCACGATCGGTGGGGTCAAGTCTTTCGCAAGTTTCAAGGTTACCGAGCCTGATGTCCCGCCAACAGCCACCCCGACACCGACCCCGGCACCATCTGTAGATCCGGCCGCGGGTTTGGCGCCTCTGATCGCCGATGAAAACCTGGTGCGGGTGTGGCATTTCGACCCGTCGGCCCAGGACACGCCACCCAGCTTTGGTTGTGCCCTATACGATCCCAGGCCTATATTCGCCTTGGCCAATACAGTGACCCGATTGACCGCCGGTAAGTTCTACTGGATGGCCGTGAATGAGGACCAGACGGTAACTCTTAACGGCAAGGAAAGAGTACTCNTCGCCGGCTGGAACCCGGTTTCCTGGTAACCTCGTTTCTATCAAAGCCTCCGCAGCTGTGCGATAATATAACCTCAGCCAATCTACCAGTCGTCCTTTCGGGAGTTCTTCACGATACTGATGGCGAAACCGGTAGAAGCGCGTAATATATGGCGGCAAAGGTAGCAGCTTGGATATAGTTGTCAGATTTTTCGCTATCTACCGGGAAAGGGCCGCCTGCAGCTCCCATGAGTTGGTTCTACCTGAAGGGGCTACGGTGGCCGATATGACAATCGAAATCAGAAAGATATTTCCCAGGCTTGCGCCGCCGGAAGTGAATATCGTCGTTGCGGTGAATGCCGATTATGCTGAACCCGATGTTCTGTTGCACCAAGGCGACGACGTTTGCCTGATACCACCGGTCAGCGGAGGATAGATCAATGATTGAAGTCACTCACGAGCCCCTCAATCCCGAGGTTGTGACCGGTAGAGTGCTCAAGGACACCAACGGCGCGGTTGTGACTTTTCTGGGGACGACGCGGGATAACTTCGAGGGGAAGCGGGTCATTACCCTGGAGTACGAGGCCTTCGAAGAGATGGCCGTTAAGAAGCTGGAAGAGATTCGTCAGCAGTTGATGACCGAGTTTCAGATCGAAGATATCGCTATCTCCCATCGTATCGGCCGGGTGGACATCGGGCAGGTCAGCTTGGTGGTCGCGGTAGCCTCACCCCATCGTAAGGAAGCTTTCTTTGCCTGCCATGAGGCTGTGGACCGGCTGAAAGCAATCGTCCCCATCTGGAAGAAAGAGGTCTACGAGGACGGGTCCCGCTGGGTCGCCTGCGAGGACCATGAGTTCCATACNCCCGAAGCGGCGACGCCGGTTACGGCTGAAGATAGCTAGAGTTTAATCTGGTATATCTATCCGGCTAGTCGTTCACCACGGCTTCCCGGCGCTCAAGGCGTTCACCCAAACCGGCTTTGATTGCTTGGCTCACCGTTCGAGCGAAGACAAGGTTCATGTCCGGGGGGCGGGCGTCCTTATCAAGAGCAGTGTCGGACAACACCGCACGGGTCAATCCCAGCCTTTGAGCCTCTTGCAGGCGGCGCTGTACTTGTGGCACCGTCCGCACTTCACCACCCAGACCAATCTCTCCGAAAACGACCATGTCCGAGGCCAAAGGGCGGTTGTGCAGGCTTGATGCGATTGCCAGAACTATCGCTAGGTCGGCCGCTGGTTCGCTGATACGCATTCCCCCGGCGACGCTGACGATGATGTCCTGACCGGAAAGATCCAACCCGGCGCGCCGCCCTGCCACTGCGGTTAGCATCAAGAGGCGGTTGTGGTCCACGCCGTTGGCCACGCGTCTGGGAGCTGGAAGGTGGGAATACGAAGTGAGGGCCTGAACTTCCAGCATAAGAGGGCGGCTGCCCTCCAGTACCGGCACAAGGGCAGACCCCACTGCTTGATCGTATCGCTGGGAGAGCAGNGTTTTGGACGGGTCCAGGACTTCGACTAATCCGGCCTCGGTCATTTCAAATACACCCACCTCGTCGGTGGATCCGAAGCGGTTCTTGGCGCACCGCAGTAACCGAAAAGCGCCGAACTCCTGGGATTCCAAGTAGGTGACCACGTCCACCATGTGTTCCAGGACTTTCGGTCCTGCCACCGAGCCGTCTTTAGTCACGTGTCCGGCCAGCAACACCGGGACCTGCCGGGCTTTGGACCAACGCATCAACCTCAGTCCGGCTTCCCGTATCTGCACTACGCTGCCCGGACCTGAGGGCGCGTCCCGGCTGTAAAGAGTTTGGACCGAATCTATGATGGCCAGACCGGGCCGGGATTCTTCCAATCTGTTGACCACTGCGTCCACGTCGGTTTCCGACAGCAGAAAAACCCCTTCTCCGGCGAACCCCAACCGCTCCGAGCGCAGCTTTATCTGCTGAGGCGACTCCTCTCCGGACACGTAGAGCACGGTGCGGCCGGAGGCGGCCATATCTTTGGCGACTTGAAGGAGTAATGTGGATTTGCCGACCCCAGGCTCGCCCGCCAGCAATATCACCGAGCCGGGCACGATGCCGCCGCCAAGCACGCGGTTGAGCTCTTGGCAGGGAGACTCGATGCGGCGCTGGCTGTCCAACTCTAGGCTGGACAGCTCTTGAACGGGTTCGGCCTGGGCAGGGGTCCAACTGGAGTTGGCAGCGCTGCTCATGGCCGGAGTGGTTTCCACCAGGGGTTGCCCGGATCCGCAGGTCGGGGCGGGGCAGAAGCCCATCCATTTAGGGCTTTCGTAGCCGCAATCGCGGCAAAAGAATACAGTGCGGGGCCGCTCTCTGGGACGGGTCACCGGCCTTCCTCCTCCCTGCAACACGAATCGCTGGACATCATCGGCGGAGATGACGTTCGGGGTTGACCCGGCTCATTATAACAGCGGAAGGCCCCGCTAAAGCGGGGCCTTCTGTCAGTGCGAATTGATTGCCGACCGGATCTGAGATTTACGCTGGCGATGCCGCCTCAACCTGCGCCTCGTCGTCGGAGCTTGTCTCCTCGTCGTCGGCTTTGGTCACTTCGGCTTTGCCCTTGTTGCGAATCACTATCACGTCGTCTTCCAAGTCCACGATCGCTATATCCCCGTCGTTCAAACGGCCACTCAGGACCTCATCGGACAGAGCGTCTTCGACCTCGTTCTGTATCAAGCGGCGCAACGGGCGGGCACCCAATACCGGATCGAATCCCTTTTCGCCCAGGTGTTGCTTAGCTGCTTCGGTCAGCTCCAAGCCAATCTTTTTCTCGTCCAGCTCCGCCCTGACCTGGTCCATCATCAGATCGACGATGGCATGAATCTCTTCCTTGGTGAGTTGGTGGAACACCACCGTGGCGTCGATACGGTTTAGGAACTCTGGTCGGAAGAAGCGTTTGACTTCCTCCATGACCTTGTCCTTCATCCGGTCGTAGGCGGCGGCCTCAGTCTGAGCATCGTCGCTCTTGACCGTGAAGCCCAGGGTCGTTTCCCGTTTGATTAAGTCCGACCCCAGGTTGCTGGTCATAACCAGGATGGAGTTTCTGAAGTCGACCCGGCGCCCGCGAGCGTCGGTCAACTGTCCAGCGTCGAAAATCTGCAACAGGATGTTGAAGACATCCGGATGGGCCTTCTCAATCTCATCCAGCAGGACTGCGCAGTAGTTTTTCCTGCGGACACCCTCGGTAAGCTGTCCACCCTCGTCGTATCCAACGTATCCGGGAGGAGCGCCGATCAATCGGGCTACCGTGTGCCGTTCTTGAAATTCGGACATATCCAAGCGAATCATCGCGTCGTCGTTGCCAAACATGAACTCGGCCATGGCGCGAACCAACTCGGTCTTGCCGACTCCGGTGGGCCCCAGGAACATGAATACGCCGATGGGCCTGCGTTGGTCTTTCAGCCCAGCCCTAGCCCGCCGCACCGACTTGGCGATGTTGACGATGGCTTCGTCCTGGCCGATTATGCGCTTGTGAAGCTCCTGCTCCATGTTAACCAGGCGCTCTGTCTCTTCCGCAGCCAGACGGGTAACCGGAATCCCGGTCCACATACTGACTACTTCTGCTATGTCTTCTTCAGTGACCACCGCCCGGTCCTTGCCGCGGCCTTCCTGCCACTCCTTTTCCAGAGTGTCCAGATCTTCGCTGTGCCGCAATTCCCGGTCCCGTAGTTCGGCCGCCGCCTCGTACTGCTGAGAGGCAATGGCTTCGTCTTTGTCCTTGCGTACCTGTTCCAGGACTTCCATGGCGTCTTTTACCGCCGTCGGAGTAACACTACCCCGGAGACGTACCCTGGAGCCGGCTTCGTCTATCAAGTCGATGGCTTTGTCGGGCAAGAAACGGTCCGGTATGAACCGTGACGCCAAGGTAGCAGCGGACCTGATGGCCTCGTCCGTGATGTCTACCTTGTGATGGTCTTCGTAGCGGCTCCTGACACCCATGAGTATCGACACGGTGTCTTCGTTGGAGGGTTCTTCCACGCGAACCGGCTGTAGACGCCGTTCCAGCGCGGGATCCCTCTCTACGTACTTGCGGTAGTCGTCCAACGTGGTGGCGCCGATGCACTGCAACTCACCGCGAGCCAGAGATGGCTTGAGGATGTTGGAGGCGTCGACCGCTCCTTCCGCTGCTCCTGCTCCGACGATCGTGTGAATCTCATCGATAAACAGAACGCAGTTACCGGAGGCCTTGATTTCTTCGATTACTTTCTTCAGGCGTTCTTCGAACTCACCGCGGTATTTGGTACCGGCAACCAGAGCGCCCATATCCAGGGTGACCAAGCGCTTGCCTTGGAGGGTCTCCGGAACATCTCCGGAACCGATGCGCTGGGCCAATGCTTCAACGATGGCGGTCTTGCCAACGCCGGGTTCGCCCACCAAAACAGGATTGTTCTTGGTGCGCCGGCTGAGGATCTGCACGACGCGTTGAATCTCTTGCTCCCGGCCAATCACGGGGTCCAATTTGTCGCTCCGGGCGGCCACGGTGAGGTCCACGCCCAATTGGTCAAGCGTGGGGGTACGGGAAGTGCTGCGGGAACCTTGGCTACTGCCGCTTCCGGAACTGTGGCTCAGGATGCGGTGAGTCTCGGCCCGGACCTTGTCCAGGGTGACACCCAGGCTTTCCAGAACCCCGGCGGCGACGCCCTCACCCTCGCGCAATAGCCCGATGAGGAGGTGTTCGGTGCCGATATAGGTATGGTTCATCCGGCGGGCTTCGTCTACGGCCAGTTCGACCACTTTCTTGGCCCGGGGAGTTAATCCGATCTCGCCTTGGGCAGGCTTCTCGCCGCGCCCGATGATAAATTCGACGGCGGACCGGACCTTGCTCAGGTCCACCTCAAGGCTGGAAAGAACGCGAGCGGCTACTCCTTCGGTTTCCCTGACCAGACCTAGGAGAATATGCTCGGTCCCGATGTAGTTGTGGTTAAACCGCTGGGCTTCTTCTTGTGCTAAGGATAGAACCCGGCGTGCTCTTTCGGAGAATTTCTCGAACCTGCTTCCCATACTAATGCTCCTGGTGGTGAAGGTGAGTTCCCTCTACCGCTGGAGTGTCTCCGTATTGGGTTTGTGGCCGCACTGCAACTGGCATCCACTATCCCTTCCGCTTCGTCCACCCCACTCGCTATCCACCAAGCTCCGGGGAACCGAGAGCGCCGGAGCTTGCCCTTTTCCAATGCTAGAGGCTCAATTATAAATCGGGCCCATCGTTGTGTAAAGGTATAATGCCGCGTTTTAGGCGGAGGTGAAGCTGGATTGGGTTGTTGCAGGTGCCGTGGCTGAGAGCCTGGCCACAGGTTCCAAACGGGGATCTACCGAAGATTCCGAGGCCTTCGCAAGGCCATGATTCCGTGTTTGGACCAGTTCAAAGAGTAGATTAATACCCCCCGGCGGTGACCTATTTTCCCACCCCGTCACCAAGGCAGTATCGTCGGCGCTGCAGCGTTTCACTACCGTGTTCGGGATGGGAACGGGTGGGTCCGCTGCGCTAGAACCACCAGGAAGTAAATCTAAAAAGAGTATGCACTATTTTTCACAACCTGGCAATAGTATTTACATACCAAAGATGTAGCAATACTGGGGTAATAAGTCGGCGGGTATATTCGGAGGAATGTGCCGTTTGATGAAGTCTTACTACTAGATGACGGGTTACTATATGATGCTGGAATGCAGGCATGACGATAGAGGGATTCTGTAGAGTGTTTACGGAGAGATAATCGATTAGATGTATAGGTGTTTTCCCCGTTGACTTCCACTTCAAGTTACTGATAGAGTCGATTGAACATAAATCGTAATTTGTAGTCGAGGTAAGTGGCGATGCCGAGACGCCTGTTTAAGGAACTGGAAAGGTCCTACGGCTTTGATGAAGTGGCGATCGTTCCGGGCCAGGTGACCATTAACCCGGATCTGACCTCGACCAAGCTGACCATCGGTGACCTCACCTTTGACATCCCCGTTATGGCGTCTGCTATGGACGGCGCCGTATCTCCCCACTTCGCAACTCTGATGCATGATATGGGCGGTCTTGGCGTTCTCAACGCCGAGGGACTGTACACTCGATACGAGGACCCCTATTCGGTTCTCGAAGAGATTATGTCCATCCCCCAGTCAGAGATTACCGAGCATCTTCAGCAGGTGTATTCCGAACCGATTCAAGAGCACCTGGTGGCAGAGCGAGTTCAGGAGATTCGAAAGACCGGCGCAACGTGCGCCGTCTCGTTCACTCCCCAGAATACCAAGCGCATGTCCCCCGTGGCCGTGGAGGCTGGGGCGGACATGGTGGTGGTGCAGTCAACAGTAACCACCGCAAGGCATATGTCCCGCAGCTACCGCGGACTGATTTTCTCCGAGATGGTCAGCTCCCTCAAAGTTCCGGTAGTGGTTGGCAACTGCGTAACTTATTCCGTAGCTCAAGAACTGATGGAGACCGGTATCGACGGCATACTGGTCGGTGTCGGACCCGGAGCAGCCTGCACGACCAGGGAAGTAGTCGGGGTAGGCGTCCCTCAAGTAACAGCCACGTTGGAATGCGCTGCTGCCCGTGAAGACTANTTCCGCCGCACCGGCCGCTACGTCTCTGTAATCACCGACGGTGGTATTCGCACCGGCGGCGACTTCTGTAAAGCGATTGCCAGCGGCGCCGATGGCGTTATGCTGGGCACACCCTTCGCCCAAGCCGAAGAAGCGCCGGGACACGGTTACAACTGGGGAATGGCCAATCCCCACCCGGAACTGCCTCGAGGGACCCGCATCAAAGTGGGAACCAAGGGCACCTTGCAGCAGATACTCTACGGTCCCACCTCTAAGACTGATGGCACTCAGAACCTTATCGGCGCTCTCCGCGTCGCCATGGGGATGTGTGGGGCTTACACAGTTAAAGACCTGCACAAGGCTGAAATGGTCGTTGCTCCCTCCATCAAGACCGAGGGCAAATACTTCCAGATGTCCGATTAGCCCGGTCACCTGACTCGGGCCGATAGCCAACCTTCCCGGACCCGAAGCAGCTACCTGTGTCCTCTGCACTCCTCCGCGACTGAATCGGGCTGGACTTTTGCCTTCGATTCAACTAATGTAGGGGCGCTTTAACCTCTTCTCATATACTTGCCTCGATTCGTTTCTATTTCCCAAGGAGGTAGCTGCCATGGCGCCAACCATTCAGATACTTGATCCCCGTGCCGAAGATGTGCCCGAAGAGGTAGGTCTCAATTCCAACCTGCCCAATCTCAAAGGCAAAGTGGTGGGTCTTCTGGAGAACCGGAAGTACCACGCCGACGCATTCCTGCAAGAGTTGAAGGACGTTCTGGTTCAGGACTACGGCGCTCAAAAAATTGTCTACGCCACCAAGTTTAGCTACAGCGCACCCTGCGCGCCGGAGACTTTGGAGTCTCTAGCGGAGGAGTGTGACGTTGTTATCCACGGGGTCGCGGATTGAGGATCCTGCACGACGTGGGGTCTCCACGACACAGTAACCACCGAATCCAAGGGAACACCGTCCTTGAGTGTTATCACTAGCTCATTCACCCGGGCCGCTCACGCCCGCACCACTGCTTTGGGGATGCCCGGAGCTCGAATCGTGGTGATACCCAGCCCACTGGTCACCAAGTCTGTGGACGACGTGCGCCAGATGGCCCACGACTTTGCTCCGGAGATTGTTGGCCTTCTGACTAGCGAGGTATCGGCCACCTAGGACAGCCCTTCTCATGAGTAATAACCGCAGGTATAGCCGAATATGGTAAGCCAAACAGGTCTCGAGTCCCGCCGGATAGACGTTGAGGACTCTTTCGATGTCATTCAAGACTACTATGACGAGCAGGGGTGGACCGATGGCCTGCCGGTGGTGCCGGCCACTGCGGATCTAGTTAGCCGGATGCTTGCAGGCTACTCTGGAGCGCCGAGCGACTCTCTGGGAATAATCCAGCCTCGCAACGCCAAAGTCACCCTGGAAAAGCTAGCGATCAACTCCGTGATGGCGGGCTGCCGTCCGGAGCACTTTCCGGTGGTGGTGGCGGCGGTCAAGGCGATGCTCCAAGAGGACTTCAATGTGGCCGGTATATCGTCCACCACCGGCGGAGCGGCGCCCGCAGTCATCGTCAACGGGCCCATCGCCCGGCAACTGGGCATAAACGGAGACGCCGGTTGTTTCGGTCCGGGGTATCGGGCCAATGCGGCCATCGGCCGGGCGCTTCGGCTGATGATTAGAAATGTGGCTGGGCTGATTCCGGGGGAGATGGATAAAGCTACCCTCTCCACGCCCGCCCGGTTCTCTTTCTGCTTCTCGGAGAACGAAGACCGCAGCCCCTGGGAGCCGCGCCACTTGGAACTGGGCTACAGCCCCACCGATAGCATCGTCACCGTGGCGGGAATCAGGGGTATCTACGTGGTGATGGAAACAACAGTGCCCACTGGTTTCGAAGTATTGCAGACGTTGGTCGGCACCATGAAGGGGTCGGGAGTTTCCAACTACTATCAGATAGGCACCGGCGCTCAGATAGTCTTGGTGCTGTGCCCCGAGCACGCCGCCGACATCCACGCTTCCGGCCTCTCCAAAGACGATGTTAGGGAATATGTCTACCAGAACGCCCGAATGCCGCTACGACAACTCGTCGGCGTGGCCCACTACGGTAATCGAAACTGGCCATCCTGGGTGGACGAGGCCAACCCCGACACTATGATTCCCATCGTCCGCTCCGCCGACGATCTGGTGCTTGTAGTCGCCGGCGGCGATGGCCGCCACTCAGCCTGGCTGGCTGGCTGGGGCGTGACCAGGATAGCGACGCAGAAGATTGACCTGCCCAGCTAGCCCACATCCCGGGAGCCGCTCCTCTCTTCCTGCTATCCCCGTTCGTAGAACGTTGCGCCGCTATCTATCGATCGGTGCCGTATTCGTTTGGCTTCAACAGAACCGTTACCGCTGTTAGGTCCGTATATCAACCACCAGTTGGTTAGGCGGGCATCCTCTGAGCTGCGACGGCATCAAACATCATGATGGCAAAGAACGGCAGGGGATTCCCCGAAAAATCGGCCGTAGAGTAAGAGTTGATACTTAACCTAGATAGTCATTTATCCGCGTAATATTAACGAAATCAAGAACTATTATAGCGATGTATGTTATTGAAACATTTGTAATCGTGCTATAACCGAGCTAATGATTCGTAGATATTGACGAATACCGTTATAACATGGTAGAATCTATCTGTAGAATCCGGAGGTCGAACATCATGGCTCAAAAAACAGTAGCTACCCCAATCGTTGAAGTAGACAATGTCCCGGCGTGCGCTCATCACTGGGTTATCCAACCCGCTATGGGACCGTCAAGCCAGGGAATCTGCCAGATCTGTGGCGAATCCAAGGACTTCCAGAATTACGTGGAAGCCGCTTCCTGGGGCGATTCCAGGCACACTGACCGCTCCGAGGAATCCAGTAAAGAGGTTCTGGCGGTAAGCAAATCCTCAGACGAGGACGAAGAAGAGGAATAACCTGGCCCTCCGCCACGGCGGGGCACCTTTTACTATAACGAATCCGCTTTGGACGAAGCCCTGCATGAATGTGCGGGGCTTTTTCTATGTGGCCTGGGTAGCGTGTGTCGAAGTATCCACCCGAGGTATTCATTCATCACCATCTTGCGCTGAAGAAGGTTTTGGGTCCGTCTTTTCGCGATTCCTTAAAGACGGGTATCGCATCCTTAACGACAATCGGCCATTCATTAGTCTCGCTTCGCCTGCTACAATCAATGTTAACCCTCGTTCTTCCGGCGAACAGCAACCCCTAGTAGTCGGAACCGGGCAATATGGCACATATTGTGGTTTTCTTGGATTTTGCCTTGACAGGGACCTACCAGTTTAGGGATTATAATAATCCCTAACAGAGGTCCGAATGACAAATACGATTATTGATAACCGATTTACGCACTTGCACGTCCACACCGAGTACAGCATGTTGGACGGGATCAGCAGGATTCCCGACTTGGTTACCCAGACCAAAGAGTTGGGAATGGACTCCCTGGCAATCACGGATCACGGCTCCATGTATGGCGTGGTGGATTTCTACCAAGCCTGCAAAGAGGCGAGCATCAAGCCCATTATCGGGTGCGAGGTCTACGTCGCCAAGGGCAGCCGCTTCGACAAGAGCGCCAACGAGCGTAGTCCTCACCATCTGGTGCTGTTAGCCCGGGACAACACCGGCTATCGCAATCTGATGGAGCTGATTACCCGGGCCCATGTCGACGGTTTCCACTACCGCCCCCGCATCGACCGGGAATTGCTGGAGAAAAATGCCAAGGGCCTCATCGCTCTGTCCGCTTGCCCCTCTGCCGAGGTTCCTCGCCTTATCAACGATGGCAACATAGACGAAGCCAAGCGGGTTGCGGGGTGGTTCAAGGAGGTGTTCGGCGACGGATATTTCCTGGAACTGCAACGTCACGAGCACGTGCCTAATCTCCCCGAATTGAATCAGGCGCTGGTCACCATGGGACGGGAATTGGACATCCCCTTGGTCGTTACCAACGATTCCCACTACGTCAGACAGGTCGAGTCGCCTCTGCAGGACATCTACATCTGCATCCAGACTAACACCACCGTTCAGGATGAGAAGCGTCTGCGGATGGAGGATGACTCCTACTACATCAAAACTCCTGAAGAGATGGGGCGCCTCTTCGCCGACTTCCCCGATGCGCTGAATAACACTGGCCTGATCTCCGACATGTGCAATGTGGACCTAGCCTTCGGACAGACCCACCTACCCAAGTACCCGGTTCCCGGTGATAAAAGCGCCGACGAATACCTGGAAGACCTCTGCTGGGAGGGATTCAAGCAGCGATACCCCGACTCCCCTGCCGATGCCGTGGCACGGCTGAAATACGAGCTTGAGGTCGTCAAGCATACCCAGTTCGCCAACTACTTCTTGGTTGTATGGGACATCATCGGATTTGTTCGGAGAAGCCAGATTCTCTACGGCGTTCGTGGAAGCGCCGCTGCCAGCGTTGCTCTCTACTGTCTCGGCATCACTAACGTGGACCCTTTGCAATACCGCCTGGTATTCGAGCGGTTCCTGAACCTGGAACGTAAGGAGATGCCCGACATCGACCTGGACTTCCAGGACGACCGCCGGGACGAGGTTCTCCACTACGTGGTTGACCGCTATGGCACCGACCGGGTTGCTCAGATAGTGACCTTCGGAACCATGGGAGCCAAGGCGTCGTTGCGGGACGTTGGCCGCGGTTTGGGTATGAGCTACGGCGATGTGGACCGTATCGCCCGGATGGTTCCGCTCAAGGCGCGGACTATAGAAGACGCTTTGCGAGTCAACGCCGAATTTAAGGAGACCTACGATAGCGAACCAGAAATCAAAAAATTGGTGGACACCGCCCAAGGCTTGGAGGGAATCGTCCACCACGTCAGCACCCACGCCGCTGGCGTTCTGATTGCCGACGAGCCGCTAACACACACGGTTCCTTTGCAGCGGCCCAGTCGCGCAGATGAAGACAGTCCGGTAATGATGACCCAGTACTCCATGGATCCGGTGGCCAAACTTGGCCTCTTGAAGATGGACTTCCTGGGTTTGACCAACCTGACCATTCTGGACCGGGCAGTCAACTTCTTAGAAAAGAACCAGGGAATCAAGATTGTCTTGGACGATCTCCCCCTAGACGACCAGGAAACCTTCGACCTGCTCTCGTCGGGCAATACAACCGATTTGTTCCAGTTGGAAAGCGCCGGGATGCGCCGGTACATCAAAGAACTGAAGCCTTCTAATATCGGGGACATCTCGGCCATGATTGCCCTGTATCGACCGGGACCCATGGAGAACATCGAAGACTTCATCGACTCCAAATTCGGGCGCAAGGCTGTCGAATATCCAGACCCCAGCCTCAAAGAGTTGCTGGACGAGACCTACGGCATCATCGTCTATCAAGATCAGGTGTTGCTGATTCTGCAGCAATTCGCTGGATACACTCTGGGCGAAGCTGACATCGTCCGCAAAGCCATGGGCAAAAAGATTGCTTCGTTGATGGCTGAGGAAAGGGAAAAATTCGTGACTGGGGCAGCCGCGAAAGGGTTTGAGAAGAGCTTGGCAACCTCTGTTTTCGACCTTATCGAACCCTTTGCCGGATATGCGTTCAACAAGGCTCACAGCGTCAGTTACGCTCTGATTTCCTATTGGACGGGTTATTTCAAGTGCCATTATCCCTTGGAATACATGGCGGCGGTGCTGAACTCCCGGCTGGACCACCCTGAAAAAATCGTAACCTCGATCAACGAGTGCTTCCGGCTGGGGATCCCCGTTCTTTTGCCGGATATCAACCGGTCCGGAGAGTTCTTCACCATCGACCATGATAGCGGCCCCACGGCCGGTATCCGTGTAGGCCTCGCTGCGGTGAAGACCGTGGGAGAAGCCGCCGTTCGCCCTCTGGTAGAGGAACGTGAGGCCAATGGCCCTTATGAGTCCATCGACGATTTCTGTCACCGGGCTGGTTCCAGGGGGCTGAACCGGCGTACTTTGGAGAGCTTGACCAAGGCGGGAGCTTTCGACACCCTGGCGAACCGGGGTGCCGTACTGGACTCTCTAGACCAGATAGTCGCCTTCACCCAGCTTGAAGCCAAGAGCCGTAATTCCGGCCAGTCGAGTCTATTCGACGGCTCCGCTGGCGAAGACGCCGGCGGACTACCGGGCATCGAATTGGGTGATGCCGATGTTCCCCCAGAAGAGAAAGCCACCTGGGAGAGGGAGTTGATCGGAGTTTCTCTTTCCTATAATCCCATGTGGCAACTGGCCGGCCTGAACGCCGGGGACGCTTTCAACTCCATCGACCAGCTTGATGACGACATGCAGGGAAAATCCCTGTCTTTGCTGGGGCATGTATCGTCCATAACTGATCGATTCACCAAAGAGCAGAAAAAATTCTTCGTGGTTACTCTGGATCTATTGGGCGGCACTGTGGAAGTGGTGGTTTGGCCCAATGTTCTGGAGCGCACCCAGGCGTTATGGACCGAGGGCAAGATACTACGGGTGATAGGTAAATTGCGGGTGCGCGGGGACCAGCTTTCGCTGGCTTGCGACCAAGTTCAGGAGCACATGACTAATCAGGCGCCATCTTCGAACGGAAACAGTCACGGAATCGGCGAGAGCAATGGCAATGGTAACGGGAATGGGCAGCAGGCCGGCAACGGAAACTCCAACGGGTCGTCTAATGGACATTCCAACGGAGCTAACGCCGCCCAGCCGAATCCGGACCTCGCTGCCGCTAACGGAGGGTCTCACCGGACTTTGTCACTGGCCGTTAGAGAATCTGACAATGCCATTGACGACGCTCACCGGCTTCGGGAAGTCATCGGCGTTCTGCTGGAGTATCATGGCCAAGATCGTGTGAATCTGGATATTCATACCCCAACTGGGCGTGTGATTATGGATCTGCCGCCGGTTAACACCGGTTACTGCGATGAACTTGGGGAGCGGCTCGCGGCATTGCTCGGCTCCGGTTCGGTTCGCCTCGACAACGCCGAGGAGATAGTGGCCGGTTAAACCCAAACGTGGAGCTTGTGCGGAATCCGTTTCGGCATGCACTGGCGTTGCAGGTCAGTTCTGTACCACGTTGGGTCGTATCACCGCCAACCACATGCTCAGAGCCGCCCACAAGGCGATGTCAAAGGTCGCTGGCGCGATATTGTTGGGCGTACCGGGCTGTAGACGAGGCGTGCGCCACGGTTCCTGAGGTCTTTGCTACTGTCGGGTTCGACCGNATGACCCGCAAAGATAGAGAGCGAACCGAGGTGCGCAGGCTATTAGGCTCAACCTGAGTTAATGTCGAAGACCGGTAGGTAGAACAAGGGCGGTGGCTTCAGCCCGTTGCTATCCCTGGGGGATGAAACTCTTGATGAGTTCCGCCAACTCCACCGGCTTGTGATATCCGATGTCGTGGATGGTGTTGGGGATCCAGTGTACCTGTCCGTCTTTTAGGTCCTTAGACGCCGCAGCCACCATCTCCTCCCGCCGGATGGAGAAATCCGATCCAGCCCGCTCGGGCCTGGGACCGGCGGCCACAATCATAGCCGGGCATGAGATGTTGGGCAGAACCATGGACGGAGGCTGGTCCCACATGGCGCGGATGACCTGAGCATGGTTGTCCGGGTGCAGGATGTCCCTGATTTGCCCTTCGTTATCCTCATAGACCATGGTTTGGACGATGTGCTCCAGGGTGTCGGACCAACAGTCCGCCAACTGCACCCGTAAACGGTCAAGAAACTCCACTCGCGTACCGGACACGTCCCGGGGCCGCACTCGTTGGGAGAACTCTTCCCAGTTGGTATCCCGGGAGTTTTGGCCCCCCAGAAACCCTCCGTCAATCATCACCACACGGCTCACGCGCTCCGAATGGCGGGCGGCGAAGTTGGTAGCTACGTTTCCACCCCAGGAATGGCCTAGGACTGACGCCTTATCCATTCCCAGATGGTCCATGAACCTGGCAACGTCTGCCGATAGGGTTTCCCAGTCGTAGCCGGTGGGCGCTGGGGTGGTTTGCCCATGGCCTCGCTGGTCGGGAGCGACGATGTGGTAGTGCTCGCGTAGGAGTGGGGCGACGATGTCGTACCAGTTGGCCGAGGAAGCCAGACCGTGCAGCGCCACTACCGGCGGACCGTCTCCTCCCCAATCCAAGTACCTCAAGCGCAGTTCACCTATGTCTGCCCAGCACTCCACCGGACCGTTTGACATCGAAACCGAATCAGTCAAATCAAGGCCTCCTAGCCCGACTAAGCGTACTATCGTGAGTGCCCCAGAGCTTGTCAGCTTTGGGTGTTGTCCGCACTATTGTTGTCTTTTTGTTCCATCTGCAAAAGCTTGGCTTTGACACTAAGTCCCCCGGCGCCGTAGCCTCGGAGGTCGCCGTTGCTGGCGATAACCCGATGACACGGGATTATTAGTGCATAGGGGTTCTTGGCCATCGCCTGTCCTGCTGCCCGCGCCGCCAAGGGCCTTCCCGCCTCCGACGCCAGCCAGGCGTAGCTGCGGGTTTCTCCGGGAGGAATCGTTCGGCAGGCGGTCCAGGCTTCGCCGAAGAATGGCGGTACGCCTCGCAGGTCTAGGTCTATCTCGTCCAAAGCGCCGGTTTCTCCCTGAAAATACCGCTCTAAGCACGAAACGGTATCGGTGAAACTACCGGCATCTTCGGTGGCGTGGTCCAATGCGGAGCCCAAGTCTTCCAGTACTTCCTGAGGGTTCGGCTTGAAGCTGAGCCGGCTCAGGCCAAAATCAGAGCCGACGAGACCCACCCAGCCCATGCTTACCTGGCATATGTGATAACGGTCAGCGGTCATGTACTTCTCCGGCGCAGAGTTCGCAGCAACAATGGCATGCGCAACGCAAGCCAAGCTTGGGAGAGATCGGCGCGCTGGTCATCATTCAGTTGTCTCTGGCCGTATCTAGCGCGGACATAAGCATCTATAACTACCGACAATTGTTCGCGGTAGTCTGGCAAGAGTTGAGTTAAGCGCTGGCGGTATTGATACGGGGTTTGATGGTCGATCGGCCCAACGGATGCCAATCTGCCAAGAAACGCCAATCGCCGATAGGCTATTCGGGGGTCCTGAGCCGGGTACATGAACCGCCGCCACAGCATCTTAACCACCAAGCTTGCCACAATGACCGCGCCGAATATCCCGGCAAGCCAATAGATGATTGTGGTTAGCTCTGCCCCGAACACCATTGTCTCCGAATCCCCGCTGCTTCCCTGAGGCTGAACCAGCCCAGCGTCGCAATCTTCAAAGTCGTCGTCTTCGCACTCGTCCTCTAGGATATCTTCAGAGGGGGTCTCCGCAATCTCTTCCCCGGTCTGGATCTCCGGCGGAACCGGTCTGGGGAAGGCCCTTCCGGGCGTTGGCTCCTGTGCTATCCATCCGTATCTGGGGAAATAGACCTCAAGCCAGCCGTGGGCGTTGTTGTCTAGGACCATGTAGATATTTTCGTTGAGAACCTTTTCACCTTGCGTATAACCCGTAGCCATCCTCGCCGGCACATCCACCGCCCGCAACATGACGGTCATGGCGGAGGCGAAATATTCGCTATAGCCTTGTTCCAACGTGAATAGGAAATGGTCCACTCCATCGGCATCGAAGGGAGGCGGATCGACCGATAACGTATAGGGCATGGCCCTCAGATATTCCTCGATGGCTTTGGCTTTATCGAAGGGGGTTTCCGCATCGGCGGTCAGCCGCTCCGATAAATCTCTAACTCGCTGTGGGAGGGTGTCTGGAAGTTGGGTGTATCTCTCTAGAACCCATGATGGATAATCTGTTCCGGCGTTCCTTAGTTGGCCGGCGGTCGCCAGCGAAACCGATGACGTGATTTCGTAGGATTCCCCTCTTTTAACGTTGCGGTTGGGGCTTCGGACGGACAGAATATCCGCTTGCGCCGGCAGAACGTCTGCCACAACGACTTCCTTTATGCGACCGTCATTGGACCTTGAGACATCCATCAGCCGAAACTGGTCAGGCAGTTGGGCAGCCAATGAGGAATCGGTCGCCGGGGAGCCCCCTTGATTTAGGGATTGCCGAAGGCTGTTGGCTGCCTGGACAACAGGCTCGGGATGGCCCTTGGCGGCGTCAGATTCGGTGAAGTCTAAGGAATAGTTAGGTGACTCATAGGTCTCGATCTGAACATCCCGGCCGACTCCCACCACTTGCTCACCCGCGAAAAGAGTTTTGGAGTCGTATTGGGGGTTGACCGAGTAGGTAACTTCGAACCTGCTGTCATAGGGTTGAGACGACGACACCGGGGGACTCCAGCCCACGGGCTTCAGTACGGTTTCATCGGATATCCAACCCTTGGGCGTATAGGTGCCGTAGGTCCTGGCTTTCCAATAAAGCGGCACCGGTGACTCTACCCACAGCACTTGCGTGGGAGCGGGATTGATGGTGCCTTGAAATGCGAGCACATCTCCCCAGATCCGGTAGCCCAAGGGACGCCTCGCCGGCAGGCCGGCAAACAACCGGTTGAAGTCATCCTCATAGGAAGTTACAGGAGTCCGAAATAATTCGTAAAGGTCATTGGTAGGGCCGAATTTGCCGCCCGTGGGCAGAAGGAACGCCACTAACAAGACGACGAAAGCTAGGAGAAAGTTGTCTGAGATTGAAAGAAGCCCTAGATGGCCATCATAGGTAACGTTTCGTCTTTCCCATTCCTGGCGCCGCCGTACCGATTGAACCCGGGATACCAGGAGCAACCCGGTAAATAGCCAGAGNGCCAAGTGGGCGCTGGCCTGGGGAGGCAGGTAGGTTAGATTGGACACTAACCCCGCGCCTCCCAGCACGAATACGCCCCAGAAGTTGCGGTAGCGGGAAAAAACCCAAGTGGCCAAGAATCCAGTCATCCAGGTGATAACCATTAAGCCAAAAGCGAACGGTACCGTGTCGATGTTGATAGACCCGGTCCTCGCAGCTTCAACCCACAGGCTTAGCCGGAGCCAGAGTTGGTCGGCGTTGGTCACCGTAACTAGCCCGATCTCTCTGGAAGTGAATTGCCAGATGATTGCCAGCAGCCCAAGAGCCGCCCCGATGGGTAGGACTAGGAACGCCCAGACCGGGATCCGGTATAGGACCAGGCCGGTAATGATGGAGAGGCTGAGCAGGGTTGTTAGCTCTAAGCCAGTCACCCATTCGGCCTGCTCAACGGAGAAGATTACCACCCAAAGGTTCATCGTTAGGAAAAGGAAGGCCAGCCAACCGTCGGATGGACGGAAGAACTTGGCGAGAGCGATCGACGCGTCGACCAAAATCTCCGTGTTGAGCCGGTCGCGAGCGGCGCTGGGTTCGGCTAACCCGTTGACTGTCATGCTGTGCTTTCCTGAGCAGAAGGCTGGGACACTTGTCCCAGATAATTCTCCGGGCGGTCCACCGGGAGACGCAGGGCTTCATTCAAAGCCTGGCCTTTTCTGACTGCGTAGGCGGCGATGTCATTGGCGAACAGGATGTCTACTAGAAACTCGGGGTTGGTGGTGCCGCCAAAGTCCCGGGGGTCTATGAGCACTACGCCTACGTTGACTCCCTGACGCCGAATGCTGTTCAGGGCAGGCACCCACTCGGTTCGGGTGGAGGGGGTGATAACCGTCAAGGTGTTGAATCGGCTCATCTGGCCGCGGAGGTCGTAGAGGAACCGCTCCAATGATATGGCTCCGGTAGCGCGGGCCTCTGCCAAAGCCTCCAACAGACGGCCCTGGTGCTCCGGGCTGGTGTCTGGCCGGAAGATGTAGGAGTTGTCTGCGTTGGCAGCTAGACCCACCGGCATCGACAACTCTACCAGACGGGAGATAATCGAGGCCGCGATAGTAACCGATAACTCTTCTGTGTTGTTTATCTCGTCATCGCCTGCCCAGTGGGAGGTTCGCTGCATGTCCACCACCACCCAGGCGTCGGCGGCTAGCCCCAGGTCAAACTCCTTCACCATCAACTTGTTCATCTTTGCGGTGTAGGGCCAGTGGATGCGCCGGAAGCTGTCTCCGGGATTATATTCACGCACCGAAGAAACGTCGGTGGTGATTTGATTTACCGGTTGGGTGGTTCTGCTGTCGCTAGGCAGGTGAGCGAAACGCATGTCCATGTCCGGCAGGGGTACGACGGGGGGGAAGACAGTGAAGGGCACCGGGTCTAGGAAACGCCTTTTAAGATGGAAGACCCCCAAAGGATCTTGACTGGTAATCTCCACCTGTCCCAAGTTGAATTTGCCCCGCTTGCTCAGGTAAGTGTCGGTTCGCCAAGTTCGGGATTGGTTGCCGAGCAGGGCCACTCCGCGCCCGGTGGATTCACCGGGTAGGTCCGTGTATTCAACTACTTCCAGCCAGGATTTGGGCAGTTTATTCTTGTTGATTATGCGGATGCGCCCCTCTACGTATTCACCCATTCGCCCTCTGCTGGCGATGCGGGTCAACTGCAACTCCATGCCTCTTAGATTCAGCCAAGCCCAAGCTAAACCTATGGCACCCAACAACATCAAGACGTAGAGGAATCTGAAGAAAAAGGCAAAGCCGGTTCCAAAGGCATAGAAGGTGATGAGGAACAGTAGGGCCAGGATAGCCAGAGTTCTTTTGCTCAAGTGTTTTCCCGTCCTACACGCTTAGTTGAAGGTTCCGTGACGGGGCCTGTGCTTCGGTCCCGAACGCCCAACTCCATGGACAGCCACTACCAATTCAGGCCGCATAGTGTTAGGCGTCGGCATCTTCACTGCGGGAACTAACGGGTTGCGCCGGGAACGGTGAGAGTGTTGAGTAAGTCGGATACGAGATCCGCGCTTCTCACGCCCCGCATCCGGGCTGACGGCGAGAGGATGATTCGGTGAGCGGTGACCGGGGCGGCCAACGTCTTGATGTCGTCGGGGATAACGTAGTCCCTGTCCAACACCAACGCCAGCGCTCGAGCGGCTCTAAAGAGTCCCAATGACGCACGGGGAGAGGCTCCCAGAGACACGTCCCGGTGTTCCCGAGTGGCCTCGGTTAGATGCACGATGTACTCCCGCAACACCCGGTCGACATACACTTCCTTCGCCGCTTCTTGTAGACCAATCACATCTTGCGGGGTTGCGACAGCTTCCAGAGTATCTATCGGGTGGGCATGTTCCTGTTGCTCGATAACCGTTAATTCTTCCTCAAACTCGGGATACCCCAAGCTGATGCGCATCAAAAACCGGTCTAATTGGGCTTCAGGAAGAGGGAATGTGCCTTCGTACTCGATGGGGTTCTGCGTGGCCATCACCACGAAAGGATGTTTCAGGTGGTGGGTCTCCCCATCCACGGTGACTTGCAGTTCTTCCATCGCCTCCAGCAGCGCCGACTGGGTTTTTGGTGTAGCTCGGTTGATTTCGTCGGCGAGGACAACTTCCGACATAATGGGGCCCGGGCGAAACTGGAACTCTCCGCTGGCCTGGTTGTACACGGAGATACCAGCCACGTCACTGGGCAGAAGGTCGGGAGTGAACTGGATACGTTTAAAATTGCAGCCGACGGAGATCGACATGCTCTTGGCCAGCATTGTTTTGCCAACACCGGGCACGTCTTCTATTAGGATGTGTCCTTGGGCGATAAGGGCCGCTAAGGCATGCTCAATCACTGGCCTTTTGCCGATTATCACTTTCGAAACGTTGTCGACAATCCGTTGGGCAACGGCGGTATGAGTCGATTGTTCTTGCAAAGACCCCCTCCCAAAAAGCGGCTACCGCAAACGCGCACTATATCTGAGTTTAACACATGCTGGTAACGGAGCCGCGGTTATACAACGTTTTGGAGAACCCCTCCTACGTTCGCCGCGAAACTCTTAAGATGGCTTCCGATTCGCCCGACTTTGGGCTGTTCGCATTCACCTTTGGGGTNTATAAGAAGGCCGGTTGATGACTCGTCTTCGTTTATCCCATATACCTTTGCTCCCGGTGCTTTTGGTGGTTGTCGGATTGGCCGTGGCTTGCGNCGCGGNCTCAGCACGGTCGGAGCCGGGTGGGGACGTCGGCAATCGGGCGCCAGAGTTCCAGGGAATCGCAAACTGGATCAACTCGGAACCGCTCACCATGGAGGACTTGCGGGGCAAGGTAGTCCTGATCGACTTCTGGACCTACACCTGCGTTAATTGCATCCGCACCATGCCATATCTCAGGGAATGGCATGACAAATACGCCAAAGAAGGCCTGGTCATCGTAGGTGTCCACGCTCCGGAATTCGAGTTTGAAAAGCTGACCGAAAACGTGGAAGCCAGTGTCGAAGAATTCGACTTGACCTACCCCATCGCCCAAGACAACGAGATGGGTACCTGGCGAGCCTATTCCAATCGGGCCTGGCCGGCGAAGTACTTGGTGGGCAAAGACGGTTTCGTTCGCTACAAGCACTTTGGCGAAGGGTCTTATCAGGAAACCGAACGTCAGATCCGCGATGCGCTGAGGGCCGCCGGAGCAAGCTTGTCCGATGTGTGGGCGAGCACTGCTGAGGAGCCCCAGTTCGATTCTGAGGCAAGAANCNGGGACTTGGACAAGCGAATCACCCGGGAGATCTACGGTGGCTTCCGACGCAATAATAGCCGCGCTGGACTATATGTAATTCAAAGTGAATACTACGAAGGCCCAGGGCGAGTGGTGGACTACGAAGATCCTGAAGAGCACAACAACCACTACGTGTACCTACAAGGCCCCTGGTTCAACGGCCTTGAGGAGTTACGCCACGGCCGCGAAACCCAAAACTACGAAGACTACCTGGCCTTGAAATTCTCAGCGACCAGCGTGAATGCAGTGATAAACGCCGATGACGCCCCACCGTTCAAAGTGNGAGTGACCATCGACGGACGTCCTCTAAGGTCAGATNAAGCCGGTCCAGACGTCATGGTATCCGATGAGGGGAGTATNATCNCCGTCNACGAACCTCNCTTGTATGAGGTCGTTGCGCTTCCTGATTATTCCAGTCATGAACTGAAGCTCAGTTCCAACTCAAAGGATTTTGCGCTGTTCGCTTTTACTTTCGGAGCTTACGAGGANGGTCCATAANAGAATAGCGATTCGGTTCAGTCATACGTTTAACCGTNGGGCTTTCCCAGTCCTGTTCGGTTTGGCCGCAATCTTGGCGGTGGCCTGCGGTGCGGCCGCAACCCCGGTTCCCACCCAGGCTCCGGCAACCGCGATCCCAGCCGTCGATGCTTCCGGTCTGAAAACCATACTAGCCACCAAGGTGTTGGACGTTGGAACACAACGGGTGGCATTCCTGCTGACCAGCCCCAAAGCCTTGATCAAAGTTCCGGAAATCCAAGTCACATCCGTTTTCCTGGGTGAAGGAGAGGCGGCGAGCGAAACAAAGATGGCCGGTTTTCATCTCTGGCCCTACGGCGTACGCGGCTCCTACGTAACGGAGATGAACTTTGACCGCCTCGGACCACGGCGTCTGGACATAGTTGTCAACGGTGTGGAGGATCAAGGCATGGCCGTGGCTCTCTTTGAAGTGGCAGAGCATGGCAACGTCCCCAATATCGGGTCCATCCCACCCCTGAGCCGCAATAAGACGCTACAGAACACGGAATCGCTAGAGAAATTGACCACCGACTTCGCCCCGGACCCTGATCTGTACCAAATCACCGTTGAGGACGCCTCCGCCACTGGCAAACCCACCGTCGTGGTGTTTGCGTCACCGGGCTTTTGCACCAGCCCAACCTGCGGACCCCAGACCGCCACTCTGTCCGAACTTAAAGCAGAACATGCGGGTGAAGCCAACTTTATCCACGTTGAGATCTACGACAATCCCGACGAGATTCAGGGAGACCTTAACAAGGCTACCCTGTCTCAGCCTGTTCAAGATTGGGGAATCAGTGACCTTCCCGATTGGTTCAATGAGTCTTGGACCTTCATACTGAGCGATGAAGGCCGGGTCAGCCAGCGATTCGAAGGATTCGCCACGCTGGAAGAATTGGAATCCGCGCTGCAAGTAGTGCTGGCGCAGTCTTAGAGGCGTTATGAAAAACCTCAGCAAGTTGATCTCAGGCGACCCCAAAGGGGATTCCGGGAGCGGAAGAGAGAACCGGAGTTGGATCGTCTCC
Organism: Dehalococcoidia bacterium; assembly: GCA_002708395.1. The sequence goes on from PANP01000031.1 coordinate 41,377, forward strand.
ATCCCCGTGGCGGCAGTACTGGTAGGAGTGGGCGTCTTCCTGAGTGCGGTAATCAATCCCTTGTTCGGGCGCTACGTTCATTGGGACTGGATGGCAATCCTAGCCCCCATCCTGTTCATCGCTGCGGTTGCCGCTGTTCGCCGGCGGTGGGTCTAAGGCGCGGGGGAGGTCCTACCCGCCTGGTTCGATATGCCATTAACGGTGGGCGGCGTTCAACACAAACTAGGAAGACTGATCCCAACCGCTCGCCCTGAGCCTGTCAAAGGGCCAGCGACTCTGCTCTCTAACGCCCCCTACTAAAGTAGTTTCGGCAGACTAACCTCGTTCTCTTCATCCGTTCAACCTTACCCCTGGAAACTTGGCTCCTTCCGCTTTTACCGGCTATCCCGCAACTACCGATGCCTTCGGTTTCCCCTACCCTCCGCAACCCCGAGTATCCCTGGGTTACGCCGTCCATTATTATTTGGTTGAATACTCAAAAAATAACCAAAATTGGTTAAACAACCAAAGCTGACCTTTAGATTAAGTGCTCTACAATTACTGCAAATGGCTCCATAGACCGTATTGCCGCCCCAATGTTGGAACAAGCCGGTGTGTGGGTGCCTCAGATGTAACGGGGTCAGGTCCGCCGTTCTTGGACGATGACCAGTTAACTAAATCAAGGAGTTGACCATGAAGCTCGTCATAGTTGGAGCAGGCCAAGGTGGATCAAATATAGCCGATGAATTCGTCGCGATGGGGAAGTGGGTGTGGAAAAACCGCCACATCAGAATCTTCACCGGCTCGGATGAGGACCCCCTATCAAAAGGGGTTTTTGCAGTCAACCTGGGAGCTGGAGACCTCTACGGTCTCAACCATATCCCTCAAACCGATGACCACACCATCTTGTTGGGAACCACCGATGAGTTCCGCGGGCGGGGGGCCGGCAAGGTCAACGCCGACGGCGCAGAGCAAGCCAAGCGGGGCGGCCACAAGATAATCTCAACCATTCGTGACAACGGAGACGTACCGTCCGCCGATGCCATGATGGTTATCGCCACCACCGCCGGGGGCACCGGGTCCGGGTCGGTCGGCGTGATTGTAGACCTACTTAAAGAAGCCTTCAAAAAGCCTGTCTACGCTCTGCTGGTATTGCCCTTCGAGAACCAGTACGACGACCCAGACAGCATGGTAAACACCGCAACCTGTATCAAGCGGGTCATGGATAACTCCTCCGCTGACGCCGTCTTCCTGGTGGACAACCAGAAATTCGTGCGTGGCAACCAGACCATGACCTACAACTATGAAGTCATGAACCGGAAGATTGCCGACTCTTTCATGGATATCCTCTGCGTCGGTGAGGAAACGGACCGCCGCTACATCGGTGAGGTGCTTGACGCCAACGACGTTATCCGCATCCTCAAAGGACCTACCGCCATCGGGATCAGCCATACCTCGGTCCCTAAGAAGCAGACTTCATTCATGGGGCGCTTCCGAAATTCCAGCGGTACNAAAGCCAATCACTTCTCAGTTGCTAAGAACCAGATCGAGCGTGCCCAGAACGTGTTGCATCAGGCACTGGGTGAACTCTCCATAGATTGCGAGCTTTGGGAGAACGGAGTGTCTCACTACGACGCCCAGAGCGTTCTCGGCTTGTTCAGTGGANCTTCCGATGAAGCAACCGAAGAGATTGTTGAAATGATGGACAACACTCTGGCGGAGCGGGTTCCCGGAGCTGGCAGACGAAAGGGTACCTATCCCGGCAGGATATCAGACACCATCAGCTTCACGGTCATCGTCTCCAACATAGGCCAAGGCGCGGCGATGGACAAGATAGAGACCTTCTTCACTGACGCTAGCAGGATGCTGGGCGAAGTCCAGCACAAGAGAGAAGGAANACAGAAGCAGTGGGAAACCGCTTCCAAGGCCGCAGCCCAATTGCCCAATCTCTAACCGTCTTTAGTTGGACTGCATCATTTTGTCAATCATACGTGTATATAACGCGAGGAGCTAATCATGAGAAACTCAAGGGCGCCTGAGGGCCGTGGCACCCCTAAACCGGTAATATTCCTAGTTTTGATCGCAGTATTGCTCGCCGCCGGACTGGGAGCGACTTATTTCACCGACGGATTCGGCGCATTGTCGGCGTCTCCCGCCCAGGCCGAAGTAACGGATGTAAGTATCGAAACCCCGGACCAGCCTGCTATCGACCTGGTTTCCGATGTCGTCACCGATGTGGAGGTCGTGGATCCGGCTCCCAAGGTAGTGGAGATTGTCAAACCGACATCGGTACCGCCCACCGCCGTCCCGAAGCTTAGCCCGACGGCGATGCCCATGCCCGCTCCGGTTGAGATTGTGATTCCCGATGCCGAGCCAATCGTCGAAACCGTTGTAGTAGCGGATGAAAGAGGGAATCTGGATTTCCTTCCCGAAGTTAGATTCGGTGACATTCTGGACGAAGGACTCGTGGACCTGAAGATGCCCGGTGGCGAGACGGTAGACACTTGGTACACCTTCCAGGTGGATACCGAGAAAAGAGACATCACCGTCTTCTTTGCTCTGTTCGACGCGGAGAAGCGGTCGGTGCTCAGCACCGTCCAGTTGAACAACTACTCCAAGGGTAACGACTTGGAGAGCGGCATGGTTACTCTGTACTACGAGGACGGGTCCGAAAGGGTGCTGGCGTTCGACGNTGCCGAGGGTACTATGACTCTGACCCAGCATTACAAGNTCCCATTCGGACCCAGCATGTTCTCACCGGACCTGCGCCGCTCCCTGGTGTATTACGGACTAGAACTCCAGAGCGAAGCAGGGGACCAGACCATGGAGNTGCACCTGGATATCAGCGGTCTCTCTCAAAGCGAGAAAATGGTATTCAAGCAGTCGTCTCCTGACGAGGTTTCTGCCGCCCTGGCTGAGATTCAGGTGATGGCCAATCAGATCGAGGACCAACGTTCCCGATAGCGGGTAGATACATCGCTTTAACTTGGCCGGACGGGGCATAACCCCGTCCGGCCATTTTTTATTTCCAGATCTATGGCGATTGTTCCTTCCTCCGGTCTATCTACACCGAGGCTGCATCACGCTCAGGACGAACACAAAGACCGGATCCTTATCAACTTAATCTTGAATCAAACTTGTTTCAACTCGAACACTCTGCTAAAATCGGCCCAACCCTGCCAAGTGTTATGCGTAATGAGACCATCGGGCGCAGTGCACAATGGTACCGATGGGGATAAACCCACGAGTAGGAGGTATAGAGATGCCGTCATTTTGGGAACACCTAAGATTCGCCGGCGAGCGGGAGATGGACGATCTTCATGGCTATGAAGGTTCAGACATGGCCTGCTACGTCAGCCACCCGCTTCCCGCGGCCGGAAACTCCTTTCCCGCCGTGATTGTTGTCCAAGAGGCCTTCGGAGTCACCAGGCACATAGAAAAGGTCTGTGACCGATTTGCGCAGGAAGGCTACGTAGCCGTGGCCCCGGCGCTGTTCCACCGGGAGCATCCCAATCCCAAGTTGGGTTACGGGGATGAGGACGCTCCGGCACGGAACCGGTACATGGGAGCGCTGCGAGACGACGACTTGGTTGAGGACATCAACCAGGTCATCAAATGGACCCAGTCCGAGCAGTTCTT
>PANP01000032.1 GCA_002708395.1 Dehalococcoidia bacterium
AAGGGGGACTCATGGATACTACTCCGGGTCCGTCACCCCGTCTAGCCATATCTTTCCTGATGTCCACGCTGGGGTTACACTCTTGAGGGTTCCGCTGAATGACGCGACCGGAATCGATATTTGAAGGAGGACCGTTAGATGCATCGGCTGTCCCGGAACAAGACTAGTTGAACCAGNAAAAAGAAACGGACGCTCTCCAAAGTCCAAGGCGAGNGATNTTCTACGGATGGTGGCTGACCGGTATCGCCGCCTTTGTCATGGTTATCGGCACCGTGCCCATCTTCCAGGGCATGACGGCTTGGTTCGTGGTGCTGGAGCAGCAGTTTGGATGGAACCGCGCCCAGCTGTCTTTAGCATTCTCGCTTACTCGGGCAGAGGGGACCGTTATGGGGCCCGTTGCCGGATATCTGGTGGACAAAGTTGGCCCCCGTCGTATGGTCTTGAGCGGCTTGTTGGTTATGGGCGTTGGGTTCTTGTTGTTCAGNCGCGTAAACAATCTGTGGCAATTCTATGGAGCGTTTGTGTTGGCGAGTATGGGGGCNGGGTTCGGCACCTGGCTNCCCATGATGACGGTGTTGAATCACTGGTTTCAAAAGAAACGCTCCTTGGCCATGTCCCTAGCGATGGAGGGATTCGCCTTGGGCGGCGTTTTCGTGATACCGGTTCTGGCCTGGTCTATCGACCCCGAAGAGCCGGACCGGTTGGGATGGCGGGCAACCGCAGCCATCATAGGACTGGGATTGATTGTACTGGCGGGGCCGGTTTCTAGGTTGGTTCGAAACCGTCCTGAAGAGTATGGGGAAGTCCCAGATGGGCGAAGAAACAGTCAACTGGAATCCGAGGCAACGGGATCCAACCAAGGGGACCAGGCGGNNGGGGACTACACCTGGCAGGAGGCGGTCCGCACCCGCGCTTTTTGGCTGATTACCATGGGCCACGCGGGTACTTCAATAGTTGTCGTTACGCTGACGGTACACCTAGGCCCGATGCTCACCGACCAGGGGTACTCACTACAGATGGTGGCTTGGGTGGTGTCTACCTATACCGNTGTGGGGGCTGTATTCACACTGATAGGCGGCTACATCGGTGACCGGGTGCCCATCCACTTGGCCTTGTTCATATTCTCAATCGTCCAGTCCGTGGCGGTGGTGATTCTGCTGGCGGCGGACACTGTCCCATTGATGTTTCTGTTCGCCGTGGTGATGGGTGTCGGGTTTGGTGGGCGTGCGCCGATGACCACGGCCATACGGGGAGTNTATTTTGGGAGGCGTGCCTTNGCCAGTATCACCGGCGTCTCCATGATTCCGATGAACGTGCTGATGCTGGCGTTTCCGCTGTTTGCGGGCATCATGTTCGACCGAGTGGGGGACTATATGATTCCGTTCTCGGCACTGGCCGTGACCAGTTTTGTTGGGTCAACGATGTTTTTGCTGTTGGGGAAGCCTGCGCTGAAGGCGGGATAGGTTTAGGGCGGATAAATACCCCCCATCCTAACCTCCCCACTTGTGGGGGAAGGTTAGGATGGGGGGTCGGGCCTCTGGTGGAACCAGTTTGCGATGCGCGCTACTTGATGCTTGCGGCCAGCAGNTCCTTCAACTCGGTAACCGAGTCTTGTTGCCAATCCGCAGCTCGGGCGGCGGTGCGCTCCCGGCGCGCCCGGCCGAAGGCCTGCTCGTCGATGTCCGGGTTCTCTGCACGGATAGATTCCCCAATCTCCGCGATCTCTAACTCGGCGGAGACGGGGCGCTCGATCCAGTGGCAGATGTAATCGTGTTCCTTGGTGTAGAAAACAGCCACGGGGATGGACATCCACTCGCCGTTTTTGAGGTACTCGTTCATGATGTCGTGGTGCTGATCCCGGGGGAAGATGCTCATTTCCAAGCCTGCCGCATCTGCNACCCGGGCCAGCATNGGCATCCCGCGNATCACGTCGCCGCACCAGTCTTCGCCCAGTACTAACATCTTGGCTGGGCCATTGGGCCGGCTGGCCAGTTCCTTCAAGTCTTTGGCGTCTTCAGGCTTAACCTGGAACTTATAGAACTCTTCGAACCTGGCCTTGTTCACCTTGATCTGGTCTATGTAGTCGCTGTAGCTAAAGCCNTGNTGGAACCTTTCGGGTGTTACGACGCTNGTTTCCCTAGCCATGATTGTCCTCCATTATCGTTGGGGTGGGATTGCCGTTCAGTCGGTGNCTTGGGATGAACCTACGGCCCATCAGCCGATCTCTCAACCNTGGTGGCCCTCAAACCCNATCTCNACCCNGCCATCCGGATANAGAATTATGGGAACGGTGTCACCATACATCAGCGCTTCGTCCAGGTCATCCTGACTCTGGTCGACCCGTTTCTCTTCGTATTGGATGCCCTGCTTCGCCCAACTACTGCGCAGGTGGTCGCAGGCGGGGCATACGGTCAGCGTGTATACCACTGGAATATCGGCCATGGGTGTCCTCCAATCGGCTATTGAAGCCATTCTACATCGCAGTGTGATGCCTGTCATCCAGACATGCGATGCCGGGCGTGCTGACCCGGTTCAAGCCGCCGTCGNCTTGTGTCCCCCAGCCTGCCCAGCTATAATGTCGCTGCCTCGGCGGAGGCCCGCAATAGCTCTGGTTTCGCCACCCATAAACCCTCGAGACCAGAGAGTCTTAGATCTACTGGACTATCCGCTCTAAACTGCCAACAGAAGCCCGAGGAGGAGAAAAATGATTGGTCTAATAGTCACCATTAANATCAAGCCTGAGCACAAAGCAGCTTTCATGGCGTCATTGGAGGGCGATGGCCGGGGATCCAACAATGACGAGCCTGGTTGCCTGCAGTTCGACGTGCTTCAAGACACNGAGGACGACAACAGGATATTCCTGTATGAGATATACCGGGATGACGCAGCCTTGGAAGCCCATCGTAACGCGCCGCATTTCCTGAAGTGGCGGGAAGAGGTCAAGGACTGGTTCGCCTCGGAGATTAGCCGGCACATCGCCACGCCGGTGTATCCCAAGGACGCCGACTGGGTGAAGCGGCCTAAGGTTTCCTAAGGCAAGTTTCCCCAAACCGGATCTGGTGTACCACGTGATAGGGGCACGGCTTGCCGTGCCCCTACGCATTCGTACCCCCTNACGAAGGGGGGACCACAGGTGGGTCGTCTTACCCCGAGGGAACGACCTCCCCTATATCCCCTCCTTNCGAAGGAGGGGACTGTTGTTAGTGCGCAACCGCCTTTGCAACCCTTACCGCAGGCGCTCCAGCACTCTGCGAAGCGCGCCCACGAACGAATCTACTTCTTCCTCACCCAAGGCGGTGGAAAGGCCGCCAACCAGGTTCGACGCCATCAGGATGCCCTCGTTCATTAAACCCAAGAACACCTGNTTTCTCAGCNCCGAATCTTCGGCGGCGATGTCCCGGTAGTTTACGATGGGATGATCCGTGAAGTGTATGCCGAAGAGGGACCCCAATCCGGTGACCTGAACCGGCACTTCCAACTCGGAGCAAACCCNCCGTATGCCCTGACGTAGCTCCTCAGTTAACTCGGCCATATCCCGGTAGACGTCGGGGGTGAGTTGCTCCATGGTCACCGCCCCGGCCAGCATGGTGACTGGGTTAGCGTTGAATGTTCCGGCATGGGAGACCTTGATACCCTTGGTGGGGTCGTACAGGTCCATGATGTCTTTCCGGCCCCCGAATGCCCCCACTGCGAACCCGCCGCCGATGATTTTGCCCAAGGATGTCATGTCNGGNGTGATNCCATAGTATTGCTGGCTNCCGCCNGGNGCNACNCGGAAGCTGATCACCTCATCGAAGATTAGGACNATGCCGTTCTCCTGGGTGAACTCCCNNAGCATGGTNAGGAACTCGGCCGANCNGGGNANCATTCCCACNGAACCCATGACNGGCTCCACAATCACGGCCGCCAACTNGTCTTTGTTTTCTNCCAGAATCTTACGGGCAGTGGCGGTGTGGTTGAATGGGATAANCACNACCTGGTCTANGATNCCGTCGGCTAGTCCCTCGCTGGCTGCAACGGCCTGGGGAGCTTGAGCGTCGCCTGCTATCTTTGGATCCACTCTAACGCTGACGGTTACTGCGTCGTGTGTTCCGTGATAGCCGCCCTCTACTTTGGCAAACTTGTTCTTTCCGGTGAAGGCCCTTGCCGCCCGGATGGTGTTGAGTGTCGCTTCGGTGCCCGAGTTGGTGAACCGCACCAGGTCGAAGCTGGGGACTCTTTCGCAGAGAATCTTGGCCAACCGGATCTGATGTTCGTTGGGGGCGTTATAAGCCACGCCGAGGTCCAACTGTTCCTTCACCGCCCCCATCACCGGAGCCGGCGCGTGGCCCAGAATCATAGTGGTCATGGTGTTGATGAAGTCCACACGGTCTACGCCGTCGGCGTCAATCACGTGGCAGCCCGAGGCAGAGGTTACGAAGATTGGATAAGGGTCCCAGAAGATCGAGTTGCGGCTGTCGCCGCCGGGAAGATATTCAGAGGCTTCTTGCCAACNNGCTTTAGACTTCGGGGTTAGCTCCAGGTAACGCGCTAGTTCGCTATTGGTCGCTGCCATGGGGGTTACTCCCAATTGGGCAAATAGGATTCAGGATGTGATTCGGTCGACAGGGTTAGGTGACGATGGGNGTGNNGGCCAACTTGGGAAAGTATATTCGGCGCAAAACTAAGCTGCCAAGACTNAGTGTAATTACGATAAGAAACAGAATCCCACCTACCGCCATTACGGCTGAGGCGTTGAACATGTCCGCAAGGTAAGCGTTGATCAGGTTCGTNACGGCCATACTGCCACCCACGTGTACGGAATAAACGCCCGTAACACGCCCGCGGACTTTATCGTCCGTTANCGATTGGATGATAGCGTGACTTATTGTCATGAATCCGGCCTGGTTGGCACCCATGGCCACGGCNGCCAATATGGACAATTCCCACTGGGTTGTCAAAGCAAGTAATATCGGCCCTATACCGCTGGTAAATCCGAAAACCAGGAACAAGACGCCCCGAGTTGTGGTGTTTCGTACCCCGGCCAAGAAGATAGCTGTGATTAAGGCNCCGGCTCCAACCGCACCGATCAGGTAGGATACCCCCACCGAGCCTGCNGCCAGCTTCTCTGNGGAGATGGATGGTAGAAGCGACTCGTAGGACATGGTCAGGGCGCAGTGGGCCAGCACTATCAGGACCATCGCGAGTATCTGAGGGTGTCCATAGACGTACACGAAGCCGGCTACCAGGTTGCTTAAGAAGCCCTTTTCCCGGTCGATGACACCCGTGGAGCGGATGTTAATACGCATTGCTGTGATCAGCGCAAAGGCATAGAAACTACTGCATAGCCAGAAGGCCGCCATTATCCCGTTGTCATCCAGGATGGCCAACAAAGGTAATATACCGAGAGCACCCACCATTCGAGAACCCTGCTGAGTGGCCTGGTTCAGCGCGATACCATTGAGCAGGCGCTCTTTGGGGACCATATTTGGGATTAAAGCCGAGGTGGTGTTCATCCTAAACGAGGCCAGGGTGCCATTCAACAATGCCAGGAACAGTAAGATTAAGAGGCGTCCCTCAATCGCGTCTAGCATAACCATCAGGGCCAATGCTACGTTGTGCAGCATATTTAACGTTAAGCCGACGCGTAGAATGGTTACGCGGTCAAAACGATCGGCCATAAATCCTACTATTGGACTTGTAAACAAGCGGGGAATCATGGCAGCGAAGGTTACGAGCCCAACCCAAAGCGCGGCCCCGGTGATTTCGTAGGCCAGCCAACCCCGGGCGATGATGAGGGCCCATTGCGCGGCCCCGGCGAAGGCATTGACCGTCCACAGCCTCCGGAAATCCTCGTATTGAAGGGCAAGAAGATACTGGTCACGGATCTTAGCTAACATATATATCCTGCGTTCAGATACTACTAAATTCCGACTATTGTAACAGTGGCATTCAGAATGGAAAAGACAATCTTAGTCCAATTTCTTGACGCTTCTCGGGATGCGCCATAGAATTCCCTCGTCGGCTTAGACTTNCGTTCGCAGTAGGACTGNCCAACCTAGNACCGGCNTTAAATTCCCCCGGCCCAAAAGGAGGACCATGCCGTCCCAAATACCTTATGGCGATAACTTAATCGCCCCATACCGGGTGTTGGATCTCACTGATGGCAAAGGGGTTTTCTGCACCAAGCTATTGGCCGACTACGGTGCCAACGTTGTCAGGATAGAGCCGCCATCGGGTGATCCCGGNCGGGCCAAGGGACCGTTCCTAGGGGACGAACCCGGCGTCGAACGCAGCGCCTACTACCTTTTCTACAACACCAACAAGCGGTCCATAACGCTCAACCTGGAATCCGATCTGGGACAATCCATATTCAAACAACTGGCCGCTAAAGCCGACGTCGTGGTGGAGAGTCTGCCCGTCGGGTATCTGAAAACACTGGGCCTGGACTATGATGCCTTGCGGGAGTCCAATCCGGGCCTAGTCATGGCGTCCATCAGTCCATTTGGACAGACCGGTCCCTGGAAGGATTTTAAGTCTTCCGACCTGATTGCCATGGCCGCCAGCGGGTTCATGCAAATCACCGGAGAGCCGGACGAGCCGCCGGTGCGCCAGGGCAATGAGCAGTCCCACTTTGCCGGCGCACAATACGCTGCCGTTGCCGTGATGGGAGCCCTGTATTTCCGGGACATGTTGTCGGGAGAAGGCCAGTACATCGACGTTTCCCAGCAGGAGGCGCTGATTACTTACTACACTGACGCCCATCCCGCCCTGGCCTGGAAGCAGATGGAGCAAAACGTCACCCGGGTCGGCACCAACTCCACCCTGGTTATCCCGCTGGGGGCCTTCCNTTGCCAAGACGGTTGGATCTGCGCCGGGGTTATCACTCCCCGCGAGTGGGAAGCCCTGGCCGCATGGATCTACGAAGTCACCGGCAACGAGGAGATTCTCGACGAGAAATACAAAGGCGGCAACCAGGAAAGAGCGCCCCACATCGACATTATCACCGCCATGTTCTTGGAGTTCACCACCCGATTCACGTCCGAAGAATTGTTCCATGAGGGGCAGAAGCGGAATCTGGTCTTCCTGCCGGTGACCGATGTCGCCGACCTGCTCCATGACGACCAACTGGAAGCCAGCCATCTATGGACCCAACTGGACCACCAAGAGGTGGGTGAACTTAAATATCCCCTGGGCATATTCGACAGCGAAGACTTCTCTCCGGCCCGATCCGCCGCCCCCGCATTGGGTCAGGATAACGGCGCTATCTATGGAGGGGAGTTGGGATTGACCTTCCAGGAAATGGCAGGGCTTCGGACTGCTAGGGTTATTTAAAGTGGACATGATGGATATCGCGAATGGCTAAGAGAGCTTTAGAAGGGATAAGGGTTGTCGAGCTGGGACCCTACGTGGCCTTGCCGATGACCGGTCGTATCCTGGCGTCCATGGGAGCCGAGGTCATAAAGGTAGAGACCAACAAGGTTCTGGACGAGATGGCCTTCATTCCGGCTTGGTCCAGGGGGGCCGGGCAACCGGATTATCAGCGGCATAAGAAGCGGATAACCCTGGATGTGCGGACAGATGAAGGTAGAGACCTGCTCCTGAAGTTGCTCAAGGTGAGCGACGTTTTCATGACCAACTTCCGACGGAACATCCTGTCCCGATGGGGCGTCGACTTTCCAGAGGTTAGGGAGGCGAGGCCGGACATCGTCATCATGTGGCAGACCGGCTTGGGGGGCAACGGACCCTACTACACCTACAAATCCTACGGCATCCTGGTCCAGCACATGTCGGGTGTTTCAATGATGAGTGGGTCGCCCGGTGCCCCGCCGGTCGCCGTAAACACATCGTATTCTGACTACCATACCGGGGTGTTTCAGCCGATGGCTATCATCGCCGCCCTGATGCGTCGGGGTCAGGAGGGGAAACCCGCTACCATGGAGTCGTCGATATTCCGGTCGGGTGCGGTTACCGCCGGTCCCGCCATATTGGATTACCAGCTCAATAATCGATTGCCGGAACGCCGCAACAACCGGGACGCGTTGGCAGCTCCCCACGGGGTTTACCTATGTCAGGGCGCGGACCGGTACTGCGCCATCGCCGTTGATGGCGATGAGCAGTGGGCCGCTTTATGCCAGGCTATGGACAACCCTGATTGGACCCAGTACGCCCAGTTCGCCACCGCTTTCAGCCGCCTAGGCAACCAAGATGAACTGGATCGGTTGATGGGCGAGTGGACTATTGGATTCGCCGCCGAAGAGGTTATGGACAAGCTGCAGCAAGCTGGGGTACCGGCAAGCATCGTGTCCCAGGGCCAAGACTTGCACGATAGCGAGCATCTTAAATCTAAAGATTTCTACCGGGACACGAACTACTACGTGGCAGAGCGGGGTACGCATGCCTCCCAATGGGAAGAGGGATCAAGTATCGCCTGGTCGATGCCTTTCAGCATGTCGAAAACGCCGGTGGAGTTCGGCAAGTACACCAATATCGGCGAAGATAATTCCNACGTCTTCGGCGAGTTGCTAGGCCTGAGCGCTGCCGAGATTGCCCGGCTATCCGAGAAAGAAGTGATTTACTAGCTTTCAGCTATCAGCCGTCAGCATTCAGCCGATGAACGCCAGAATGAGGTGTATCTGTGGACTACAGCCAATACCAGCATATCGTGATAGAGATTAATGATGGGGTGGCCTTGCTGACCATCAACCGGCCCGAGGTTATGAACGCCACCAACGCCAAGCTCCATAACGAGCTTAGCCGGGTCTGGTTGGACTTGGGTCAGGACCCGGAAGTGAGGGTGGCAGTGATTACCGGGGCGGGCAACGCCTTTTCCGCTGGGGGCGACTTCGAGTTGATCGAAAACACCATCGGAAATGCCGACTTGGTGGCAGCCACGATGCAGGAAGCCAGCGACATCGTTCACAACATGATTAACCTGGACAAGCCGGTAATCTCGGCGATAAATGGCGTCGCGGTGGGTGCGGGACTCGCCGTGGCCATGCTGGCGGACATCTCCATCGCCGCCGAAGACGCCCGGATCACCGACGGTCACGTTCGCCTGGGAGTCGCGGCCGGGGACCATGCCAGCGTCATCTGGCCGCTGCTCTGTGGCATGGCCAAAGCCAAATATTACCTTCTGACCTGTGACTTCCTGGACGGCAAAGAAGCCGAGCGCATCGGCTTGGTAAGTCTGGCAGTCCCTTCCGATGAGTTGATGCCCAAGGCCATGGAGGTCGCTCAAAAACTGGCATCGGGACCCCAGTCAGCCATCAGATGGACCAAGCGGTCCCTTAACCAGTGGCTACGTATGGCGGCCCACACGTCCTTCGACTATTCCCTAGCGCTGGAGATGCTGGGATTCTTCGGCGACGACATCAAAGAAGGCCTGCAATCTCTCAAAGAGAGAAGGGCGCCCGATTTCCCTTCGGCCCGGTAGGGGGACAAAATCGTGATTCGACAACCTTCTTCCGGCGGGTAGGGGCGCACGGCCGTGCGCCCCTACGGGCGGCTCCTTGAAACATTTGTCGGATTGTATTTGTCGTCGGCCCATTTGGCCGGATTGTCGTGGATATATTGGCGAATGCGATTAATGTCGGTCTCACGTCTGATGATGTGTTCGTAGTAATTCCGTTGCCATATGGGCTAGCCGGGGGTGTGACGGNATTGATTTATTCGTTTTGTTGCCGCCGATTTGAATCCCGCGATCAATGAGCCGAGGGATCTAGGCGGACGTTGGAAGATTGAGTTTCCGCAGGGTAGGGGCGCACGGCCGTGCGCCCCTACCAAACCCTCGGGTTCACGTATCGTAATTATTCCGTGGATATGATTGGGCATGATCACGAATTCATCTACTTGCACCTCAGGGCGGATGATTTCTGTATACGNNNATTCCNCCTGAACTACCCTGCCCGCGAAATTCAACGCTACTTCTTCATCAATCACGTTGCCAAATAAACNTTCTCNACCTTTGGTACAGACCGTGACAAAGTAGGANCCAGGTTGGGAATAGTCATATCCTCGCAAGCGTATGGACCGGCGTTGATGAACTTCGGGATTGTGATTCATATTCGCTGATGCATCCGTTGGTCTGCTGGCCGATTTTTATGTAGATGGGTGTCTAGTAGAGTAGCCCCAACCCGCTGGGCCTAATATAATATCAACGAACCTAGNCTCACGGAATAAAGCTTTGACAGTCGAANGAGGATCAGATGGATAGTTTTAGCGAACAGTTAAGGGCTGAAGCGGAGCCCATGTGGAAACAGATATTCGCCCAGCCTTTCTTACGAGAGATTAAAGACGGTACGCTGCCGTTGGAGAAGTTTCAGTATTACTTGGGACAGGACTATCTGTACCTGGAAGGGTTCGCCCGGACGGTNTGCATGGCCCTGGCCAAGGCCCCGGATTCACAGACATTGGAGGAGTTGGCCCACCGGGTAATGACCCCGGTGGAGCGCCCGTTGCATCACAAGTTGGTGGCCGAGGCCGGGCTGACCATGGAAGATGTTAAGAAGGTGAAGCGGTCGCCCACCAACACCGGTTATGTCAACCACATGATTACGACCGCGTCTCTTTACGGACTGGGACCGACGGCGGCGGCGCTGCTGCCTTGTCCCTGGTCTTATCATGAACTGAAGGACGCTTTGGGCCAGTCGGAGCATCCCCTATACGGCCAGTGGACTCACTTCTACGTGGCGGGATTGCTACAGAACAGTGTGGATGCCTGGCGGGGGTTCGTGGACCAAGCGGCTCGAGAGGCAAGTTCACAGGAATTGGACGCGATGCGGGANGCCTTTATGATTAGCAGCCGCTACGAGTACATGTTCTGGGACATGGCCTATAACATGGAAGAGTGGCCTGTATAGGGCCACTCTAAGGTCTAATTGATGTTTTNNGGATAAGCCGGCCTAGAAGCCTAGACCGGCTTNCGTCGTCTTAAGTCTGGATGGGTGACGGCCTTTCCCGGTAAGTGTAGTACCGCACTCCGGCGCAGGGGACGAAGTAGAACCAGGGCGCTATTTCATTCTNNGTCAATTTTGCAGCGCTTTCCGCCNCCTTCACTATATCGGCCAGTTCGTCGANCAAGGATGGATCCAGTCCGGCCTCTGTGACTTCCACTTCATCTAGACGTTCCGTAACTAACATCGGCCCCATTGCAACACCTCCTGACGTACTCGAGTCAACGCCCATCACCACTGCTTGCCTTCTAGGGTCATTTTCGCCTGGGACAGACTTGTCAGTAAGGGCCGAAAGGCACGTTGTACACATCCATCCGGCCCTGAGCCTGATGATATCGGAATTCGACCTGAGTATTCGACCTCGTCTAGCGTAACCCGCCATAGGGCATGACCAACTTGGCATCAACGGGCCGCTTTAAGGGTTCGGTCCGGGATATTTTGATATCTTTTTTCCCGGATCAGATGTGTCAGAATGCGTCCATGCCACGTCCCCAGAGGTGCTGCTAGACGATATCAATGCAATCTGATCGGATATTCCCCAGTTAGAATGTCTGACCTGATGCATGAATTGATTGGTACTACCAAGATGCTTTCCATCTTGCCAGCGGTGGGGTTTACCGATGTCGCTCGTTGGATATGGTACGGGATCTCTGGATTGATTGTTGCGGGGATTGTCCTGCATCTGTTGTTCACCCTGGTGAACGCAGCGTATAAAGATAGAAAACACAGCACCATGCTTATCGTCCATTTAGTCGTAGGGTCATCTAATCGGCGGCTTTACTGTAGCGATCCTTCCTATACCAATAACCGGTCTGTGGGCTTTGTTTGCTTGTGGGGGTGGGATTGTCGGGATGATGATTGGGGAACTTAGCTGGGTTGCCCCAGAAGACGCCATTGAAGACGAAGGTCTGAGCATGGATCAGGCCAGCACCCAGCAAACCCCATCGTCCCAACGTGAATGGGATAACCGTAGGGAAAATGACTGTGACCTTGCAATTTCCCTATTAGGTCAAGGGGAATGCTGCGATGGTTGCCACCGGGAGTGGATGAAGGAACATTATGCCATGGTATTAGAGGGTGAAAAGTTGCTTGTCTGCCATNTCCTGTCTGACTTAATCAAAGCTGATGGGGGAGCCTCGGATGACGACACTGCTCGGAGGCGTGCCAGGATAAGGGCCGGTGAGGGTGTTCGCCGAACACAAGCAGAATCTTATAGACGATTGAGCCACCCACCACACTGCTTCGAGCACCNGAATCNCTCACCTGAGGTAGACATGCAACTGCATCGCGAGCTATTTGAGCTTGGTCCGCTGGAAGGTAAGGATCAGAATAAGCGGCGAAAAATAGAAGAGAAATACATCTCCGGGCGCTAGAAAACTCGTCACCTATTGTCTGTCACGTTGTGCCTAGCCATAAGGCCCTGAGCGGGACGACCTGAACCTTGGCCTGCGGGTCTGGACCTCGATGCAAGCGGTGGCCGTCGGATGGGGCGTACCCTATGCGAGGAGCAACTGTGCACCGGAGGCCCGTGTTACCGATGAATCATAAAACCAACGAAATGCTCCGAGCGTTCGCAGCAGAGGTGACTTCGACGCTGCTAGATGGCAATCGCCATCAGACTCCCGGACTAGGCACTTTTTCAACGTGTATTCGAAAAGCAAGCGCAAAGAGAGCTGCTTGCAAAATGGTTATGTTTCGGGCGAGCGCGGAGCTTAGAGCGTATGCCGCTGGTGGATCACTACCACTCGTGTCCTCGACCACATGCCGAACTCGTGAGCTTTATCGTCGAGGCCATGCAAATGGAACAGGGTGTCGACGTGCCGCTTCTTGGCCGCATGGCAGTGGTGCCTGTAGTAGGAAAGAAACCGAAGCTAATTTTCCACGGTGCCCAAGAGCTCAATGACGTCTTAGCCGGCTCATGTTGAATGAGATTGGATCTGACGCAGTAGTCGAGTCAAAATTGAGCGAAAACCCTTCCCCGTTCCGTACTATCGCGGTCACTTATTGTGAGGCTCATTGTCTTCAGTTGTGTGGCCCTTCCAGTGTTGGTATGATTTCCGAATGAGGCTTAAGGCGCCATTCTCCCAGGGCCCCAANCGTGGGGGATGTTGACCAGATTGGGTTCCAGTTCCTGGATGTTGGTCTGGCCGCAATAGGACATCGCCCGGTCGACCTCTTCTCGGAGCAACTCCAGGACACCGTGCACCCCTTCCGCGCCGTTAACCGCCAGTCCCCAATAAAGCGGACGGCCGATGGCCACGGCCCTTGCGCCCAAAGCCAACGCCTTGATAACGTCGCTGCCTCTACGCACGCCAGAGTCCACATAAACTTCGGCCTGGCCTTTGGCAGCCGCGACGACCTCGGGGACCATCTCGATGGCACCCATGGTCATGTCCATCTGACGGCCTCCGTGGGTGGAGACCAGGATGCCGTTGACGCCGTTCTCCACGGCCACATGAGCATCCTCGGCGGTCCTGATACCTTTTAGCACCAAGGGCAGAGAGGTTAATCCTCGCAGCCATTCTAGCTCTTTCCAAGTGATGGGCTGGACTCTGGAGACTTCCCAACCTGGTGTTTCGTCGGTGCCGCTAATCTCGCTTTGCGGGCGATCCACCGCACGGAAATTACCCAGTTCGAAGCCCCTGGTGTACTGGTTGCGAAGGTCCCGCTCTTTGGGGCTGGGGGACGGGGTATCCACGGTCAAACAAATCGCTTTGAAGCCCGCCTCCTCAGCACGGTGGACGAGCATCTCGGTTAGGTCGTATCCCCGATGGTACAGCTGAAACCACAAAGGACCGGTTGCCGCTTCGGCCACCTCCTCCATGCTGTAGTTGGATGACGTGCTCAGCATCATTAGTGTGTCCGACATTCCGGCGCCGCGGGCCGTAGCCCGTTCGCCGTCTTGGTGGGCGACCATGTGGCTGCCCGCCGGAGAGACCATCACCGGCATGCTGATTTTCTCGCCTAGCACCGTGGTGGAGATGTCCCGATGTTCGACGTCCCGCAGGAAGCGGGGACGCAGGGTTAGGTCTTCAAAGGCAGACCGGTTGCGCCGGGTGGTAAATTCGTCCATAGCGCCGGCGTCAATGAAGTCCCAGGCGTCGTGGGACAGGGTTAACTTGGCCCTGGCCTCGTAGTCATAAAGATTGATGGGGTCCATGCTCATATGGCTCTCCTCGATGCGGGGTATAGGTTTCGTCTAGAATGAAATAGGGCCCGGTCCCCAATCTGCCGGAATGTTAACAAGATTTGGCTCAAGGGCTTGAACTGAGTTCTGGCCGCAATAGGACATCGCCCGGTCTACTTCTTCCCGTAATAACTCCAACACACCGTGGACCCCTTCGGCCCCATTCACAGCCAGGCCCCAGAATAGAGGCCGGCCGATTCCNACGGCCTGTGCTCCCAAAGCCAGCGCTTTGACCACGTCGCTGCCCCGCCGGACTCCTGAGTCCAGGTAGACTTCGGCCTGGCCTTTGGCGGCTGCCACGACTTCAGGTAGCATTTCGATAGCGCCCATAGTCATGTCCATCTGACGTCCGCCGTGGGTAGAAACCAGGAGGCCGTTGACTCCGTTTTCCACCGCCATGTGGGCATCTTCGGCGGTCCTGACGCCCTTGAGCACTAGGGGCAATGATGTCAATCCACGCAGCCACTCCAGTTCCCTCCAGGTAAGAGGAGCGGTGCGGGAAACATCCCAGCCCGGGGTTTCGTCGGTGCCGCTGGTTTCGTTGCGCGGCCGGTCTGAGCCTCGGAAATTGCCCAAGTCGTGGCGCCGTTCGTACTGGTTACGCAGATCCCGCTCTTTGGGACTGGGGGACGGGGTGTCCACGGTCAGACAAATCGCTTTGAAACCCGCTTCTTCCGCCCGGTGGACCAGCGTTTCGGTTAACTCGTAGCCTCGATGATACAACTGGAACCAGAGCGGGCCTCTGGCGGCGTCCGCCACTTCTTCCATGCTGCAATTGGAGCTTGTGCTAAGCATCATCAAAGTGTCGGACATACCTGCGCCCCGCGCAGTTGCCTGTTCGCCTTCGGGATGAGCTTTCATGTGAGATCCCGCAGGGCATATGAAAACCGGCATGCTGATTTTGTCCCCCAGCATGGTTGTGGAAATATCCCGATTTTCTATGTCCCGCAAGAAGCGAGGGCGCAGGGTCAAGGCTTCGAATGCCGACCTGTTGCGCCTGGTGGTGAACATGTCCATCGCGCCGGCGTCGATGGTATCCCAGTCGTTGTGGGACAGGGTGAGTTTAGCTCGGTCTTCGTAGTCGTAAAGATTGATGGGGTCCATACTCATGGTTGCCTCCTGTAGGTTGCTGTCTAGGCATCGGCCATAAGCTATCAGCGGTTGGAAAGTGGCTGATGCGGGTGTAATTGGGCGAAACCAACCCTACTCTAGCGGGTGGGCTCGGTGGTGGCAAGCTATTGATAGCGAATAGATTTTATCTGGATTACCTGCGGGAGATTGACGGGGCTACTGACGGTTGTTCTGGCCGGAGCGGGTTGCGGCTGTAGTGGTTGAACGAACCGCTAATTTGCTCGATGTTCAAGTTCCGACGAGTTCCGAGATTCACAAAAAAGTAGGGGCGGGTTTTAACCCCGCCCCTACTGGATCGCCTTGAGGATGCTTAATCCCTAGTCTTCTTTCATGGAAACCGGGATCACTCCGGGGAGCCACCACTTTTCCCAGCTTTCGTCCACCTTGTCCTGGAAGAATTTGATGTCTTCCGGGGTGAAGTGGGCGAAGCGGCCCTGGCGCAGCAGGTAGTCCTCTACCGGCTTACGTTTCCGGACGCCACGGGCGATGGCGCGGGAAGGTCCGTTGAGAGTCAACTCGCCGTCGATGATTTCGTACTGCACCCACAGTCCGGTCTCGACTATCAGCATTCCCAGTTCATGGGAGAACTTGGGGTCGTAGTCCCAGCCCTTGGGGCAAGGGTCGATGCTGTGGATGAAGGTGGGTCCGCCGATGGTTAGCGCCCGGCGGATCTTGTTGTTGAAGTCCAACCCGTAGGAGCCGTCGGCGGATGCCACGTAGCGGACGTTGGGGTGTCCGACGGCCAGCATGGGCGCCGTGTTCTTCTTCCACCGCTTGTTCATGTTGCGGATCTCTTTTCCNACCGGGCTGAAGGTGGTGTTGGCGCCGTAGGGTGTGCTGCCCGATGCCTGGATGTCGGTGTTGGCGTAGGACTCGTTGTCGTACATCAGAATCAGCAGGTTGTATTCGTCATGCTGCAACGCCGCCGAGATAGCGGCCAGGCCCATGTCGGCGCCGCCGCCGTCTCCGCAGAAAGCGATGACGTTGATGGGCTCTTTGGTCATCTTGCCCTTGCGCATCATGGACGATAGGGCTGCGGCGGTGCCGGTGGCGGCAGAGCCGGCGGATCCCAACTGGGTATGCATCCACGGCACAACCCAAGGAGTGCTGTAGTAGGTGGTGTTGGCCACGTACATGCAGCCGGTGCTGCCTACCACGATGGTACGCTGGCCTGCGGCTTTAATCATCAGCCGCATGACCAAGGCGGACTCGCAGCCTTGGCAGGTGCGGTGGCCTGAGGTGTAACCCTCGGCCAAGGGTATATTTTTAACCCCTTGAATCTGGGGAAGGTCTTGTACGCTAGTCATATCGTTAATCCCTCACTCCTATCCAGGTGGTTTCTTTCTCAATCTTGCCGGTGTCGATGGCCTTTTGGGTGATGTCGACCATTTCGTTCACGTCATTGACGTGGACTTCACGTCCGCCCAGTCCTGCGATGAAGTTTAGCATATGGGGACGCTTCTCCATGGGATAAAGGGCTGAACGGAGTTCAGTGAATAACACCCCGCCGAAGGACGGAGCGCCGTAGGAGTAGTCTCGGTCGACGACGCAGACGGCTTTGCACTTGGTCAGAATCTCCTGAAGTTCCTCGGTGGGGAAAGGACGGAAGAATTTGACTCTCAAGAAACCGACCTTCCTACCCTGTTCCTGGTACCGCCGAACGGCGACACGGACGGGCAATGCCAGGGTTCCCATACCGACGATGATTATCTCAGCGTCTTCTGTCATGTACTCTTCAACGAAGGGACTGGGATCTCCCCGGCCGAAGATTTCTTTGAATTCTTCGTAGGCTTGTTTGATTTTCGCAACGGACCGGTGCATGGCTTCGTCGGACTGCCGGCGCATCTCCATTAGCCAGTCCTCATTAACCTGAGGGGCGATGGTTATGGGGTTGTCCGGGTGAAGCTGGAGCTTGCCCCGGTCGTAGGGCGGCAGGAATTTGTCGACCTGCTCTCTGGTGGGTACGTTGACGATGGCTTGGGAGTGGGTCAGGAAGGACCCGTCGCAGCTCAGGGCCATGGGAAGGAAGACGTCGGGGTCTTCCGCCACTCGCCAGGCCAGCAGCGCTGTGTCCAATGCTTCCTGAGCCGTGGCGACCCAATAGAGCATCCAGCCCAAATCCCGAACGGCCAAAGCGTCGTTGTGTTCCACGCCGAAGGCGCCTGGATCGTCCAACGCCCGGTTGCCCACCATGGCTACCACGGGCAGCCGCAGACCGGCGGTTACCGTGATGGCTTCGAAGGCGTAGAACCAGCCCACTCCGCTGGAGCCGGTGAAGGTCCTAGCTCCAACTGAGGAAGCGTGCTTCACAATCTCGAATTGGGAGTGCTCGCTCTCGGCGACGATAAAGTCGAAGTCGAAAGAGCCGTCGGCCTTGAGCCGGGAGACGAACTGCATGACGGTGTCATAGGGCCGGATGGGATACGCGGTAATCACGTCCACATCGGCCAGAGCGCAGGCCAAAGCGATAGCCTCACTGCCGCTGATGAGCTCTTCTGTTTCGGTTTGGAAAAGTTCGATTGCTGTACTAGTCATTACGCATCCTCCGACGCGGCAATGTCTTCGGCGTACCCACCGATGTGATGGAAGCCGTGGGTGCGAGATTCCGCTTTCTGCTTATCCACCAAGGCGGTCATCCATGTCTGGTAGGCAGGCTTGTCCTCCTGCCAGGCTTCATATTGGCTGCTGTTGTCGTTGAAGTCGGCCTCGCTGACCATGGTTACGCAGTCGGGAACCGGGCAGACTGCTTCGCATACGCCGCAGCCGCAACAGGATTCCATGTTGGCGTCGTACAGCCCGTCGGGCGTAACGTCGAAACAGGTGTCGGGACACTGCAGCCAGCAGAGTGTGCACTTGATGCAGGTCTCGAAGTTAATCACCGGCCGCATGGAGCGGGTGCTGAATTTCTTGAACACTTCGTTCCGGTCCGGCTGGAAGCCCTCATCGCCGCCGCGGAAGCCGCCACCCTTACCTTGGGCCCGGATGACCAGACCTTCTTCCATGGCCTGCCAGCCTAGGAGGTCGAAAGTGAAGGGGACTTCGGAACTGCCCTCGCCCGGTTCCACCTGCCGGGTGGTCGCGCCGTCATAGGCCCTGCGGGCAGAGGCAACCTTCGTCTCGTCGTTCCCCTGCTCTGCCATGGCCTGAGCCATTGAGTCAAAACTGAATAGCTGGGGGCAGACGTTGCAGAGGGTGCCGAGGATCCGGGCGTCGGTGTGGTCGTCTTTGTACACCCACAGGCCGGAGAAGCTCACCGTGCTCTTGCTGATAGACAAGCCAAAGGCGGTGTCCTTCTGGTGGATGTCTTCAATCAGAGAATCGGCATCCTGGCGGGAGGTTACAATCAACGTCCCGTTGGCTTTGGTTAGCTGGTTGATGGGTTGTAGACCGTACCAGGCCCAGGACTCGATGCCTTTGCACATGGTGTCGTCTACGTTGATGGTTACGTCAACCTCAGTGGGTTCGTAACGGGCTAGAGTTTCCTCCAGTTCCTCGGCATTGTCGGCCACCACTGCGAACTGTTTGGCCGGGATTCCGTTGCGCTCCGGAGAGTCTCCGTACCGGCCAAATGCGGTACCGATCTTGCCCTCCTTCCGCGCGGCGAACACGATGGACCGCACGATGTTGCGGGCCAGGGTTCTTTGGAATATACCGCGGTAAATCACCTCCACGGCAACTGTGCTCATGACTGTTCCTCCATATTAGTGTGTTTTGTTTACTTCTGGTTTCGTGCTGTCAGCTATTAGCTTTCAGCGGTCAGCAACTTTCGTCTTTCCCCGTAACACATCTGAGCGAGGTATTTCAGGGAGATTGGCGCTATNGGCCTCCTGAGAGTTGATCGCTGATGGCTCTTTATTTGTTGGCTCATCGCTCGTCAGGTTCTCCGGTTCCACCGTCGTGAGGTGGTATTCCATCGCCCGGCGCGCCCCGGCGGCGTCTCCGCTGTGAATCATGCCCAGAATCTCCCGATGGGAAGCTAATGAGCGCTGAGGGCGTCCCGGCTCTTGGAGCGACTGGTTACGGGAACGGCGTAGTATATCCTCCACTGCGCTGACTACTTTAACCAGGGCCGAGTTGTGTGTGGCAGAGGCCATGGCGAAGTGAAACGCAGTGTCCGAGTCGACCCCGGTGCCTCCATCGGCAATCTCCTTGACCTGCTCCTCCAAGATACTCTCGAGTTCTGCCACTTCTTGCTTGTTGGCCCGCTGGGCCGCCAACGCAGCGATCTGTGGCTCTAACATGTGACGCATCTCAAATATGTGTTTGAGGGTGTCCGCTCCCGACGTAAGGGTCGATGCAAGCAGCGCCACCATTGACTCCAGGTTATCCGTGTTAATGAATGTTCCGGAACCTCGCTTGCTGATGACCAGGCCTTGAAGTTCCAGTGACCGGAGGGCTTCGCGTACCGAACTGCGGCTTACCTGAAGCTGATCCGCCAACACCCGCTCGGACGGTAGGCGCTCACCGGGTTTCAGCACTCCCTGCCTTATCAGAGAGCTGAATTCCTGTACGATATCTTCGTATAATCTGCGCCCTTTGGCCGCTTGATCTGTCATGCACTCCTGATTAAGTGGTCAGACCAATTTTAACAATGGGATTATACACCCACAGGCGTGAATGTCAAGAATCAAAGGGGGTCTGACTAGCACCGGCTGAGGATGAATCGTCAGGCGGATATCAGCTGAGCTCTTATATGGAAGTTAGCCTGGATAACCCTGAACAGGAATAGTATAATCGGGCTGCTTCAGGTGCACGGAAGGGGAATAAATCAGAGGGCTAGCCGACTTGGATGATGTAATTGTGGTGGGAGCCGGACCGGCGGGCAATAACACCGCCTTGGGGCTGGCAAATGAAGGCTACTCCGTAACCGTGATCGACTCTCGGTACGAGATTGGCGACAAGCTGTGCACCGGTCTTATCGGCCGGGAATGCGCCAACCGATTCCCGATAGACCCCTCGTTCATCTACCGCGAACCCAACTCCGCCCGTTTGGTAGCCCCCGGGGCCGGGACACTCTTCTTTGAAACAGCAAAGCCCCAGGCCTGCGTCGTCGACCGGGTCGCTTACGTGGCGTCCTTCGCTCAGAGAGCTAGGGAAGCCGGGGCAACTTACCTCTTGGGGCAGCGGGTCGAAAAGATTATCTCTCAAGAACATGGTGTCACGGTGATTACCGGTGAGGGAAGTCACCAAGCCCGAGCCGTGGTCCTAGCCACTGGATTCGGATCTCCCTTGGTCAAAAAAGCCGGACTGGGAACGGTGAGCGACTACGTTACCGGCGTTCAAGCGGTGGTTTCCACAGATGGAAAAGATGATGTTGAAGTCCATCTAGGAGGACACGTGGCGCCGGGTTTCTTCTCTTGGTTGGTTCCCACATCTCCGGGCCGGGCCTTGGTGGGTTTGCTATCCCGGAAGAAGGCCCAAACGCGGCTGACCGGGTTCATACAGCAACTCCGCCAAGACGGGAAGATTAATGAGGTAGTTGATGAGACCGCCAAGTGGGGCATTCCTCTAAGGTCGTTGAAGCATACCTATCAAGACCGGATGTTGGTTGTCGGGGATGCGGCGGGTCAAGTTAAGCCAACCACCGGAGGCGGGATCTACTATTCCTTGCTGGCCAGCGAAGCTGCCTCCCAAGTATTGTCCGAGGCGTTGGCCGATGATGACCTTTCGTCGGGGAATCTCAGCCGGTATCAGTCCCGCTGGCGGGAGCTTTTGGCCGACGAGATGGAGGTGGGCTATTCAGCCCGCCGTCTATACGAATTCCTGTCTGATCAGCAGATTGGTTCGCTGGTGAAGCGAGCCGGCGCCAATGGCTTCAATAGCGAGTTGGTCGACGCCTCGGAAGGAACTTTCGACTGGCATAGCAAGATGATTGGACAGATTATGGGCAATCCGGGACTGGGAGGCGCACTGCGCATGATAAACCCGCTCCTGGCCCGCTTCGCTCACCACCCCGAAAATGGCTCAGCCCAACCTGAAGTTTCCTCAGCCTATCGCGACTAACCGGCTTTCGGTTCCCCTTTTCCTCCCCCCACTAGGTTTTCGGCCATTTTCGATACGGCCCCCGCACCGTTGCCGGTCTTTTATTGACATCCTGTTCCCATTGCTTGATTATGTTTTCGGGCGATGAATAATACACTGTATCGAGATTTATGATGCTGTTGTATCTGAACAGACCGAACAATCCGCTTTCGATGTTCAGAAGGCGCATCTTCCTGGCTGTCTTCGCAGCCATGATGCTGATGGGCTTGTTCGGGCCGTTGTTGGCGCAGGCTCAAGCTCCCCACATCCTGCTTCTGGACGTCAACGGCATCATTAACCCGGTTAAGCACCGGTATATCTCCAGAGCCCTAGATCAAGCAGTGGAAGACCGTAGCGTCATGGTGGTGATTGAGTTAGACACGCCGGGCGGTCTGCTTTCTTCCACCCGGGATATAGTCCAATTGCTGCTGGATTCTCCGGTGCCGGTGGCGGTCTACGTTTCTCCACAGGGCGCTAGGGCCGGGTCGGCTGGTACCTTTATAACTGCCGCCGCTAACTTCGCCGTGATGGCCCCTGGGACAAACATCGGCGCTGCGACCCCTGTCTCGTCCACCGGCGGGGACCTGGAGGAAACCCTGGCCAGTAAGATTGAGAACGACGCCGCAGCCCTGATTCGCAGTATTGCTCAAG
>PANP01000033.1 GCA_002708395.1 Dehalococcoidia bacterium
TTTCTCTCCCCTCGATAACCTAAATCTTGGCGAAGAGCGAAAATCCCCCAAATCCCCTTTACGCAAGGGGGGCTTTTTGTTAGGGCGCAGTAGTTCTCTGTGATTCTGGTTTCGCTGGCTGGGGGTTATTCTGGAACCCAGAGGACGCTGGAGATTTCGCTGAACTCACGCCAGAGTTTGGTCCAGGAATCGCCGCTGTCTTCGCTGCGGTACATGTAGCCATAACGGCTGCCAGCAAACATCACTTGAGGCTCGGCGGCTTGGGCGTTGACCACCCACATGGCGGAGTTGGGTTCCACCGGCAGCGGCAGGCTCTCCCAGGTTTTTCCCGTGTCTTGGGAACGCATGACGGTTCCAACCCGGCCCGGGGTGGAATCGCCGATCGTGACAAAGATGTTGTTGGAATTGCCCGGTTGCACCAGGATTCCGCGAGGGTAGGTATAAGGGAAGACTTCCTTGATACCTAATCGGTCCCAATTCCCTCCGTTGTCGGTGCTGGTGTAAACGTCGTTGTTTACGACCACGACGACGGTCTTGGGTGGCCCACCGGCTACGGCAACGTTGTGCACGTCGGGATTGGGAATCGCGCCGTTGATGGTCTCCCAGGTGTCCCCGCCGTCGGAACTATGCCTTAGTCCATCTACTTCCAGGCCCACCCAAACGTCGTTATGGGTCATTGGGTCTACGGCGATGCCGGTCACACGGGGCACGCCGACGTTGGGGCACTCCGCGGCTGCTTCCATGGAACTCTTCTCCCAGGTTTTGCCTGCGTCGGAGGACCGGAAGAGGGCGGCCGGGGTCGGTGTGCCGGTACCAGCGAATATCAGATTCGGGTCGCCGGGGTCCGCGGCCAGCGCCCAAACGGTGTAGTCATTCATAGGCGAATCGACCTGATGCCAGGTCTTGCCGGCATCGTCGCTGCGGACAAGCCCCTTGTCTGTACCGGCAAATATAATCTCCGGAGAGGTGGGGGTATTCAAAAGTGTCCTAACCATCGCATCGGAGTGGAGTCCCGCTCCGATGCCGATCCGGCCCCAATTCTCGCCGCCGTCGGCGCTGCGCATTATTCCCTGTCCAACTGTTCCCACCAGGATGGTCTTTACGTCGGTCATGGCAGTTCAACCTCCTGTCTATTTGCCCAGTTAGAATCCTTAGTATTTGGCACCAAGTCTATCCTGCGGTACCCGCCGCATCAAGTGGTCGATTGTCAATGCCGTCATGCCGGTCTTGGTAGGGAGGATTCCATGGGGTTTGCTTGGACGCTCACCGCCATATGGCTATAATATCAAAAGGTAAGTTGCGTTCGGCGTCCGGCCGGGCAGAGCCTTAACAGTGATAGGGAGGCGAAAATGTTCGATCTCAATGAGTTTATCGCGTCATGTCAGGCTGCCTTGAAGGAGCATGCTCCCCAGTTGGCAGCCAAAGAGCTGATGGAGATGACGATGTCAAATCCCGGCGACGTGGAATCGGCGTTGGGGACTCCTACTGCCGGCGGGATAACCACCTTGCATCGCTCCGACGATCTGACTGTCATCAACGTTATCTGGCCTCCCGGAATGACTATCTTTCCCCACGACCACCGAATCTGGGCTGTGATAGGTATTTACGGTGGGCAGGAAGACAATACTTTCTTCCGGCGCAGTCCTCAAGGATTGGACCAGGCTGGTTTCAAGGCGCTGGATATCAAAGATTCGGTTGGACTGGGACCAGAAGCCATCCATGCGGTTCATAATCCGAGAAACGTTCTCACTGGCGCGATTCATGTCTATGGTGGAGACTTTTTTGCGGAGCCTCGTAGCGAGTGGGACCCCGAAACCTTGGTGGAGCAGCCCTACGACATGGAACACGCCATGCGTGCTTTTTCTGAGGCTAACGACGCTTGGCTGGCCCGGCAGGGGAATCCATAACCGTAGTCGTGAACGCTTATTCGTCAACTTGACGTGATTGGGCGCTTATTCTACACTGCACCGGGGCACGAACGGCCTCTTATCGGAACGCTTTGGGGCGTGCCGGAAATGGTCTCGACCGCATAACGTTGACATGGGGGCGCCAAGGTCTTGGAACTTAAGGACTACATCAGAGACGTGCCCGACTTTCCAGAACCGGGGATTTTGTTCAAGGACATAACCCCGATGCTGGCGAATCCTCAGGCTTTCGGCCTTGCGATAGACAGCCTTGAGGGACTTTTCAAGGATGTGGATTTCGACGCTATCGTGGCTGTGGAATCCCGTGGTTTTCTATTCGGAGCGCCTTTGGCCGACCGGTTGAAAAAACCGATAATTCCGGTACGCAAACCGGGCAAGCTGCCCGCCGCAACTCACGCCACCGAATATGCGCTTGAATACGGCACCAATACCATGGAGATTCATGTCGACGGCATCAGTAAGAACGACAGAGTGTTGCTGTTGGACGATCTTCTGGCCACCGGTGGCACTTTAGCCGCCGCCGCCCGTCTGGTCGAGATTTCCGGCGGGATTATAGTTGGTACCGGGGTCGTAATAGAATTGTTGGACTTGAATGGACGCAAGGGGTTGGAAGGCTACAACGTTAAGTCTTTGATTCAATACTAAAGCTAGAATTACCGGAGCGTTATTGCCGGTGAATCACTGGACGAAAAGAAAGCCGCTTAGATTGCAGCGGCGGGCAATCGCTAGGTTTATTGAGAAAACTTTATTAAGGAGTGGACGATGGCGGACAGTATCAAAGTAGGCAATGTGGAAATCATGGCGGTGCTCGACATGATCCCGCCGCCCAGAGACCCGTCGGTAATGTTCCCTGAGACTACCGAGGCCGACTGGTCTTCGCATCAAGACGCACTGGAGAACGGCAAGCTACAACTCTACTATGGAGTTTGGGTTGTGCGCTCCCAGGGTCAGACTATCCTGGTGGACACGGGCATGGGACCCGGACCCCATGAGCATCTGGGTGGGGTGGAAGGGCAGATGTTCGATCGGCTAAGGGATGTCCTGATACCAGCAGATCGTATGAATAACACCAACGTTGGACCTTCTGACGAAGTGAACATCGTTGTGCACACTCACCTCCACGGCGACCACGTGGGCTGGAACTTGAGGTATTCGGGTGGCATGCCCGCCCCATATTTCCGCCGCGCCAGGTATCTTGTACCCAAATTAGACTGGGACCACTTCACCGCCACAGAGACTATTGATTCAGCGCCCCAGGTATCCCGTCAAGTGATGCCTTTGCGGCGTCTGCGCAAGATGGATCTCATTGAGGGTGAGTACAACATAACCGACGAAGTTTCGACGTTGCCCACTCCGGGTCACACCCCCGGTCACCAGGCCATCCTGATTTCTTCTCAGGGAGAGAAGGCCATGATTGTCGGGGACGTTCTGCACAACAAGGCGCAGATCCAAGAGGCTGATTGGTGCGCCGGTGTGGACATAGATAAGCCTGCAAGCCGTCAGAGCCGGGAAAAGATTCTGGATATGGCGGAAAAGGAAAGCTATGTGGTTGCCGCTGGTCACTTTTCTTTGGAAGACCATATCGGCAAGGTCGTCCGATTGGAGGGCCGCCGCTTCTGGCAGGTCATCTAACCCCGGTTGTATGGTTTGTATCGAACGTAGGGGCGCACGGCCGTGCGCCCCTACCCGTTCCCCCCCACCGGCGATGCCAATACCGATGTAGGGGCAGGTTTCAAACCTGCCCCTACGGACTTAGACGAGACACCCGTGATAGCCCCCAAATCCGCACGGTGTTATAATTTTTGAGCCGGAAACTGTGTTTGTGAGAATAGAGTCTTGACTACCGAGAGAGGCCCCAAAGACCTGCGCCGAGCGGCGGCGGATTTCCGACTGCGCTACTACGGTCGATACGGCAATCCCGGTCCGCCCCCGGCGATGGCCGAGTTGGCCCCCGAAGTCATGCAACTTGTTGACGAAACCATCTACGGGGAGATTTATAACCGCCCCGCAGTGAACCTACAGACCCGCAGTCTTTGCACCATCGCGGCGTTGACAGTTCTGGGCAATAGCCCCGAACTGTTGGCCCGGCATATCCAAGGGGCGCTGCACGTCGGCGTGACCCGGGAACAAATCTCGGAGATTCTATCCCAGATGGTGTTCTATGGCGGAATGCCAGCGGCGGTCAATGCCTTCCGTGTCGCCAAGGAAACCTTCGACCAGAACTCCGGATACCGGTTCGGCTTACAATCAGCTGCAGCTAACGTTCAGCCAACGCCGGAAGCACCGGCGCCAACCCAGGTACCGGTCCCAGGGGCCGGAATCAACCAAACACCTAGGAGTACGAGCGATGAAGCTAGGGTTCATCGGGACCGGCAACATGGGCAACCCAATGGCCGCCAACCTAATCAAGGCAGGCCACCAGCTAACAGTCCACGACCTCCGGCGCGAGGCGGCAATCAACCTTCTGGAGATGGGCGCGGAGTGGGCCGACAGTCCAAAGGAAGCGGTACCGGGCAACGAAGTGGTACTTACTTCACTCCCCGTCCCAAGGGACGTGGAGGCAGTGGTCCAGGGGGAAAACGGAATACTGGAAGGCGCAACTGAAGGATCTATATACGTAGACCTTTCCACCAATTCGCCTACAGTGATTCGCCGCTTGCACCAAGTGTGCGCGGACCGGGGCGTTACTATGTTGGACGCACCGGTTAGCGGCGGAGTATACGGAGCGGCAGCGGCGACCCTGGCGGTGATGGTCGGCGGCGACGAGGATGTCTTCAACAAAGTTAAGCCGACCCTGGATGCCATCGGCTCCCACGTTATTTTTTGCGGCCCCATCGGCAACGGATCGGTCTGCAAGATTTGCAACAACCTGCTCAGCATGGGCATCGGTTGTTTGATGTCGGAAGCCCTGACGTTGGGAGTAAAAGCCGGGGTGGATCTGGCAGTACTGGCCGACGCCATCGCCAACAGTTCCGGCGGCAGCAAACGTCTTACTGAGAAGTTCCCCCGGTTCCTGTTCAAGGGAAACTTCGAGCCGGGCTTTGCCACNGCTCTAGCCGCCAAGGACGTGCGGTTAGCGACTGATTTGGGCCGGGAGTACGGGATACCNATGGAACTGTCCAACATGGTCGACCAACGCCACGTCGAAGCCATGCTTCGAGGCTGGGGCCCGGAAGACTCCGATGCGGTTGCCCGGCTTCAGGAAGAGAAGGCTGGGGTTCAACTCAGATTGCCAGAGGCGTAAGCTGATAGCTGACGCCTGAGTGCTGATAGCTTAATTTGGAGGATACCTATGGTCTCAGGTATGGAAAGATCCGGCCGAGTCGAACCCAGCGACACGATTGAAGCTATCGAGGAATGCTACCGGATGGGTTGGAGCGACGGCTTGCCGGTCGTGCCTCCCGTNGAGTACAAAGTCCGAGAGATGCTCGAATACGTGGGCATGACCGGGGAAGAAGAACTGCTTTCCCTGGAGATGCGCAACCGGGTGCTCACTTCGGAAAACGCCGCCGCCAACGCAGTGATGGCCGGATGCCTTCCCGAATACTTCCCGGTGTTAATCTCAACGCTGCGGACCCTGGAGGAAGAGAAGAACTTCGTTCACATGGCCTCCGCTTCCACCAGCTCCCCTGCTATCTTGATGATAGTCAACGGCCCTATCCGGGACCAGATCNGTATGAATTCCAAAGACGGCCTGTTCGGTCCTGGNTTCCGGGCTAACGCCTGCCTGGGCCGGTCCATCCGCCTCTGCTTCATGAACGGTTTCGACGCCCGGCCCGGAGTGCTGGACCGGGGTACTCTGGGGAACCCCTCCAAGTACACCCTGTGCATCGCCGAGAAGGAAGAGGATTCCCCATGGGGCGGCCTCCACGTGAGCCGGGGCTTCCAAGCGGAAGACAGTTGCGTAACAGTGGCGGTGGCCTACAACCCCATAACCGTCAATAACGCCTACGGTCACACCGGGGAGTCCATCCTGGCATCGATTGCCGACACCCTGAGATCGGCCTGTCTGGCTTGGCGCTTCCCGGCCCAGTGGGTCCTAGTCATCGGTCCCGAGCATGCCATCACTCTTAAAGAGGACGGTTGGACCCGACGGGGCATGCAGGACTACCTGATGGAGAACGCCAGCCGCCCCCTCAGCGAGTTGATTCGCTTGGGTGTTGCCCAGGGACCGGAGAAACCGGGAGACGACCAATTGGTACGCCGCTGCGCCAGGGAAGCCGACGACATATGGATAGTCATGGGCGGCGGCACCGGCGGCCGCAACAGCGCGATTATTGACACTACTGGCTACAGGATACGGACCAGGAAGATTGAGATGGTGGGCGGGTAGGCGCTTTCAGAGGAATTCTAAGGCATATCGAGGGTTGGACCACCCTGGCAACTGACTGCCGCGATTTTGCGGCGCAACGCGATCCAGCTACAGNCGAGTGCNAGAAGCCGGTTGATGATGCATAGNGGTAAAATCGATGTGCGAGGTACATCGTGGCAAACTTAGCGAAACGAATCACCGTTGNCCTTGAGCAATGTGGGGGACGTCCTTGCATCCNCGGTATGCGTGTCCGCGTGACGGATGTCTTGGATCTCCTCGCTGTTGGTCTCACGCCCGAGCAAGTGATTTCAGAGCTACCCTATGTGGAGCTCGACGACGTTCGTGCTTGTATCCGCTTCGCTAGTCAGCGTCTTGACCACCCCGTGGTGACTGAGTAATCATCTGGGTCGACGCCCAATTGTCACCTAGTCTTGCACTTTGGATAAATGAATATTTGGGGATTGAAGCGAGGACATCGAGGAGCTGGGGCTGCGCAGTTCGAAAGACCGGGAGATTTTCGATGCCGCATGGGAATCCGGCGTAGTGGTGGTGACCAAAGATCGAGACTTCCGGGAGTTGCTAGAACGGCTTGGCAGTCCTCCTAGTGTGATATGGATAACTTGCGGTAACACCTCG
This sequence comes from Dehalococcoidia bacterium, assembly GCA_002708395.1. Next base: position 6,874 of record PANP01000033.1, read on the forward strand.
AATGCCCGTCTAATAGAAATACTACAATGCGCATTACCTTCGGCTTTAGAACTTCTGGAACAGGGCGAGTCACTCGTAGAAATCAGCGATGCGAACCAGATTTGAAATTAGTTTATTTCCAAGAAACAGATACGCTGCACATAGAATTCAAACCTGCGGACGTCGCAGAGACCCGGGATCTGGATGAAAACACCATCCTGGATCTGGACCGTAGCGGCAACATCTGCGCTTTGACTATCGAGCAAGCCAAAGACCGTACTGACATTCCCCAATTTTCTTACGAGCAAGTGAGCTAACTGTAAAACCTGCTACCTTGCATAATCCGGGCCTTTGTGTAAGATTATCTACAACCTACATTGATGGACTCGTCCAACATCGGCATTACATAAGGAGGGACTATGGCGGAGACTGTAACGGTTAGGGATATGCGTTTGGTGAATCCCCGGGGGACCGACCTTTCCTCTGGCGAGTTCCACCTNAACGACCGGCCCAGTGAACTCAGCGGCAAGACTCTGGGATTGCTGGAGAACCACAAAGCCAACTCGGACAAAGTTCTTCAAGAAGTGGCTGAGATTCTCAAAGAGAAGTACGACCTTAAAGAGGTGATAATGCTGAGCAAGCATTCGGCCTCATTGCCCACCAAACCGGAAGTCGTCCAACAGCTTCTGGACAAGGTGGACGTATTAATCACCGGGATAGGTGATTGAGGGTCCTGCAGTTCGTGCAGTGTGCACGACGGCATCGAGATGGAGCGCTTGGGGATTCCCACTGCGTCCATCATCACCCACGTTTTCCTACCCACCGCTAAGGCTATGACTCGCATGATGGGNGTTCCCGACTATGAGTTCGTGGTCGCCCAGCACCCGCTGTCCAGCCTGACCGACGAGGAATGCAAAGCTCGGGCCGCCGAGATTGCTCCTGAGATCGAGCGTATATTGGTGGGCAGCACCGCCAGGCAGGCGGTCTAACTCCCTAACCCCGATCGTGGGGTACAATCAGGCGTCCAAAGGGGCGGCANNNNTGCCGCCCCTTTTTCATTCAAATCAAATACGTTTGCATTGAAGGCCAACTGGGCGTGTGGTACCATGAATCCGGTTTGTTACCAAATTCACGAAGTCCGAAATTTGGTTCAAACTCCCCGATTAACCTTTGCTTGGGAGCCCCGTAAATGGATGGGCTGAAACCGCGGATAGTCGATGCGATACACCGCCAGTCCCAGCCAACTGTTACCGTACTTTCCACCCTTTTAGCCGTTCAGGATGAACTCGGTTTCCTTCCCAAGGAAGCCATCGAAGAGATCGCTGCATTCAACGGTTCGACTATCAACGATGTTTGGGCCGTGGCGTCTTTCTATCCCAACTTCCGTTTCGAACCGCCCTGTCTACATAAGGTTGAAGTATGCTGGGGTGCTTCTTGCCATCTTGTCGGCGCCATGCCGGTGATCGAGGCGGCGCTGGAAGCCAGTGGGCTTGAGGCAGAAGGGGATACTTCCGACGGACGTTTGACCCTGCATTTCAATACTTGCCTGGGAGCTTGCGCCCAAGCCCCGGTCATGGCCGTCGACCATCGTTTGATTGGGCGTATTACTCCGGATTCCGCCAAGGTAAGAATCGCCACATTGTTGTCAGAACAGAATGCCTAATTTCGAACAGATCGCTGAAGAAAGCCAGCGGCGTTGGGAAGAACTGACTGTTGGTGGCCAGCCGTGGATCAGAATTGGCACGGCCCTGTGCGGTCAAGCCGCCGGATGCGACGACGTTATCGCAGCCATCGAAACTTCTCTGGAGCAGAACGGGGCTTCCGCCCAAGTGAGCCGGGTCGGATGCTTGGGCCTTTGTTTCGCCGAACCTTTGGTGGACGTCCAGACTCCCGGTGGGGCAAGAGTCTTTTACGGGAACGTAACTCCAGAGACCGCCGCGGANATTGTGGCGAACCATGTTGCCGGGGGAAAGCCGGTGGCCCACCTTGCGTTGGGTTACCTGGCGGCTGATGGCTCTGATGGTGACGCAGACCCTGCGCTCACCGGTATACCCGACCTGAACCAACACCCTATGCGAGTAATGGAGCACCGAGTGGTGCTGCGAAACGCCGGGACCATTGACCCCGGAGACATCCATCAGTACATCGCCAACGGTGGTTACCAGGCCTTGAACCGGGCCTTGACGGAGATGACTCAGGAAGAGGTTCTGGAAGAGGTGAAAACCTCGGGTCTACGTGGCAGGGGCGGCGCGGCTTTCCCGACTGGGGTGAAGTGGGGCTTCCTTGCCGGGTCTAGTGCACCGCAGAAATACATACTCTGTAACTGCGAAGAAGGAGACCCGGGAGCCTTCAACGACAAGGCGATTCTCGAAAGCGACCCTCAGACGTTGGTCGAAGGGATAATCCTGGCGGGGTTCGCCACAAACACCAGCTATGCCTATATCTTCGTTCGGCATGGACATGATGGACCCATCGACCGGGCTCGCGCCGCCATCGTCCAAGCCGAGGAAATGGGTTTCTTGGGCGAGNACATCCTCGGGTCCGATTTCAGTTTCCATCTGGAAGTGGCTCTGACCGGCGACTCCTATGTGGCCGGAGAGGAGAGCGCCCTGATGGAGGCCATCGAGGGGAAAAGAGCGATGCCCCGATTCCGCCCACCTTTCCCCGCTGCGGTAGGTCTGTTCGGTAAGCCTAGCAACATCAATAACGTGAAAACTTTGGCCTCCGTACCGGAGATTATCGCCAGGGGAGGCGAGTGGTTCGCTGGCATCGGCCACGACACTAGCACTGGGACCGTCATCATTTGTCTTTCCGGAGATCTGAGATATACGGGCATGATTGAAGTCCCCCTGGGGGTCAATCTGAAAGATGTGCTGTACCAGGCCGCCGGAGGTGTTCCGAACGGAAAAGCGCTGAAGTTTGTGCAAACCGGTGGACCGTTGGGTGGAGTGCTGGGCGCTGATAACATCGACGTCGTGTTGGACTTTGATATTCTGAGAACCGCCGGCGCTATCCTGGGCTCCGGTGGCGTCATCGCCGCCGATGAAGACAACTGCGTAGTGGACCTGACCAGAGCATTGATTGCCTTCTGCCAGTACGAGTCCTGCGGCAAATGCTTCCCCTGCCGTATGGGGATGAGCCATCTGTTAGAAGTTTTGGAGAGAATCTGCCGTCTGGAAGGCATTCCAGCCGACCTGGACCTGATGCGCAAAGTGGGGCAAGACATGCAGGCAGGCTCTCTTTGCGGGCATGGCCAACTCGGCTTCAATCCCGTTTCGTCCGCCCTGCGTTACTTCGGCGACGAGTTCGACACTCATATCCTGGACCGACGGTGCCCCACGGGAGTATGCGCGGAACCCAGGTTCTCGCCGGCCCTGACCCGCCGGTAAAATTTGCCACAGAGACACAGAGCAACGGAGATAGAAGATTGAAATCCGTCAGCGAGGAAATCTTTTCCAGTTCTCCGTGTCTCCGTAACTCTGTGGCCAAAATCCATCGGAGCGATATCCATGGCCGATGACATAACTATCTCCATCGATGGAGTAGAGATAACTACCCAGCCGGGGAAGATGATTCTGGAGGCGGCGATAGAGGCCGGAGTGTATATCCCTTACCTCTGCTACCATCCCGGTATGAAGCCCTTTGCGGCCTGCCGGATGTGTGTGGTTGGCGTGGAAGGGGGCCGAGGCTTCCCCGCCGCTTGTGTCCAACCGGTGGCCGACGGGATGAAAGTCCGCAGCGAGGCCCCCGACGTTCGGGAACTGCGCCGGTCGGTGATGGAGATGCTCCTTGCCGAGCATCCAGACGGATGTCTTACCTGCCACCGTGTAGACATATGCGGACCGAATGACGTTTGCCTCCGCCACGTGTCGGTCAATGATCGGTGCGTGACCTGTCCCAAAAACGAACGGTGCGAACTCAAGGACACTGTTCGATACCTGGGCATGAACCTGGAATCTCCCCTTCAGTACAAATACCGCCAGATTCCATTGGAAGTCGCCGATCCCTTCTACGATAGGGACTACAACCTGTGCATNGTCTGTGGCCGGTGCGTCCGGGCTTGCGAGGAATTGCGAGGTGACGACGCGATCTGCTTCACGGAGCGGGGCGGCTCTGCCCTGGTTGGCACGTCGTTCGGTACGTCTCTTCTGGAGTCGGGATGTGAGTTTTGCGGCGCGTGCATCGACGTTTGCCCGGTGGGCGCCTTGGTGGAAAGGGACCACAAGTGGGAGAAAGCGGTCAAGGTCGAGCGCACCATCTGTCCCCATTGTCCAGTCGGCTGCCAACTCAATCTGGAGATTAACTCGGCAGGCCGATTCATCCGGGCCGTTCCCGACCTCAACTCGCCCTCGAACCGGGGTCAGGCATGTTTCAAAGGGAAATTCGGCCTGGAATACGTCAATAGCGGCGACCGGTTGCGGAGGCCCTTGATCCGCCGTGACGGGGAATTGGAGGAGGCCACCTGGGAGGAAGCCCTGGATCTGATATCAACCAGATTGGCCGGATACACTGGCGGCAATTTCGCCATGCTTACGTCTCCTCAAAGCACCAACGAAGAACATTACCTGGCCCAGAAATTCGCCCGGGTAGTGATGAACACCAACAACGTGGACCAGACATCCAACGTACAACCCGAGTTGGTTTCTGCGCTGGAAAACGCCTTAGGCTACGCCGCAGCAACCAACTCTATCTGGGACTTGGAGCAATCCGGTTGCATACTGGTGTTCAACTCCAATGTCACTGAAGAACATAACGTGGTTGGCGTGCCGATAAAGAAGGCTGCCAAACGTGACACCGATCTGNTAGTCATCGACCCGCGGGAAGTGGAGTTGACCCGCTACGCCGATGTCTGGCTAAGNCCGGTGCCCGGCACGGAACTGCTCCTTCTGGGCGGAGTTCTCCGGTCATTGATCGACCAGGGATTGGAAAAACTCGAATGGATGGAAGAGAACTGTGAGAGTCCGTCGACGCTCCGGTACGCCCTGCATAACTTGGATATGGACCAGGTTGTCCAGGTAACTCAGGTCTCTCTTGATGACATCGCAAAGGCTGCCCGCCTTTACGGACAGGCCGAGTCGTCCTCGGTGGTCTATGCTCTGGACAATGTCGCGTCCGATATAAGGCGGGATTGCGTTCGCGCTTTGATTGACTTGGTTCTAGTGACNGGAAATCTGGGCAAGCCCGGATCCGGCATCTATCCCATGAGGCAAGGAGCCAACGAGCAGGGCGCTTGGGACGTAGGTTGCCTACCGGGACGGCTCCCCGGCTACGTCTCGGTCAGAGACGAAGATGCTCGTAAACCATTCGAAGAAGCCTGGGGCATCAGCTTGCCATCCAANCCTGGCCTTGGGCTGNCCGGAACCATCCAAGGGGCTACGGACGGACGTATCAATGCAATGATGGTGATTGGCGACAGCGCTAATTTCACCAATGGAAGGCTGGGCGACGCCCTGGCAGCCCTGAAAACTCTGGACTTCCTGGTAGTTCAGGATACCTTCCTGAGCCAGGTGACTGAACTGGCTGATGTAGTCNTGCCCAGAGTTACTTTCGCTGAGAAAGAGGGCACATTCACCAACTTGGAACGCCGGGTGCAGCGGCTGACACCTTCGATGCAAGTGAAGAACAACGACTCCCGTCCCGAGAGCTGGGTGATTTGCGAATTGGCCCGCAGGATGGGTGCCTCTGGGTTCGACCACCATTCCCCGGATCAGGTTATGGCCGAGATAGCTGGATTGAGCCCTATATATGCCGGAATCTCTTACCAGCGCCTGGAAGAGGAAAGCCGTCTGGTGCTCAGAACTAATCTGGAGAGCCCCCAGCCGACTCAGGTACTTCACGCCAGCAGGGAGTATCGAGGCATCCAGTGGCCCTGTAAGGAGCCCGGCGCTCCCGGCACGGCGACACTCTACGTTGAGGGTTTCCAAGAACGGAAAGCCGACCCCGCCACTCCCGAATTCCGGGTTACTGAGACACCAGAAGATTCCGAGCATCCATCGGTTCTGGTTCCGGGCCGGGTGTTGCAGCAGAATCGCCGGGATATGGAAATCATCAAAGGTAAAAGAAACCGTATTCAAAGGCAGGAGTTGGTGGAGTTGAACTCCGCCGATGCCGCCGCTTGGGCCATCGTTGAAGGAGATGAAGTGGAGGTACACACCCAGGGAGGCAACCTGACGGGGCAGGCCCGGGTGGTTGATTCTGTACCGACTGGTGTGGTTTCCGTCACTTCGTTGTTTGGACAGTTAGCGGTGGACCTACAGGACAGTCAAGACCCTGACCCGGCGTCGAAAGTGCCGGGATTAGATATTCGCCCTGCCAGGGTAGTCAAGGCCGGAGCCAATGGTTCTGGCTAGCCGGTCCGGAATGAGGTTTAGACGTTCCGTGTTGAATAAAATGATTTAACTACCCGTTTGGCCCCCGCATTCGGCGCTATCTACCTTAGGGTACACTGTAGAGGCGGCGGGTAATCTAACTGTCCGCAACGATGAAAGGAGTTCTTAATGGTAAGTCAGACAAGCGGAGGAAGCGCTCAATCACCCAGAGTGAGGGCGGTCCCCAATCTACCCAAAGCGACACTGGTGGAACGTAGGGATATCACAGACGACCTGTTCGTAATCAAACTTGAACCGGAGCAAGGTCCACTTAATTTCAAGCCGGGACAATACTGCACCCTNGGACTGGAAGGCATCGAGCGGGCGTATTCCATCGTATCCTCTCCCCACGAGACATTGCTGGAGATATTCGTGGAGTTGGTTCTCGAGGGCGAACTCACGCCCCGGATGCACCGGATGAATATCGGCGACCAGATGACCATTCGACCCCGTGCCAAGGGTCTCTTCGTCTTGAATCAGAAGGTGCATCATCACTTCATGGTCTCCACCGTCACAGGCGTGGCCCCCTCTGTCAGCATGATTCGTAAATATATCAACGACGGCCTTGGCGATCACAAGTTCTACGTCCTGATGGGAGCCAGCTATCACGACGAATTCGTCTACGACAAGGAACTGGCCGAGTACGCAGCCAAGTACCCGGAGCATATCCATTTCATTCCCACGGTTAGCCGTCCCAATGAAGACAAGAACGCCAATTGGGAAGGAGCCAAGGGCCGGGCGAATGCGATAGCCGAGGAGTATCTGGAAAAGTACAATCTACCCAAAGACGACACCATGGTCTACGCCTGCGGTCATCCGGGTATGATTTCTGACGTTAAGGACAGGGTAACTGCCAAGGGGTGGCAATTCATAGAAGAGCGGTTCTGGAAAGAGTAACTGGCCGCTTGAGACAACTTTTTCAGTCTTATACAACCGGGGGCCGTAAAGCTCCCGGTTTTTTGATCCCGGATCGAACCTGCCATCATTGCGGTTTTTCGGTATCTATGGAACCGGGGGTGGGGTAGAATGGCTGGAGTAAACCGCTGGGCACGGGTGGATAGTGACGCCGATACGCCGCCAGTACCTGAAGATTAAACATTCCTTCCCTGACGCCATTGTCCTATTTCGTATGGGCGATTTCTACGAGATGTTTGACGAGGACGCTCGAGTCGCCGCCAGGGACCTGGAGATAACCCTCACCTCTCGAAGCATGGGCAAGGACGTACGGGTTCCCATGGCCGGGTTTCCCGCCCACGCGATGGAGAACTACCTGGCCCGTCTGGTAAGACGGGGTCACAAAGTAGCGATCTGTGAGCAGCTCACCGACCCGGCCGCCAGTAAGGGATTGGTGGACCGGGGGGTGGTTCGGGTGGTAACGCCGGGCACCGTGGTGGAGTCGGCCCTCCTCGACCAGAACTCGAACAACTTCCTGGCTTCGGTTATCCTCGATGGAGACTCGGCCGGATTGGCCTACGTGGACGTTACCACCGGCGAGTTCGCTGCCACCCAACTTAACCTGGCCCAACTCTCCCCTGAACTAGAACGCGTCGCTGCGGCCGAGGTGCTTTCGCCTCGCTCGGATGACCCGGGTCAGCCCTCCCTTTCCCCATCGTTAGCCGGCAACGGCGGAGAACCTACCCTTTTGGACCCGGTCTGTTTCGAATACGAAGCCGCCCGCTCTGCTTTGCTGGACCACTTTGGGGTTGTGTCACTGGAGTCTTTCGGGTGCCAGGACCTGCCCTTGGCTGTCCGGGCCGCCGGGGCCATCGTAGACTACTTGGGGCAGACACAAAAGTCGGGCAAGCTTCAGCTATCCAATCTGGCTGTTTACTACACCTCGGAGTTCATGGCTCTGGACAGCCAGACTCGCCGCAACTTGGAGCTATTCGCCGCTGGCCGGGCTGAAAACAAAGACTTGTCCTTGCTGGCTACCCTGGATCTGACCAGAACCCCCATGGGCGGCCGGTTGTTGCGCCGTTGGCTGGGTCAACCGTTGCTTGAACTGGATGATTTGAACCGCCGTCTGGACTCGGTCGGATATTTCCACGACGACGGCTTTCGTCGGTCCAATACCACCGCGCTTCTCTCCCACATCCCAGATATGGAGAGAATCTTGGGCCGGATAAATGCCGGGCTGGTCGCTCCCCGGGAGTTGCTGGCATTGAAGGAAGGCCTGGATGCCGTTCCGGGACTGGTGGAACAACTCTGCGCCCCTCTTGTAGGATCGGATGCGGAGGCCGGCAGCGGTGAAACCGGTTCGGATGAAACGGGTTCCATGGATTGGTTAAGCCGGGAATTGTCTCCAATCCCGGAAGCCGCCGCCCTCATCGAAAGCTCCATAGCTGCTGAGCCGTCGGGCGCGGTGGGTGAGGGCAACGTGATTCGGCAAGGCTTTTCGCCGGAGTTGGATGAACTGAAGCGAGCCTCCCACGACGCTCGGGGATTTATCGCCGGATTGGAGCAGAAGGAGCGTGAACGCACGGGGTTGAGGGGCCTGAAAGTCGGCTACAACCAGGTGTTCGGCTACTACATCGAAGTAAGCAAAGCCAACGTGGCCCAAGTGCCCGAGGAATATATCCGCCGCCAAACCCTGGTCAATTCCGAACGCTACATCGTTCCGGAGTTGAAAGAGTACGAGTCACTGGTGCTGAACGCCCGGGAGCGCCTTGATGAACTCGAGAAATCGCTTTACCGTCAGATATGCGGCCAGATCAGCGAGTCAGGATCGGCGATATCCCGCTTGGCCACCGCCATCGCCCAATTGGACGTCTTTGTCAGCCTAGCGGAAGTGGCGATGCGCAACGACTACGTCCGGCCGCGCCTGGACATGGGCGGCGTCATCGACATCAAGGATGGGCGCCATCCGGTGGTTGAGGGTGTGCTGGGACCGGGCGACTACGTACCCAACGATGTCTATCTGTCCAACGATGATGCCCGGATAATCGTTCTTACAGGGCCTAACATGGCGGGGAAGTCGACCTTCATCCGGCAGGCGGCTATCATCACCTTGATGGCCCAGATCGGCAGCTTTGTGCCTGCGTCCCAGGCCGTCATCGGATTGGTGGACCGGATATTCACTCGGGTGGGGCTACAGGACGATCTGACCACTGGCCAGTCCACCTTCATGGTGGAGATGGTGGAGACGGCGGCTATATTGAACCAGGCCACTCCACGGTCCTTGGTGGTGTTGGACGAGATTGGACGGGGCACCAGCACCTATGACGGCATGTCCATTGCCCAGTCGGTGATTGAGCATCTGCACAACGACCCGCGACTGGGTTGCAAAACCCTTTTCGCCACCCATTATCACGAGTTGACCCAACTGGCCGGCACTTTGCCGGGAGTACGCAACTTCACCGTCGCAGTCGCGGAAGAGGATGGCGATGTCATCTTCCTGCATCGGATCGCTCCAGGGGGCGCTGACAAGAGCTACGGCGTTCACGTCGCCCGGTTAGCTGGTTTACCCAGTGGCGTAGTCAACCGGGCCTGGGAGGTGCTCTCCGAACTGGAGGAGAGTAATAACAGGGACGGTGGTCCCATCGGCAAGAAGAGCCGCCGGGACCGGACTCCGGACCTCCAGATGGCCTTATTCAACCCGGCGCAAGCCCTGGCCGACGAGGTCAAGGCGTTGGACATACCCAACCTAACACCTTTGGAGGCCATCAATCGTCTCTACGACTTGCAGCAGAAAGCCCGGAACCCTGGGGATAATGTCTAGTTTCATGTCTTGCGACACAAAACCGTGTTCCTCCGATTGAAGCGAGGGGTCTCAGAGTTTCTTGGGAAGGAGTCGCATGGGCGGATGCCGTCTCGATTGCAAGCCCAGGACTGTCTTGACCACGTAGACATGGGGTTCATCGCCGCCTCCGGCCGGTGTNGGAATGACATTGAAGCGCTGTTGGCGATCGGCANTCCTANTTCGGAGTGATGATGGGTGCATTGCGCTAACACTATCTTTGCCCGTTGTGCGCACGGATTAGTCCTTGACGGGCGCTCACGCTAAACCACTGCCGGGAACATCCCGATGGCCGTTAGCACAAGGTAGAATAACCGACGAGTCTTGATTAGATTAATCACTGATGGAGGAACCATGAGCAAAACCGCCTCTTTTTATTGGTGGCCCCGTTGATCGTCTTGCCGCAAGGTAAGAGAGTTGCTCTTACAGAACGGCGTTCACTTGGAGGAAAGGGACTACTTCAAAGACCCCTTCTCGGAATCGGAGATTCGGGAGTTGGCCCAAAGCGATAGCATCTCCGCCATGTTTGCCCGCCGCAGCCCTAGCGTCAAAAAACTGGGGTTGGCCGACAAGGAGATGTCCGAAGAGGAGATGGTGTCTTTGATGCTGCAAGAGCCGCGATTAGTGCGACGTCCCTTGGTACTCATGGATGGAAAGTTGCTGGTGGGGGCCAACATCAAGGCGGTGGAGGCAGCCCTGGCGGAATAGGGCTTGCCGGATGCAGGTTTGCGCCATAGACAATGAGCAACTTCCGGTGCTAGATTGCACTGTATTCGGAGCGTAGGTTACGATATAATCACATCCTCAGTCCCCAAATCTTGCTGTTGAAAGAAGGTCCCAGATTCGTCCATGAATATATTCTTCGATGTTGACTACACTATCCTGGGACTGGAC
>PANP01000034.1 GCA_002708395.1 Dehalococcoidia bacterium
GCCCGCCAGGGATTTATACAAATGGAACCTGGGGTCCCCAAGAAGGCTGGAAGTTGAGAGAAGGGGTCTGACTCAATTCACCGGCTCCAATGCCGGGATGCGCCCCTCCAATCAACCCGACCGTGAGGCCCGGCACGACCTGTATGGCGAGTTGGAATCAGCGGAAGTGCAGAGCCGCCGCCTCAATCCAGGCGGTCTACAGCACACCGCAGGCCGTGGCGCCGGAGCGGGTTTCGGAGTCATCGCCGGATCTCCAGAGACGATTCGGGGATACATGGAAGAGTACGTGTCAACCGGCGCCAACTACTTCGTGGCGTCTTTCCAATGGGGCAGCCTGACCCACGAGCAGACCATGCGGTCACTGGAGCTTTTCTCCACTGAGATAATGCCCCACTACATGGACACTCCGGTGACTGGAGCGGCGGTTTAGCCCAATCTCAAATAGAGCTGGCAACAGCCAGCATAAAAAGGAGAATACGATGGCGACGACGCAGCAGAAAGAGTACAGCGTGGGCGGTGTGATGATGCCCCGGCCCTTCAAGATTCGCCGGTTGGGACACTTCGGCTTCAACGTGAACAGTCCCAAGGATTCTCTGACCTTTTACCGGGACCTGCTGGGATTCAAGATTTCCGATCACATCGATTTCAAAGCCAATCCCCAGCGGGCTGAAATGCTGAAGGATGTTACCGACGCCGGCGGTTATTTCATGCACCACGGCGGCGACCATCACTCTTTCGTCCTGTTCCCCAGACAAGCTATGGACACGATGGGACGCAATAGCGGCCACACCGGCGACGGCGACGTGACCATCAACCAAATCACTTGGCAGACCGGTTCTCTAGAAGAAGTGGTCAACGGCGTGGGGTACTTTGATGAACGGGAAGTCCCCATCCGCCGCACGGGACGGGACATGCCCGGAAGCAACTGGCACACCTACGTCTGGGACCCCGACGAAAACGTCAACGAACTGTATTACGGCATCGAGCAGATCGGGTGGCTGGGACGGAGCAAACCCAGAGAGATGCATTACCGTGGCTTCCAGGACAAGCCGGAACTGCCCCAGATGTCTGAAGCCATGGAGGTCGACGAAGCAGTCGCCAAGGGCATCGATATCTATTCAGGCACCAGAGACGAAGAAAACCTGCCGGCCACTTTCAATGTGGAAGGCGTTCTGCTACCCCGCCCCTTCAAGATAACGAAGATTGGTCCGGTTAACCTGTTCGTGAATAACCTGGACAACGCCTACGATTTCTACGCCAACCAAATGGGGTTCGTCTTTACTGAGGAATCTACTTATAAGGGTCACCGGGTGGTGTTCCTGCGGAACGGTAGTGAGCACCACAGCCTGGGCCTGTTCCCCAAAGCTCTTCGGGAAGAGCTGGGTTGCAGTCCCCACACGTCATGCATGTCCTTCGGCGTGGAGGTGGGCAGCTATCAGCAACTAAAGAACGGCGTCGCCTTCCTGAAGGACCGCGGCGTTACGTTCAAGGAGATTCCCGAGGAACTTCATCCGGGAATCGATTTCGCCGCCTACGCCACGGACCCCGACGGCCACATGATTCAGTTGTATTACTACATGGAGCAACTGGGCTGGCAGGGCACGCCCCGCCCCAANGAGCTACGGCGACGCNACGGCGGAGTATGGCCGGAGACCCTAGAGCCCATGTCCGACACCTACGCTGACCAAGTGTTCCANGGACCGTTGGGGTAGGGATCAACNGANCCGGGATGTATCNGCGCTCGAACACCACNCCCCACCTTAATCCTCCCCCACAAGGGGGAGGAGATTTGTCCCTTCCCCCTTTATGGGGGAAGGTTAGGATGGGGTAGTCGCCCGCAAGCTAAGCACACCAAGAGAAAGAGGCTCCCTAACTCGGGAGCCTCTTTTTATCTAGGAGCACGTTCTGCGCAGCAGGCTTAGGCTAGTCGTAACCCACCTGCGCCTTATCAAAAGCAGCGCCAATCTCGTCACTCATAGCCGCGACATCGGCGCACACGGCGTAACGGACGTAGGGTGGGAAGTGGACGCCGACCATGCCTGTTTCTTCAATCATCATAAAGTTGAAGTGTTCGGCGCTTTCAACCTTTTGACCGAAAGCCCGGTCCGGCGCCAGCCAGAGCGTGAAGAAACCGGCCGCCGGATCCAGCGCTAGGCGCATTCCACGGTCGGTTAGTATCTTGGCCAGCAGGCCCAAGCGGGACCGGTACATCTCACGAACTAGGTCAATGGATTCCCGGTCTCCCTCGAAAGCAGCCACCACCCCCGCTGCCATGGGGGCGACGAACCCGGTATCGGTCTTGCCCTTGACCTCCTTGAAGTCGCCGACGAAGTCAGGGGACCCCACCATCGCTCCAACGTGCCAACCGGTTCCATTGCCGATGAGCTTGGCGGCAGTGAATGCCTCCAACCAGGAAAGGTCCGGGTAGTCNGGGGCGACGTCGGCTAAGCAAAGACTATCGGGACCGTGGCTGAGAATTATGTAGGCTGCGTCGTTGAAGAGGCGTATGTCGTTCTCGCTGCAATACTCGCAGATCTGCCTCAGCCAACTCTCGGTGGCTACCTGGCCCGACGGGTTATGGGGATAGTTCATCATGACCAGGCCGGTGCCTTCTTCGATCTGNTCCGGAGTGAAGCGGAACTCGTTGCCGGGACTCAGAGAAATGGCATAGTTGGTGGCGTAGGGATGATAGCCGCACCAATCCGCCGGAATGGGATAACCGGGGCTTGTCGTGGTGGCTACGGATAGATTCTGATCGGCGCAACCGCAAGCCAACGGAACCAGGCCGAGCATGGGCTTGATGCCGGGCATGGTCAGATAATCGACATCGCCCTCTTGAAAATCGCGCTTCACGTGGACCTGGACGAACCGTTGGGCGAAGTTGGGCACACCGGGGCTAGCGTTGTACTGGTAGGTGTGCATCGCCTCGTCTTCGCTCATCACCGCAACTGCCGCCGCCTCGCGGGCGCTGAGAAGAGCCGGTCCCTTGGGCTCGCCGATGGAGAGGTCAATCAACTTGATGCCCGAAGCCTCCGCTGCGGCACGCTTGCCACGGATGGTCTGGAGCACGTTTTCCCCGCCCGCTGGCAGTCTCGATCCCCGCATGTGGCTCCTTTCTTCTATCTGATAGGACTACCTGAAACAGGGACGAGGCCGTCGGCTCCTGGTTCAGGTAGCATGATGGCAATGGAGAGGACCTCTGTCAACCGGTGGAACGCCCTCACCCCTGACCCCTCTCCCTGAGGGGGAGGGGTGACCTGACTACGCCGGTAGCTTGGTGAACAACTGTTGGGCGTTGCCCGCGGTGACCTGGGCTATCTCTTCGGCGGAAAAGCCTGCGCCCCCGATGGTTCCCANCGGGTCTTTGTCATCCACTGGGAAGGGATAATCCGTTCCCAGCAAGATTTTCTCCTGTCCCACCAACTCCCGCAGAAAGCTCAGAGCCAACGAATTGTGGGTGATTGTGTCGTACCAGAAACGATTCAGATAGGCTGACGGAGCCTGGGCTGAGGCTTCCCCGGGCTCCATGTTGCGGTAGATACGATCGAAACGACCGATCTGGTAGGGAACGAAGCCGCCACCATGGGATAGAAGAATGTTCAAGTTGGGGAAGCGGTCCAGCACCCCGCTGAAAATCAGAGTGCCAACGCTAACCGTGCTGTCGTAAAGATACTGGACGATGACGCTCAGTCCGTAGTTACGAGTCCGTGGCGGTATCACCGGCTGGGTGGGGTGCATATGGATGGGTACATCCAGTTCCACGGCTGCGGCCCAAAACTCGTCCAGAGGATACTCGCCCAGATTCGCGCCGTCGACACTTCCTGCTACTACTCCGCCCACGGCTCCCCACTCTTTGATTCCGTACTCTAATTCAACAGCCGCAAGATGGGCGTCTTGGAGGGGAACCGAAGTCAGCATGGATAAGCGCTCGGCGTTTTGCTGAACCGCATCGCCCAACCGGTCGTTCATCAACCGGTGCCAGTTGGCCCCGTCCATCGCCGGCATCCCGTAGCCAAACAAGTCAGCCCACACAGACACTATCTGCCGGTCCACTCCCTGGCCAGCCATCGCTTTCCACCGGTCCTCCAAGTCCAGAAGCTCGTGGTAAAAGGGCCGGAGTTTCAGTCCATAGTCGTAGCACAANCAACCGCCGGGTCCCGGTGGGCCATCCAAGCGGGAGCCGTAGCGAGAGGGGTTCTGTTCCACCGCTTCCAAGATGGACGGCGGCACNTAGTGGGCGTGGGCATCGATGGCCATATAGTCTCCTTATAAGTCCATTAGAGCTTTGCGCTGGCCACCNTCCATGGAGATTGCCGCACCGGTTACAAAGCTGGCCCTCTCCGATGCCAGAAACACTACCATGTCGGCAACCTCCTCGGAAGTGCACAACCGCCCGATGGGGATGCTACCGATCGCTCGTTTCTGCGCTTCTTCCTCGGTTATTCCCTTTTCCTTGGACATGGTGCGGACAAGGCCCCACCATCGATCCGTATCCACCGGGCCGGGATTCAAGGCGTTAACCAAGATCCCGAAGGGAGCCAATTCCTCAGCGATGGCCATGGTGAAGTTGATTCCCGCCGCATTGGCCGCTCCGGGCGTTATCTCAAAATATAAGGGCTTGATACCGTCATTCCCAATCACGTTGATGATACGGCCCCAACCCCGTTCCTTCATATACGGCACGGCCACCTTACAGGTCCGTACATAACCAAGGAATTTCAGGTTTAGGCTTTGCATCCAGTCGGATTCTTCCAGGTTCTGGAGGCTGCCGCCGGGGGAGCTTCCGGCGCAGTTAACCAGGATGTCCAACCGCCCAAAATGCGCTGCCGCCGTATCAACGAAACGCTTGGCATCGACCTCCGTGCCCAAGTCGGCCACGATGGGAAGTACTTGCCTTCCTGTTTCCTTGGCGATATCCTCCGCAGCCCGGTCAAGGGTTTCCTTACCCCTGGCGCAGATCGCCANGTCGACACCTTCCCGAGCCAGGGCCAAGGCCGATGCCTTGCCGATACCCATGCTTCCACCACCCACCAGGGCAACTCTGCCATTCAGACCTAATTCCACGATTGTCCTCCTTAAGACACAGGGGCAGGAATTGACCGCGCCGGTTATCCGGAATATATTTATGTCAAANCAGTGATAAGACTTTTTCCNCAGGACGTAGCTGTCTAGTTTCGAATCACAGCATCATGNAGGTGTTTCATGTCTATCATCCTAGACCACACCATCGTTCCGTCCCACGACAAAGAAGCCTCGGCCCGGTTCTTCGCGGATATCTTTGGACTTACCTACGGCGGCCCAGCGGGGCACTTCGCGCCGGTGAAAGCAAACGACACCCTGACGTTGGACTTCGATAACCGGGAAGGATTCGAGAGCCACCACTACGCCTTCCACGTCGGAGACCAAGAGTTCAACGATATTTTCGGCCGGATAAAAGACCGGGGAATCACCTACGGCAGCGGTCCGCGAGATCTGGACGACATGCAGATCAACACCCGGCGGGGTGGCAGGGGTTTTTATTTTCTTGACCTGGACGGACACATCCTGGAGTTGCTGACCCGTAGTTAATCCGGAATAGAATCACTCCCGATAGGGCTTACGCGTACACGACCTGAGTGCCGGCAATCAGGCGTGGATGCATCGGCGGTCGCTACGGAAGATGAAAAGGATGTCGACCAGACCGTAGAATGGGATGATTCCAATCANCCCATTGGCGATGAGACGTAGCAGGACGTTGNGGACAAAACCGCCGTTCTCCCCAGTGTTCATCTTCACGATACGGATCCCCAACGCCTTCTTGCCCAATCTCTGCCCATCCTTGGTGAGCAGTACCAACTGGAAGATTAGAACGATAAGAAGCGATAAAAGGATGAAAACGCTGGCGACCGTCTCACCTCCCGGCCCGTGAACCAGCAACGGGGTGACAACCGCGAACACTGCTACAGGAACCACCAAGACGATTCCATCGACGATGGCCGCTCCTAGTCGTGCCAACCTGCCGGCAAGGGCTTCAGCAGCCCTTGCCGACGTCAGGGAAGTCCCGCAACTGGAGCAGAACGAAGCCCCTTCTACGTTATTGGCATGACAACTAGGACATTCCATAGTGCACCTTCGCCGGTGTCCGTAGGCGGGATTTAGCCGCAAGCCAGCGAGTATACCTGTGTCGCCCCGGCGGGCAGCGGATATGCGTTCCAGGATTCGCCACGGTCCAAGCTGCCGAACACCTGGCCGCCACCGGTAGCGCAGTACATGCGGCCCCGTTGGTGCTCGTCGAAAGCGATACCGAACATGGTGCTCCTGGCATCGAAGCCTAGTTCGATATGCTCCCAGGTAGCGCCGACATCCTTGCTGCGATACAGCGCCCCCAACTCGCTCTGGAAGTTGGCTCCGGCGGCCACCCAAACCGTCTTGGGGTCTCCCGGCACTTCCCGGATGCCCCGACAATAAGTGTGCCCCTTTTCGTTGAGCCCACCTTGCAGGTCGATGTGGGTCCAATGGTCCCCATGGTCCTCGCTGCGGAACAGCCCGGCCCGCGAGATGCTGAGGACTGTCCCCGGTATCAGGGAACTAGCCATAACGCCGTGCATATCGACCAAGTCGTCGTTCATGTACAGACCGTGGCTTAGGTTCTCCCAGGTCTCGCCGCCGTCCGTAGTATGGATAAGACCGCCTACTTCGATCGCTCCGTACAATTCATCGGAGTCTGCGGCGCTGCCAGCCATCATCAGTATGCGCTTGGCCGGGTTGGAGCCGGGACCCATGGTGACGTCCGGAAAGCGGACGCTGACCGGGATGGGTTTCCAGTTCTCGCCGCCGTCTTCGCTCCGGTAAATCTCACAACCCTCGTAGCCTGCGTACATGACGTTGGAGTCGCGGGGAGAGTAGAGCAGGGACCAGACGGGCTGGCCGTGGTCCGGTACGTTAACCTTCTCCCAGTTCTCTCCATGGTCAGTGCTGCGGTAGGGTCCATCCTGTGTGCCTGCGTACACAATCTCCGGCTTCTGGGGATGGATCGCCAGGGCACGAATGGCGGGGGTTTCCGGCAGGCCGTTGCCCTTCAACTCCCACTCTTTCTCCCCTTCCGCCAGACGGTATAGCCCGGAATTCACGTTGCGTCCGGGAGCGGTTTCTCCCGCCAGACCCACGTATGTGTATGCTTTGTTCGCTGCCATGGTTCGTCCTCCCTATCAGCCGGTTAAATCTCGTCTAACACGAGGACCGCAAAAGCCGAAAATCCCGGCTGTCTATCGAATGGCCCCATTCCACCAGAAAGCCCTATCATTGTCAATCGAGTTGCCACGACTGTACCGCTAGGCGGGGGCGTAGAGACGGTTCAGGTTGGCGTGGCGGCCCGGATCCAGGTCCTTGCCCTGCAACGCCGGATGGTCCGGCCCGTAGCGGTGGGCGCGGAACACCGAGTTGGCGAACCCCGAGGCCGTGCCGCCAACGCCGTCGCCGCTCTTGCCGACGAAGGGGCTGATGTACTCCCACACGATGTCTTTGGTGGGCGTGACCTCAAATATCCGGCCCGGAGCGCCTTCGCATATCAAAGTGTTGCCGTTGGGCAACCGGTCCGCGCCGCTGATGTGATAGCTGAAGAATGATATGGGCGGGTCGCCACGATACTCCCATGCAATCTGATTATCCACCGGATCAATCTCAACAATCCTGGAGTGGCACACTCCACGCCGATGGGGACCGTTGTCGAAGAGCAGGACGTGCCCGTTGTCGAGAAAAGTCGGGTTGTGCTGGTGGGATATGTCTCCTGGGCCCCATTTCCAGCTGAACTCTCCGGTGGACCGGTCGACGATGCCCACCGTGTCGGTCTGCCGGAAACTAACTAGCAAAGACCCGTCACTGGTCACGTTCAGGCAGTTCTGGTGGGTCCACTCTTTCCGGCCTTCCAGGAAGCAGATGGTGTCCTCCTCCGGGCTAAGGTGTTCCCAGGACCGCCACTCGTCCACAATCTCGCCGCCTCGGGTAACCTCCATCACCGCATCCCCAAGCATCTGTCCTTTTTCCGAGCCGGCTTCGTAGCCGCCTTTCACACTTGCGGCTAACTCCTCTGGCATGGACTTCCACACCAGCACCAGGGTGTTGCCGTTGGGTAGGCGCTGAAAATCGTGATGAAGAAAGGGATACCGGTACTCCCAGACGACATTATTGTCCCAGTCCAGTTCCAGAACAGCCCCGGCTACGGTCCGGCCTCCGCCTGGAACTAGGCTCCGCTCGGGGCGGTTCAAGAACGAAGTCTCCTCGGCCGCAGGTCCGGTACGAAGCAGCAAGTTCCCGTTATCCAATAGATAGCCGTAGCTTATGCCCTCGTCACAATGCCAGGTATGGCAGATGCGGCCTTCCATGTCGATCAGCCGGGCGTCAAAGCCGCTGTTGGTCACTAAGAGAGTGTAGCCTCGATAACTGTTCTGGGGAGAGTAGTGAATCAAGCCTGTTGAATGATGTGAGGACCAGCCCATATCGGAATCGATCTCCTTCTCATGTATTCGGACCCCAGGTCCGTAAGTCTACCCAAGTAATGATTCTCCGATGGATTCAGGCAGGGTTCGCATAGATCCGATTCAGATTCCCGAACCGGCCAGGATCCAAGTCTTTGCCTTGTAGCGCCGGATGCTCAGGTTCATACCGATGAGCTCGGAAAACGGTATTGGCTAGGTCTTGCGGACCACCACCTACCGCCCTAGCCCCAGGTTTGAGAAACGGGTTGATATACTCCCACACTATTTCCCTATTGCACGTGACTTCGAACATCCGTCCGCAGCAACCCTCACAAATCAGAGTGTTGCCGTTGCCCAGACGCTGTGCGCTGCTGATAAGTGGGCTGAAAAATGAGAATGGCGGGTCTGCTTTGTACTCCCATTCGATCTGATTGGTGGCCGGATCCACCTCAATCACCCTAGAATACGGAACCGGCCTGGTGTGGTGGGACCCGTTATCGAACAACAAAATGTGGCCGTTATCCAGCATGGTTGGATGATGTTGGTGGGAGATGTTTCCCGGCCCCCACTTCCATCGGAACTCCCCGGAATTCCTGTCCACGATGCCTACAGTGCTGATTTGTCTAAAGCTGACTATCAGGTCTTCCTCCCGGGTGATGTTTAGAGCGTTTTGGTGCGTCCACTCCCTGCGATTCTCCATGGGGCAAATAATGTCTTCTTCGTACTTGAGGTGCTCCCATGACCTCCACTCCCAAGCAACCTCTCCGGCGGGCGTCACCTCCGTGATTAGGTCCCCCACCATCTGACCGGGATGGTCTTCACTGACGTAGCCGCCCTGGACTTGTGAGGCAACATCGCGAGGTAGCACGGCCCACTGGAGTACTAGAGTGTTACCGTTGGATAGACGTTCAAAGTCCAGATGCATCAAGGGACTTCGATGCTCCCACACCACATTGCTATCCCAGTCCAATTCCAGTAACGCCGCTGCGCCTCCGGGACCCGGGCTTTCTTGGGGAGCGTGGGTACGCAGAAGCAGGTGGCCGTTGGGCAAGAGAAATCCATAGCCGATACCCTCTGACGAGTGCCACTGATGGCAGATGCGTCCATCAATGTCGATCAGATAGGCGTAGTTACCGCCGAAACTGTTACAGAACAAGGTGTATCCGCGGTCGCAGCCCTGAAGAGCGTAGTAAACCAGACCTGTCTTATGATGCTCGGACCAGCCCATATCGGCATAGGCCTCCTTCCATCAGATTGGACCTCAGACGGGTGAATCAACTTAGCATTGATGAGCAGAAAGACCCCGGAATATTATCCCATGGGATCGATTTCGGGCATACCCAACATGAACTGCCCATGGATCTCGTAGGACGAGTCGCTGACCATCAGGTGCTGGGCTGCGGCCTCGAGGTCACGCAGGCACCGCTGCAGCACGCTGGTGTTGTACAACGCCCGCCCTCCACCGTAACGAAACGCCTGAGAAGCGACGTCCACTGCTACCTCAGTGGCGTAGGTGGCCGAACTTCGCATCTCGATCTGAAGTTGCAGGTCAGGGGTGTTGCCGTTGCACACCGAATCCCAGGCTTGCTCCAAGACTTCGATGACCAGCGACCGGACGGCGCGCAACTGTAGGTCGCACCTACCCAGGGAGCGCTGGAAGGACTCACGGGAAGCGATAGCCACCGGCCTTCCCCACCCGCGCCCAACCTGGGACTGGCCGGCGATGGTGTCCCACGCCCGCCCCCCCACTCCTAACGCAAAGGCCGCGTGTTCGTTGGCAACCAATCCGGGCAATCCCATGAGAAACAACGGGCCGCCTCGTTTGGGCGCTGTGGTCATGGGGTCCCAAGCGAATTCATCGGGCACGAACAGGTCCGTTACCGAGTAGTCGTTGCTACCGGTGCCTTTGAGCCCCGCAACCTGCCAGTTGTCGTGAATCTCGACTTGCGAAGCTGGGAACACTATCCGCAGACGTTCACTTGTTTCCGATCCGTCACGAACGACCCGAACCCCACCGGACACCCATTCAGCGTGGCGGATGCCGCTGGCGAAGGGCCAACGTCCGTTGACGGTATACCCACCTTCCGTGGCAACGGCGACGCCCGCAGTCACGAACACCCCCGCACCCTTGGGCGGACGGCCTCCCGCGAACATCTTCTCGATAGCCTCATCGGACAGATAGGCTCCCGGAGCGGCGATGGAGGTAGCGCCAATCATTGTGGACCAAGCGGCTGCGGAGTCGATGCGGGCCAGAGCCTCAATGACCTCCACCTGGGTCACCGGGTCGGCCTCGGCACCGCCAAGCTCGGCGGGAAGTTTCAGCGCCAGCAGGCCAGATTCGTAAAGTGCGTCTACCGACGCCTGGGGAAGAGTTCCGTCCTCTTCAGCCTGGTCCGCCCCCGCTTCCAGAACCTCCCGAACGTCCTCGACGGCGTTCAAGAGGACTTGGCGTTTTTCTTTTCTCCCCGCTGGGAAATTCCAGAGCATAGATCTACTCTCTGCGTGGGCCATTGTCGATTATCTGGAGTAAGTCCAGGATTCAAACGGGTCCAGATTCAAGTCTTACCCAGCGTGAACGCCATCTAGACGGATGATGCCCCGTTCTAACAGGCCGTCGAACTGGCCGCCCATGCCAATCTCTTCCAGAATCGACAGCGCGTCGGCGCCGGGCTTGGAGGCGGGCTTGCCCGGAGCTACCGGGGTGCGAGACAGACGGGGCGCAGGACCCGCCGTGGTCACCAACCCAATCTCCTGGTGGTCACGGGTTAGAGAGAGACCGTGGTCCAACACCCACGGGTCGTCCATCAGTTCGTGAGGATTGGTCACAACTCGATGAGCGCCCAATCCGGCGTCGGTGATGCGCCCGACCCAGGTATCAACAGTGCTAGCCTGGAATCGCTCTTCCAAAGCAAGAGCCAAGGCCTCGTCCTGTACCTGGCCGACGCCGGAAAGACCCTCAACCGCGTCCAAGCGGTCAAGTTCGGATTCCAGAGCGCCGAGGAAGAACCAGCCGTCAGCGGCTTCATAGGCCCGGTGCAGCGGGCGGCTACCCAAAGCGTCCTGGCCCTTGGTCTCGTCCCACACCTTACCTTCATACTGCTGCATGAAAGGCGATTGGAGAGTCATGGCGGTGTAGGCCAAGGCTGCGTCCACGTGTTGTCCTTGGCCGGTACGTTTACGATGCAGCAGGGCTAGGGCGACGGCGTAGGCTCCCATATAGCCGGTGCCGTAGTCGTTCACCGGGTTGGGCTGCACGGTGGGCGTACCATCTCCGCCGAAACGCCGGTCCATGCCGGTGGCCGCTTGGGCGAACTGCTCGTGGCCGGGGCGGCCGGCCCAGGGTCCCAGATGCCCAAAAGCGTTGAGGGACGCATAGATGATGTCCGGCTTTCGCTTGCGTACATCGTCGTAGCTCAGCCCCAACTCCGCCATACGTCCCGCCCGATAGTTCTGAGCGACCACGTCGGCGTCTTCCAGCAGTCTCCAGAAGATGTTCAGGCCCTCATCGGACTTCAGGTCCAACAAGATACTGCGCTTGCCCCGGTTGACCTCGTTATGGCGAGCCACTGTTGAGTCCCGAACCGGGTTGTCTATCTTGATAACGTCGGCCCCGAACTCGGCCATCGTTCGCCCCAGGGTTGGTCCGGCCAGGATGATGCACAGGTCTAAAACCTTGATGCCTTCTAGGGCGGTCCGCAAGAATGATCCAGGAGCTTGGCCGAGGGGTGTAGGCTTGCGTGTTTGAAGCTCGGCGAGGACTTCTTCCCGATGCTGGTTAGGGCTGGGGGCCGGACTCCGGACGCTACCAGGCGTCAGAGACATGCGAGCGGCGACACCCGGTTGCAGCATCTTGCCGTAGGTGGGGTCGTCAACCTCAATCACCATCTGGGATTCGCGAGCATGGTCGTGNTCGAACCACTCTTCGCTGGTGCGGCACATGGCGCCTTCGCTGCCCGCCGCTGCCACCAAGTCTTCCCATTCCTGGGCGGTCCGGGTTTTGAACAGATCTTTGGATCGGGCAGCCGCTTCGTCGGCGAGTTCCCGGTTCGCTAAGAGCCTATCTAAGTCGGTAAGACCTTCAGCGTCCCAAGACGTGATGCCAGCGAGTTCCACAAACTGGCGGAAGTTCTGGTTCCCGGTACCGCCGAAGCGGATGTACCGGCCATCTTTGCACTCGAAAACCCCGCCCCATAGCCCCCGAGTCGAGGGTGGAATCTTGCTGGTATCGTGGACTCGCAGGCCGTGATGGCCGTTGGACGGCAGCATGGCGTCGAACATGGGCACTTCAACCCGCTGGCCAACGCCGTCGTGTTCCCTGGCATTCAAGGCCATGGCGATGCTGACTACGCCTTGAAACGCAGCGTATACCGACGCGATGGGAACGGCGGTGTACACCGGGCGCTGGAAGTCGGCAGCGGTGGTGCGAGTGCCGTAGGTCGCTGCGGCAGCGCCAACCACGCCCTCGAAGGCCCGGACATTGGCCCGGGGATCGTCGGAAGCGAAGCCAGGAAATGAACAGTAAATCAAGCGAGGATTGGCCTGGCTCATCGCNTCNGGCCCTAAGCCCAAGCGGTCCATAACCCCCGGACGGAAGTTCTCGACGACAACGTCGGCACTCTCGATGAGCGCCCGTGCCGACGCCAGGTCTTCGGGCTGCTTCAGGTCCAACACGGTACTGCGCTTGCCCCGGTTCCAGGTAGCGTTGGCAGGGGTCTGCCAGCGGGGTCCGCCAGGAGGATCAACCCGGATAACGTCGGCCCCCTGATCGGCCAGCAACATCCCGGCCAAAGGACCGGAGACGTACTGTCCGAAGTCTATAACGCGGATACCATCGAGAGCACCAGGCATGACTAGCCTCCATCTAATAAGCGAACGTTAGAACCGAGGGACGTTTTGTTTCGTCCCTATGTAAGGACAAACCGAGACAACAAACCCTCGCTCCGCCTCCGAATCTATCGTAGGCACCCCTCTCCCGTGGGGAGAGGGGCCGGGGGTGCGGGGCATCCCAGCTACCGGGCGATGCCGTTGGCGACCCGGGCCATCGCTTCATCTCCGGTGTCGACCATGTATTTCGCTATGGCGGCGACCAGTTGGCCACCGGCGGTATCGCCCCAGAACCAGGTCTGTAGTTCGGGTTCGGAATCCTGAGGCCGTTGAGCCATGCGAGACTCAAAGAAGAAGGCCTTCAGGTCGTCGACACAGTACCGCACGTATTGGGGCAAAGGAACGTCCGCTGGACGTTCCTTCATATCAGTCTCTTCGCCCTTGGCGAAGTCCTGCAAGAATCGAATCATCCCCCGGAACCGGCGCTGGGGTATGCCGCTCAGGCCAACCGCCGTTCGGCCATTCCCATCCTCGATCCAACGCTCGTAGAACGCTCTGAGGGCCGTCACTTCATTGGCCGCGTCCTTTTTTATGACATCCTCGGTCGACGATACCGCCGAAGCCTGTAGGAACTCAGTGGGTCCGGCTTCATCGGGGAAGTCCTCAAGCACCGGACCTTCAGGCCGTTGCAAAAGTTCCAACGCATCGGCAATAACCCGATGCTGGAACTCGGCGTCGTTGGGCTTGCCCAGGGGATAGCCGTAGGGGAAGGGCACGAACAGGGCGCGGGAGGGTTTTACCTTCTCGGCGTGTTCCTTTATAAGGGCGATGCTAACCGTCGGCAGACCGGCGTCCTCAAACACCCGGGCAATCACACTCACGGTGTGGGTGCAAAGGGGTCAAACAGGCACCAGGAAGACCAAGTCGACGTCTTGGGCATGCAGAGCTTCCGCCGCCTGGGGACCGGTTTCTTCAATTATCTTCCGGGGGTCGCGCTGGGCGCCCATGAAAGAGTAGTAGTCCTGGGACAGACTGCCGATAACTTTACGATCGACCAACTCGCGCAACCGGTCCATCGGAAAAGCCAGGTTCAAGTCCCGGTATATTCCAGTGCGGTCCCATCCAATGCTGGTATGGCTGTCTATAACATCGGCGGTGCTGGAATCGGAAGGAATGACCCGGTAGGTTGGGTCTCCGGGGCCAAAGGGCTTGTCGCCGCGCAGGTGCAGCCCGGCGCTGGAGACGAGAGCAACTTTACTTGTAGATAGGTCTTTGGTCCAAGGCACCCAGGGCGCGGTGTCGTTCTCAAGACACGGGAAGTACACGGCGCTCTGCCGCTGAATCTCGCTAAGTTGGTCTAATCTGGGCATCAGTTACCGCCGAAGTATAAGAGGAATATGCACCTGGCCGGTGCTTGCAGGAAGTATAGATTGCCCCCATATGGCGGTCAACCCGGAGAGGAGGAGGCAGAGTTCATGGAAATACCGCCTTCCAATAGGTCGTTATTAGCTCTCTGCCGTTGACGAACATACGGAGGTCAGGCGGGGTCAAGCAATCTGGCCTTCAGGAAGCTCTGGGTGCCTTCCTGGAAGTGATAAACTTGAACTCGGACATTAATGGCGAGATTCGAGGTTTCCTGATACGTTAGTAATTGCTTCTTGGCAGATTGTTGCCGATGAAGGGCCAGCCAGACGCCTGGAGTCTATACCCGCAGAGTTGGCCTGTCTCTAAAGAAGGATGATTGGTTGTTCAGCACCGCACTCGAAAAAAAACGTGTGGCCGGTCTGGCCCTGCTGTTAGTAATTTTAATCCTGTTCTTCTCCTTTAACCGCTTTCCCAAGCTGGACGCCGTCGGTGGTGACCTGGACGCAGTCACATCCCCGGACCACCAATGCTTTCAAGGGTTCTGCATCGAACGTGAGGCCGGTTCTGATTTCTATTCTGAATGGTGGAAATTCTCGGTAACTTACTTGCGCCTAGTTTCCGTTGGCATGATCTTCGCTTTTTCGGTGGCCGGNCTTGCAGAAGCTTTNTTAATCCCACCGAGTCAAGGTAAGGGTCTACTGTCCAAAGGCGTGTTCAGACGGACCGTGCAAGGTGCGGCTCTGGGCCCGGTCCTAAACCTTTGCTCTGCATGTATAGTGCCNGTTTCATCTGCCTTCCGAAGAAGGGGAGGCGGAATCGATGGCGCTATAGCTATGGTACAAGGGTCGGCCACCATGAACATCCCAGCACTGACCATGGTGTTTTTTATCTTCACGCCTTTGCTAGGCATTAGTCGTCTCCTCCTGGCAATCATAGGCGCTCTTTTCATGGGACCAATCGTTCTTATGATAGCCCGTGAGGACAAAGGCCAGGCTCCTGACGAACAAACATTTATGCTATCTCGCGGACTTGAACAGGCGTCTCCCTGGACGCCGGCGTTGACCGAAGCCTTTCAAGATTGGGTGAAGATCAGTCTAGGCTATCTGGTCCGGCTGGGACCGATCATGATAGTAGCGGGTTTTATCAGTGGCCTCGTCATCCAGTGGTTAAGTCCGGAAACCGTTTCCAACTACCTGGGTAACGACATTCTGGGGGTTGGGGCTGCTGCTACCTTCGGCATCTTGATCAACGTACCGTTGTTGTTCGAGATCCCACTGGTGGTCCTCTTGTTAACACTCGGGATGGGCACTGCCCCTGCCGCCACGCTTCTCTTCACGGCGGCAGCGGGTGGGCCGATGACATTCTGGGGCTTGGCGAAAATAATGCCGAAGAGGGCGATAGCGGCTTTCGTGACTGCTACATGGGTATTGGGAGCAACCGGGGGTCTGGCTGTACTAGCCATTGGTGCAAATATATGGGACGACAACGACCTGAAAATCGGCGCGTCCACTACCTCCGAGTCATTCATTAATGGACGTTCTGCCCAGTCCCCTAACGATCTGGTGACTAGCCGTCCCACCGTCGTTCCCGGTCAACAGACTCATTTTATTGATGTGACCCAGAAAGCGGGAGTTGACTTCCATCACAACCGTGCCGATTCTTTCATAAATATCGGTGGTGGAACGGCCGCCGGAGATTACAACGGCGATGGGTTGCTAGACATCTACGTTACAAACTCAGCAGGCTCAAATTCTCTCTACCGAAACAATGGTGACGGCACTTTTACTGACGTGGCCCTGGCTGCAGGAGTAGACGATCCCCGAGCCGTCGGGAACGGCGCCGGCTGGGGCGACTATGACAACGACGGTGACGTTGACCTTTTTGTCGCCAATTTCGGAACTAGTAAACTTTTCCAGAATAATGCCGATGGCTCCTTCACTGACGTGACTTCTCAANCGGGCGTAAGCGACCCCGACCTGAAACATCGGAGCACCGGTGTCGCATGGGGGGACTACGATATGGACGGTTACTTGGACCTGTTGATTGTACGTTGGGTTTACGAAACAGACCAATCAGTTCTGGTAACCCGGGATTTCAAAGCTGCTGTCAGACCTCTGGCTTTATATCACAACAATGGAGATGGAACTTTCACTGACGTAGTGTCTATATTAGGATTTCCCCATCATTACCCAAGCAATGTCAACGGTGCGGGTTTCAAACCCAGTTTTGTAGACTACGATAACGACGGCGACCCGGACATATACGTGGTCAACGATTTTGGTGAGCTGAATTACCCCAACGTGCTGTGGCGCAATGACGGCCCCAACAAATCCGGAGGCTGGTTGTTCACCGATGTTTCCGCTTCCTCCGGAACCGATCAACCCATCTTCGGCATGGGTTTGGCGGTTGGGGACTATGACAATGACGGGGACTTGGATTTCTACATGACCGACATGGGGGACAGTGAATTTCTGGAGAACCAGGGCGATGGTACCTTCACAAACGTAACCAGCCGTACGGGAACAGGCCGAGGCAAAATTCCCGGTGATGCTCCTTGGCCTTTAACAGGGAACACGAGGCGAAGTGACCTACCGATGATGAATAACTTCCCAGACCTCTCNTTCCANGATGTNTTGAATGAGTCNCTGCCAGACTCTTCCATCGGTTGGGGNTCTGTGTTCTCTGACTTCAACAACAATGGGCTCTTAGATTTGTACTATGTCGCGGGCCCCTTGGACGATGATCCGTCTGATTACTCTCAACGTCAAACCAATGCCCTGTTCTCCAACAACGGCGACGGTTCGTTTCTGGACATATCTAGCGGCTCGGGAGTCGACGACCCCGGTGTTGGCCGGGGAGTAGCCAGCGCGGATTTCAATAACGACGGACTTTCCGATCTGTTCGTCGTCAANGTAGGTGATCTGAGTGGCCGTCCCGGAATAGCCAGGCTGTTCCAGAACGTCTCTGACACTACCAACCATTGGCTGAGCATCAAACTCGTCGGCACCAACAGCAACCGAGATGCTATCGGAGCCAGAATCAGAATAACCTCAGGAGGAGTCACCCAGATCCGGGAAATGGGCTCCAGCCAGTCACATATGTCTCACTCGGTTGTACCGGTTCACTTCGGTCTAGGCTCCAAGATCAAAGTAGATTTGTTGGAGATTCGATGGCCTAGTGGTGGTTTACAGACACTGAGCAACGTACCAGCGGACCAAATCTTGACTGTGACAGAAACGCCACGGTAGCAGGCAAAATCGATGAACCAAAAACTCGTTCGCAGTTGGATACATCGATTTACATACACCTTTCAGGTGTCCTGACATGGGAACCTTACACAAACCCACTTTCTCTTAGACTGTCGTGGAATCACCGTGAAGAAAATCAAGAAGGTTAATCCGTCCCGGTGGGGCTTCGCCCATATCAACCCGCTCCCCTGTTCTCTGTATTTCCTGTCTTAACCCCCGATTTGCCCCCTACTCTTTGATAGAACGTACGGCGAGGCAGGCCGTAAACCGCCGTGACCTACGTGAGTTCAAGTTTAGCCTTAGGATGCCGAAGACCTGGCATTCACCTCCGACGAACCATTGCCCGATAGGCAGCCGTGAAAAGTTAGCCACCTATGTATTTATTCCAAGAAAAGGGCCGCACGACAAGCGGCCCTTGATATTGTCAAAGTAAATAACGTTACACGTTCCTCAGTTTGGGGTCCAGTTTGTCCCTGAGCCAGTCCCCCAGCAAGTTCATGGACATCACGGCTAGTAATATCCCTAGACCCGGGAAGAATGCCACCCACCAGGCGGTTATGAGTAACTCCCGGCCTTCGGCCACCATCAATCCCCAAGCCGGTGTAGGCCGGGACAAGCCTGCCCCCAGAAAGCTAAGGCTCGCCTCAAGCAAGATCACCTGTCCGACCTCTAAGGTAGCCAGGACGACGATGGTGTTGACCACGTTGGGAAATATGTGCCGGGCTATGATCCGGCTGTTACTGGCGCCGGCTACCTTGGCCCGGGCTATATAGTCTTGGTTCTTGATGGCCAACGTTTCCCCTCTGATCAAGCGAGCGTAGCGGGACCAGAATATAGCAACTATTACAATTATCACTGTTTGAAAGCTTGGACCTAAAGCGATAGACAACACCAAAGCCAAAAGGATAGCCGGTATGGAGATACAAACGTCAACCAACCTCATAATCAGGTGATCCAGGTTTCCCCCAAAATATCCCGCCATGAGGCCCAGTGTGGTACCGACGCACCCCGCAAGAATGATGGAAATCACGGCCACTACCAGAGACACCCGAGCGCCGTAAATAACACGGGTTAACACGTCCCTTCCTTGTTTGTCTGTACCCAATGGATGAGCCCAGGTTCCCGGTTTACGGACTTCGATCCCTTCAACCGTTTCGCCCTCAGACCAAGCCGGGGGAATAAGTCGCTCGCTTAATTTGCCGACTCTGGGGTTGTACTGAGCGATTTGGTTGGCAAAAATTGCCGGAATCACCAAGAATACCAACAGAATGAAGATGGCTACGAAGGGATAACGCCGGGAGATGGCAAAAAACCCGCCGAGCACTGGTAGCCTATAGAAAGCATTTCGCTGGGGTATTATCAGGTTGGCCATGAGCTGCTCCTGGTCTCGTGCGCAATACCGGTGAAATCTAATGGGTGTAACGAATACGGGGATCCAAATATGCGTAAAGGACGTCGACGATAAGGTTAGATAATATGTAGATAGCCGCGAAGAACACCACCACCGACTGNACCACCTGGAAGTCTCTCGCCCGAAGGGCATCGATGGCCAATAACCCCACTCCCGGCCAGGTAAACACGGTTTCAGTTACTACGGAACCGGTCATGAGTCCACCTAGAATCAGCCCAAAATAGGTTAAAGGCGCAATCATCGCATTTCGTAGACAGTGCTTCCAGACCACTTTCCATTCGGGTATACCCTTAATCCTGGCGAGCTTTACGTACTCAGTATCCAGGACTTCTAGCATCGATGACCGGATGAGTCGCATCAAGGCAGCTACCTGGAACCATCCCAGTGTGATAGCGGGCAAAATTAAATGCTTGAAGCTTCCTTCCGCCACATTCGGGAATATACTCCCTCTTCCTGACGTCGGGAGCAACCCCAGTTGTACGGCAAAAACCCACATCAGAATTAACCCCAGCCAGAAAGATGGTATAGATTGGCCTAAAAGAGCGAATAACTTGCCCAAATAGTCTATGCCTGTATCCTTCTTCACCGCCACCAAAACACCGATCGGGAGTGCCAGCATCGCGCTGATGAGTAGGGATAAAAAAGCGAGTTCCAGAGTTGCAGGAACTCGTTCCATCAACAACTCAAGCGCGCTCCGACCTTGCCACCTTATGGATTCNCCAAAATTGCCGGTGAAGATATTGCCAAGATACCTGAGGTACTGCAGATGGAGCGGTTGATCCAACCCCCAATAGGCCGACACTCTAGCGAAATCTTCCTCTGTCGCGTCGATATCCAGCAGAGTATCGAGGGGGTCTCCCGAGATCCGAGCTAGTGCAAAAACTATGATACTAACGGCAAAAAGAGCTATGACGGCGTGCAAAACACGAACAATAACGAAACGCTGCATGACCACCGCCGATTCAATTTCGGGCTACAGACGAGCNNAGACCCTTACTGTTTTGGGGCTTGTTCACACGACCAAGAATACATCGCTGATGGAGTCCCAAGGTCAATCAAAAGGGTCGATCAACGGATTCTGNGCTGAGTCTTCATCCGGACGATTGGATTTGCAATGTAAACCCTCACCCAATAGTTGTCAATAGACAACTTAGAAATCNGATTACGTCCATTTTACGTCCATTTAATATTACTATACGTACCGATATGCGTGTACATGTAGNTNATNGGGACATAGGCGGGATAAGACACGTGAACGGCACCTAATTAACCCGTTTTGTGTTCCAGCTATCCACTACCTAGCCGGATTATGATTCTTGGTAAGGTGGATTGACTTCTCCATTGGCCTTTTCTATAATNTCGGCGGGCCTGATTGTTAAGGTTTAAGGGTTAGTAGAAGGTGCCTCAGTATCGAAGCCTTAGACGCTCTGAGGCCGATGTGACTAATATAGAAAACCATCANCCNNCTCCCCCGCACAAGATTGATGATTTCTCNGNAGGNCAACTCGAACCACCTATATAACATCATCTATNACNTNATCGCTGGAGGTCATATCATGGTGTCTACCAGATTAGAAGCATCCTACACCGCAAAGTTGATAATACTGCTACTGGGCGTACTACTAATAGTGGGTTGCGGTGGTACTGCGGCTGAGCCCCGGGTCATCGAGAAAGAGGTAATAGTTGAAAAAGAGGTTATCAGAGAGGTTCCTGTTGAAAAACAGGTGGTCGTTAAGGAACAGGTGATTAAGGAAGTCGTTAAAGAGGTCCCTGTAATCAAAGAGGTCCTAGTCCTCAAAGAGATTCCTAAAGAAACGGTGGTCGAAAAGTTGGTGGTGGCCACGCCAACCCCCATCTCTGGATATTCGCCAGGGATGGTCACCGGTGCCAAGGTCGACCGGGTGATTTATGCCTTCGGTGAATTGCAAGAATCCAACCGCCATTGGACTGTTTCCCGGCCATCCTATTATCAGTTCGACCCGTGGGCTGAGACTTTGGTAGGGCTTGACCCGAAAACCAACGAGCGCATACCCAGGCTTGCTAACAGTTGGGAAGCATCTCCCGACGGCAGGACCTGGACGTTTACCCTCCAGAAGGGCGTGCCCTTCCACTTTGGATGGGGTGAGTTCACCGTTGCCGATGTGCTTAAGGACCTTGAGCTAGTCCAGGGGCCCGACGCGAAGTCCCTATGGGCAACTTATATGAAGGACAGCTCTGTGTCGACAGAAGGGACACACGAGATCACCTTCCACATGGCGGGTCCCACAACGGATTTGCCTGCCATGCTGTCCCGAGGTTTCGGCGGCGGCGAAACGAGCATGATCAGCTCCGCACAGCTAGCAAAGGAAGGCATCGAGGGATTCGACAAAAAGCCGGCCGGCACGGGATCGTACCAATACGGGGGCCGAAAGACCGGCGAGGGGATCTGGTTTGAGAAGGCCCCCCAGCCCCACTGGCGTGGTGAGAACCCGGACTTCAACGAGGTAGAGATCAAGTGGGTCCGTGAAGATGCTACGCGGTTGGCAATGTTACTAACCGGCGAAGCCCATATCTCTTCCCTTTCGAGGGATCTCCAGATCGAAGCGATGAAGCGCGGTCATAAAGTCGTCGAAGCAGGAGTACCTACAAACTACCTGACCTTGTATTTCGGCGGCATGTACTTCACAAAAGACAGCCCCCACCTTGACCCACTAGTGCCATGGGTAGACCCGAAGGTGCGCCAGGCCATGAACATGGCCATTGACCGACAGGAAATGTTGGACTTTGTGCTGCGCGGTCAAGGCGAACTCATGATCAACAATACCTTTCACCCCATCCTACGGGGCTGGAACCCTCAGTGGGAGAAGGACTTTGATAAGCTGTACGGCTACGATCCAGATAAGGCAATCGAACTCCTGAAAGAAGCGGGGTATGGACCGGACAACCCATTCGAATTTACCATCTGGAACTATATATCCTCCGACGAGCCTGAAACTCCGGTGATGATCGAGGCCTTGATCAACTACTGGGAGCCAGTGGGCATCAAAGTGAACCTGAAGGACACGGATTGGGGAACAATTCGAAAATATTACCGGAACAAGACCCCCCAGATCAAAGAAGGCGGGTGGGGCAATGTGATTACCATGCGGTCCATGGTGACCATGTTACGTAACTGGACCTCGACGAACACCCACTGGACTCAAACTGATCTCATGTTGGATAACTACGAGAAATTCATGGCTCTCCAAATGATAGACGACGCGACTATAGACGACCTAATCACGGAAGTCGGGAACCAGAGGTTCTATGAATTTCATGATATTCCGCTATTCTGGTTCCGTCTGTCGGTAATGGTTAATCCAGAGGTCGTGGAGAGCTGGACCTTCCCTGGTACCTCCGGCTCCAAAACCAGCCACTGGGACCTACTGAGAGCTGCTAAGTAACGGGTTCACAAAATTCCGTTGAAAGGGCCGCATCATACGCCCTTAGATCCGGAATCCGTCGCGGATGACACAACAGCGACTGGCCTCCTGCCATCATTCTGCAGGGGGCCAGTTTCAAACTGGAGAACGGATATTCCTTGAGGAGGAAAAATGGCGGCTACCACTCAAGAAATAAAGAACATGCGGTTGATTTCTCACCATGACCTGAATGGTTATGGAAATATCGGCGAGGGCGTGGCCATACACAAAACCCGGGACGGCCGGCGGATCTTCTACATGGCCCACGTGGCCGCTCCCAAAGACATCACCAGCGTTGACGTCACCGACATCAACAACCCCAAGCTCATTGCCCAGACCGACCTGGATTANCCCCATCTGCGGTCCAACTCACTGGCCATCGTCGGCGATACGATGCTAGTGGCCTACCAGTCCACCGACCACAACCAGCCGGGCACGGGTGTTGGTGTTTACGACATATCCAATGCGGAAGAACCCCGGCGCATCGGTTTCTGGAAAGCCCAAGGCGCCCAGTCCAAAGGCTGCCACTGCCTGTGGTGGACCGACGGCGAATATGCTCACCTGTCAACCGGAACCCCGGATTCCCGTCCCACCAATCCCAAGGACGATCAGTTCTATGTAATTCTGGACGTGAAAAACCCGTCCAACCCCGTAGAGGCCGGACGCTGGCACTTCCCCGGCACCCAAGAAGGTGACAGCGCGCCTCCCTTGGCCAGGCATCCCCAGTTCGACGCCGGCCATAGCCTGCACAACGCCAACGTATACCCCGATCGTCCGGACCGGGCCTATTGCGCCTGGAAAGATTCCGGAGTGGTGACCCTGGACATCTCCGACAAGTCCAACATCTCCATGCTAGCTAACGTCAACTACGCGCCGCCGTTCCCAGGCTTCACCCACACGGTGCTGCCATTGTTCGAACGCGAGATGCTGGTAGTCACACAGGAGGCCGTCCGGCAGGGTGGTGAGGATTACCCCAAACTGGTCTGGCTGATGGATAACCGGGTGGAGACCAACCCAATCATCACCAGCACTCTGCCCATGGCCGACACCGAAGACTTCTTCAACCGGCCAGGCCGTTACGGCGCCCATAACGTTTATGAGAACCAACCCGGCGAGACGTCCATGCGCATCGACGAAGACCTGGTATTTGGTACATTCTTCAACGCGGGAATCCGGGTGTTCAACACCAAGAACGCCTTCCAACCCGAAGAAGTTGCCTACTTTGTACCGGAGATACCTGAAGGCGCGGACGCGAATGGTATCAACGACATCCATGTAGACGAGAACGGCATCATGTATGTCGTGGACCGGATCAAAGGCGGCATGTACATCCTGGAGCTAAATATCTAAGTCCCTTAACCGGCTAACCCGGGAAACACGAAGGCGGTGGGCATTTAGTGCCCACCGCCTTTTATTGTCTAGAACGGCCAAACCGGGGCATCGCACCATATTTAGTCACCAGCGCACAGCACGACCTAACCTTCACTCCCGCGCAGGCGGCGGTCCAGTCGCCGCTGTGGAAACGGAGCTCGGTCCAGATCGCGACATTACCTGGATTCCGGCGTTCTCCGGAATGACGACTGTCTGGTTTCACACCAGCTAGCCAAGAAAAAACAGAAGGTGGGCACTGAGTGCCCACCTTCTTCTTAATCGTCTGGGTAAACTCTGGTTTATTTGAACAGGGCCAGACACTTGGGTGCGTTGAAGATCCAGGTCTCGGCCCAATCCAGAACGTCGGGCTTGCGGCCCAGTTCTTCCATTGCTCCGACGAGACAAGCCCAGTTCAGCACCTCTTGTTGTCCTGATTCCTCGATACTGGAGAGGGGATATTCACGCCATTTCTGATAATCCCCGGCTTTCAAGTGCTCCAGAAGCACCCGGTCGGCGGGCAGGTCTGGGTAGATCCAGTTGTTCTTCTTGGTGAGGAAAGCGTGAGACCAACTGGAAGATGCCATAACCACCACCCGGTACGGGCTGTCCAATAGGACCCGCGCCGTGGCTGCGCCAACTTCCATGCACCGCTTGGGGGAGGGAGACGGCGGGTCTGGCTCGTTGGAGTGTTCATCGGAGCCGCCACGCATGCGGATGACGTTGCTACCATAGCAGTTCACCGCCACCGGCAGTATGGGATAGTTGAACCCTGAACGATCCTGGTCCAGATACAGCAGGGTATTAGCGAAAGCGTGGCCCAACCCTTCCTCATGGAGGGGTTTGTAGGCGTAGGCCATGTCCACGCCGTTGTTTATCAGCCCAGTGACCAGGTAGCGGCCGGCTTCCTGATGGCCGGGAGACCGGAATACTTTGTCTTCCGGCTCGCCCCAGATGTTGGGCCGGCCCCTGGTCCGCTTGAAAGGCTGGAACTCTATCTCGTCGTAAGCCAGCACGCAGAAGGGCGGGATGATGTCCTCTTTGAAGTTCTCGTACTGGTCGTCTCCCCATATGAGAATAAAGTCGGGATTAAAGGCGTCTATCTCATCCCGAATCTTCTGAAAGGCCTTCAAGACCCTTTCCCGGTGGGCCTTGTGGGAAGTGATGCCCTCATCATCGCCCCATTCCTTACGCATCTCTTCCGGCCAGTTGGCTGGGTCTTTCATTTCGGCGGGGATTCTTTCGTCGTGCTGCAGCATCCTGGCCAGCGGCCAGGGCTTGTATTCATCCGGGACCAAACCCGGTGGGTAGTGGGTCGCGCCGACTCCTAGTATTTCTCCCATGGTTACNCCTCGGCAGGAAATTTTATTCGCTTCCTCGAGTCCATAACGAGCAATATACCCCTCANATCATCCATACTNGCTCACTTTCGTCAAGGCGTTATGCGGGAGTATACTGTCCTACGTTTGGNGGGTCAACGGGTTGGCCATCCAGCAATGGTGGAATCACAGGAGAGCATGCAAGAATCGGCAGCGGAAGCGAACGCTTCCGCGACGNANGAAGAAGTAGGCTCGGCNGTAGAGCGCAACNTCATTCTGTGGCTGACCAACGTATCCCACGGGGTCAACCACTTCCAGAACCAGATGATGGTGGTCTTGTATCCCGTCATTATGCCGGAGCTGGGNTTTGGTTACGCCGAGCTTGGAGTGCTTCTGGCCGTCCAAAGTATGCTTGGCGGAGCCACCCAAGGCTTCTACGGGTTCGCCACGCCCTTTCTACCNCGGACTTGGCTACTGGGCATCGGCAACCTCGTCCTGGGGTTCGGTACTTTGGCCACGGGCTTCGTCAACTCCTTTGGCGGTATCATAAGCACCCGTGGCGTGGCCTCCGTCGGNGCCAGCGCCCAGCATCCAGTAGGCTATAGCCTATTAGCTGGCTACTTCCCCAGTGCCCGGGGCAAGATAATCGGCTTGAACAGCAGCATATCCAATGTCGGCAGCCTGCTGGCCCCCCTAACCGCGGGTGCNATGTTGGTGATCATGNGCTGGCGGCAGGTNTTTATGATTGTCGCCGCTCTGAGCATCGCCATGGGACTCGTCTATTTTCTGTTCCGAAAGCGGGTTGACACGGCCACCAGCCAGGGGTCGACCAGCAAAGAGAAGTTGATGCAAAGTACGTCCAGCTACNTGAGGGTTTTTCGGAACAGGAACATGATCTTTGTTTCTTTGGTGATGATGGTGGGCGGGGCTGGCCGCGGTGGNGGAGGCATGGTNGCATTCATGGCCGTATATTTCGCCAACGACTTGGGGCTATCNACGTTCACGGTGGCCGTGGCCATCACCACTTTAGGGTTGGGCGGAGTGATNGGTCCCATTGGATTTGGATGGCTTTCNGACCGGTTGTCCCGCACCGGAATTCTCCAATTGTCCCTNGGCCTATCGGCGCTNGCAACCGTNTGGGTGGCTTTTCAGGNANCTTTCTTGCCGNTACTACTGCTGAGCCTAGTGCTCTACGGCACGGTGACCCGCTCNCGCATGACCCTGACACAGGCTGTGGTGGCAGACTCCCTACCCGATGAGGACCGCGACGCCGCATTCAGTGCNTTCTTCTTTTTAGGCTTCGCGTCCGGGCCGGTCTGGCTACTGTTGGTGGGTTCTCTTATGCAGACCCTGGGGTTCTCGGTGGCCTTCTCGATGCTGGCAGTGTCCTACCTGGTCGGGATGCTGCTGATGCTGTTCGTAACCGATCCCAGAAACGCGTCGACAGGTGAGCCTAAGCCAGCCACTACCTCGGCGGAATAGCCTGACGNGCTTTTTCCGGCCAGGCAGCGGGCGCGCTGGCCTTTTCCAATCGCTCTTCGATGGGCGCCGACTCGTCCCAGAATTGGCCGATGAACCGGCGGCCGTTGATGTCCGACGAAGCCTCCGANGCCAGCCAGACCACCGGAGACTTCATCACATCGGTTTGGATCAGGATATCGCGGTCGAGGCCGGGTCTGGGGTCGATGAGGTTGGTGTTGGACGCGCCGCCGGGCACTAGGATGTTGGCGGTGACCCCTGTGTCTTCCAACTCTTTCGCCATGGTCGATACCAAGGCCTCATGACCGGCTTTGGAAGGTCCGTACGGCGAGCCGTATTCCCGGTGCATGGTGTCGAANCTGGTCGTGACGCTGATGATTCGTCCCCACTTCTGGGCTAGCAAGTGACCTACCACGGCCTGGGACATGAAGAAGGGACCGGAGAAGTTGATGGAGACAACCCGGATCCAGGCCTCAGGCGAGATCTCCCAGAACGGGACCCTCCCCCCACTGCCCAAGCCCGCTGCCCTGGGATTGGTCCCGGCGTTGTTCACCAGGATGTGCAGTCCGCCAAGACCNTCGATGGTTTTTTGAACGGCCGCTTTAGCGTCGTCGGGGTTGGACACATCGGAAATCATGGGCAGAACGCAATCGTCGCCGCCTATCTCCCGGATGTCGTTGGCCGTCGAATCCAACCAGTCCTCGTTGATGTCTAGCATGGCGACCCTCGCCCCGGCCCCCACCAAAGCCTCGGTCATTGCCCGTCCTAATCCTATGGGACTGGCCGCTCCGGTAACGATGGCAACTTTCCCTGCCAGCGGTTTTTCCTGCATGTATCTCCCCCTCAAGCTCCGCATTTCAGGCACACGTAATCTGCCGGTATTCTAACCGATTACCGGAGGACAAACCCAATAATATATCGGGTGCGTTCTCCGCACCTCTGTGTCTCCGCGGCTAGCATGTATTTGCTTCCCGCACGACGCATGGCTATCATAGCCGTCATAGCTTGACGCCGGGAGATGTTTCATGACCTACGTTGGCCAGTCTGTAAGGCGATTCGAAGACGCTCCGTTGGTGACCGGTCAGGGCCTATTCCTTGACGACATGNCGCTCCCCGGCATGCTGTACTCCGCCGTGGTCCGCAGCGATTACGCTCATGCCCGTATCAGGTCCATCGACACCTCTGCCGCGCGCGACTTGCCGGGCGTGATCGAAGTCCTGACGGCCTCGGACATCGCCGGCGTGCTGGAGGACATCCCCTCAAGGCCGATGGCAGGCGAACAGATGATTCAACAGATGAACCCGCCGACCCACCCCGTTCTGGCCAAGGACAAGGTGTGCTACGCGGGACAGGCCATTGCCATAGTAGTCGCCCAAGACCACTACGTGGCCGCAGAGGCGNTAGAACTAATCCTAGTGGACTACGAACCCCTCACACCCATCATGGACCCTGACGAAGCGATCAAGCCGGACAGCCCGGTGATTCACGCGGAGTTGGGGGCCAACGTGTCGATCCGTCTGAAGCAGGAAGGCGGCGACGTAGAGGCGGCCTTCGCCCAAGCGGACCATGTGGTCCGCCAGAAATACGATTCCCAGCGAATAGCTCCCGCTCCGATGGAACCTCGGGGAATCCTGGCCCACTACGAGTCCGACGACGAAACGCTCACCATATGGAACTCGACCCAGGCTCCCCACCGGGTGAAGGGATACCTCTGCGAAGCCCTCAAAGTNCCCGAGGACAAGATGCGCGTCGTCGCTCCCGACGTGGGCGGCAGCTTTGGCATGAAGGACTGCATCTACCCGGAAGACGTGCTGGTTCCTTATTTGTCGATGAAATTGGGACGTCCCATAAAGTGGCTGGAGAGCCGCCAGGAAAACACCCTGTCCTACCATGGCCGGGGACAAAGCCTGGCCATCGAGATGGCAGTCAAGAACGACGGCGCGATATTGGGGATGCGGGTGCAGGTTGTCGCCGATGTCGGCGCCTACTTCCTGCTCACCACGCCGTCCCCCATATTCAACACCGTGCGGCGTATCAACGGTCCCTACGTCATTCCCGCAGTCAGCGTCGAACTTGCCGCCGCCGTGACCAACAAGACCCCCACCGGAGCTTTCCGGGGCACGGGAGGGCCCGAGTCCGCCTTCTGCCTGGAACGCACGCTGGACCTGGTTGCCAAGGACCTGGGAATGGACCCGGCCGATGTCCGCAAGAAGAACTTCATTCCCCCGGAAGCCTTCCCCTACCAGACCATCACCGGCCCCACCTACGACTCAGGAGAATACAGCAACGGTCTTGACCGGGCTCTGGAATTGGCCGACTACAAAGGCTGGCGGGAGAAAGCAGCCCAGCGAGGCCCCAACGAGCCAGCCATAGGTATTGGATTAGCTACTGTCCTCAAGTCCTCCGGGTCGTCGGGAAGCCACCGGATAGAGAACGCTCAAGTGAAGATAGACCGNGACGGCCAGATCACAATCTTTACCGGTATCTCACCCCACGGACAGGGAAACGAGACATCCTTTGCCCAAATGACCGCTGACGAGTTGGGCGTAGAGCCGTCTCAGGTGCGGGTGGTGCACGGTGACACTTCCCTGTTCCCCAACGGAGTGGGCACCAGCGCCAGCCGGGGATTGATTGTCGGCGGGTCGGCGTTGTATGGCGTGCTCCAGGAGGCGCGGGAGAAGCTGGCATCCTTGGCGTCGCAGGTCATGGGTTGTTCCACCGGGGACGTTAGCTTCGGTGAAGGCCGGGTTTTCGATAGCAACAAGCCGGACGAAGGCATGACNATCGCCCAACTGACCGCCTCCGCACGAGAACGGGAGCTGCTGCCCGGCGACGACACGGGCCTGGATTTCACCGGGAGCTTCACCCTGCCTCGACCCGCTTATTCCTTCGCGGCCCACGTGGTTGTGGTGGAGGTCAGCCGGGAAACCGGGCACGTGAACTTCCTCAACTACGCCGGGGTCCACGACAGCGGCCGCATCGTCAACCCCATGATTGTCGAGGGCCAGATCCACGGCGGTATCGCCCAAGGTATCGGCCAAGCGTTGACCGAGGGCATGGCCTACAACGATGACGGCCAGCCCCTAACCGCCAGCCTGATGGACTACGCCGTCCCCCGAGCCGAGCGCATCCCCGACCTGCAGATGGAGAACATAGACACCCCCTCCCCAACCAACCCTCTAGGCTCCAAGGGCGTAGGCTCAGTCTCAACGGTCCCCACCCCAGTNGCCGTAACCAACGCCGTCCTAGACGCCCTATCCAGCGCCGGAGTCCGCCACATAGACACACCCCTGACGCCGGAGAAGATTTGGAGAGCGTTGCAGGGGTAGTGGGGAGAGGCCAACTAGCAAGTCATCAAGTCGATCGTGATAAATACAGTCGTCCGGACGATGGCATTCCCCGCGAAAACGTCATGCTGAGCCAGCCGTAGCGGCGAAGCATCTGGGGTACCTCATCCCGAGATTCCTCCCTGCGGTCGGAATGACCTTGGGAGATGTCATCCGCTGATAGTGCTACCCGCCCGAATCTCCCTCAATCCCCTGAACGATCCGCCGCACATCCAAAGTATCCGGCCCAAGAGGGGAGGCGGCTAGGTAGATGCGGAGGTCTTCCAGGGCGGCTTGGCCGTTGCCTAGCTGGTAGTGAATCATCCCACGGTCGCGGCGTTCTCCGATTATGTTGGGTTGAAGGGATACGGAGAGGCTGGCGATTCCCAGGGCTCGCTGGTGGTCCCGCTGGTTCAGGTAGATGCTTTTCAGGTTTCTGAGGATGCGGGCGATGAGTTCCCGGTTGCTCACGACCGTCAGGTAGCTCTGGTCCCACTGTACGTTGGACCGGGTCGCGTCCCGCAGAAGCTGGGCGCATTCTTCTTCGGATAGCAATATGCCCCGGTGAAAGGGATCGATGTATATACCTGGCTCCTCGACGTGACGCAACAGGAAGTGTCCCGGCATGCCCACGCCCTCCAATGGCACTCCCAGCCGCTTCCCAACCTCGATGCATACCAGAGACAAGGTTATGGGAATGCCCATTCGGCGAGCCAACACATCGTTGAGGTAGCTGTTGCGAGGGTCGTAGTATTCCGACTCGTTGCCTTGGAACCCCACTTCGTCGAAGAGGTATNCGCTCAGGTTGTTGACGCTGGACAAGGGGTCCCGTTCGTCGTCCAGCCTACGGGCCGCGCCGTTGGCTAGGTCGTCGAGGACTTCATACTGGCCCATCACGTCCAGGTCGGGATACTCTGACGCAGCGATTAGCAAGGCTGCCCAGGCCAGGTCGATCTCATCCTCGGGCAGGCCGCCCAGTTGGTCNAATTGTTCCAGGATATCTTCTCTTTCCATAGCGTCGGAAAGACTTCCTCCACCCGTTGTNGTTATATTNGGACCGTTCCTAGACAAGTNTACCATCGTCCGGTGTCGTTGGCCCGGCGTTACCCTTGACCGGNNAGCTTTGGCGGCGGATTATGTAACCCCCACGAGTNAAGAGATAAGGAGACGTAGACANATATGCCTACCGAACTAGAGGATGTTCAAAGACAAACAGCCGCCGCCAACCGCATCCTGACCGACCTGGGATTGGCGGTGGGCGTAACNTCAGCGCTGGGCCACGCNAGCATGCGAGTTCCCTCCGAGCCCAACAAGTTCGTGGTCAAGGGCCGGGAGTACGAGCTAGACGCCCTGTCGGAGATGCAGGCGGACGATATGGTCGTCTGTGACACCGAGGGCTTCAAAGTGGGCGGACGTCCCGAGTTGACCCAGTGCTCTGAAATTAAGATTCACTCCTGCATCTACAAGACCCAACCCCAGGTGAACTCCGTGGTCCACGTCCACCCTCGGTACACCGTCCTCCTCAGCGTCCTGGGAGTCACCATCGTGCCCATGTGCCAGGAAGGCGCTCCCTTGGTCCGCAACCCCTTGAAG
Organism: Dehalococcoidia bacterium; assembly: GCA_002708395.1. Next base: position 31,827 of record PANP01000034.1, read on the forward strand.
GTCTACCCCCACGTCAAGACCATCCAGACCGACGAGGAAGGGATGGACCTAGCCACTCTGATGGGCAGCGACAAGGCGATCCTGATGCAAGGCCACGGAGCGGTTACCGTCGGCGCGACGCTGGAAGAATCGGTCACGAGCATGTTGCAGCTTGAGGAGCAGGCGCGGATGAACTACCTGGCCTACAGCGCCGCCGGCCGCGACTACCCGAAGATTCCCCTGGATCTGGTCGACGCCATGTCCAACCGGCAGCCCCTCCACGAATTGCCCCACTTCAAAGACGTTCTGGCAGGCAGACAACCCCAGCGGGGCGGCATCTGGGCTTACCGGGTGGCGAGGGTTTCTTAGATCAAGTTAATGAGCAACTAGGAACGGAAGCACGTCCCGGTCGGGCACTAATCCGTCCCTCTTTGCGAAGGAGGGGACTTTACTGTGGTTGTGGTTGTGGCTTAGACCTGACGGTGTTCAGGCTATGTAAATGGAATCGGCAAATCAATATGAAATCCCCTCGGCTCGCAATGGGCCGGGGGGATTCTTTAGGTTCCCTCTAAGAGGCCTTTGCATCTAGCTCCAGGTGGCGAAGCCCATAGCGCAACCGGTCCCGGCGGGGGAACGGTAGCTGGGTACGTAGTCGACCAAGTCCATCTTTAGATGCTCGGTAGCTCCGGTGACCGATATCCAGTTCCGGATCTCGGAGTTGCCTGAGTGCATCTTTTCCCGGGGCAATGCGCCCAGCTTGGCGACGCTCCGATCTTTCATACCGTCTAGAGCCATCTCGTCCAGACCCTCGTCGACGACGAAGTGGCTGAGACCACCCGAAGCCAGAACACCGACCCTTGCGTCGGTCGGCCACGCCTCGATGGCGCTTCGGATCGCCCGGCCCAGGTCATAGCAGCGTTTGGGGGTAGGCTGGTTCGGCGGGTAGTAGGTGTTAACCATTATCGGCACCACGGGGATGACCTTTTCAGTCATGATGCGATGGTACACGTAGCCGAAGGCGTGTCCGATGCCACCCATCTCATGTCCGCCCTTGTTTGGGTCCAAGGCATTGGAGCAGGCTATGTCGAACTCAGATTCCACCAGGTAGTCAATCAGGTGCAAGCCTAGGGCGGAATGGGTGGGGACAGTCCTGTCTTCGGCCGAATAGCCTATCAGCGCCTGATTTCCGTTGACCTTGACCTCGTCGCCCCAGAAGACGCAGATTCCCGGCATGTTGTCATCCAACAGGTACTCTTGCTGGTCGTCGCCCAGCATCACCAGGATGTCCAGGTTCGAGTCGTACAACGTCTTGGAGAGATGGGCGATGGCATTCTGGTTACGTTCGTGCCGATCCAGCATCTTCTCCGGGGTGATTTCTTTGGCGATGCGGTCTACGTCCGCTTTCTCCATCAATCCCTCAAAATCAGTTACTTGGCCGTCGAGCCCGACAAGCTGCTTGTGCCGTTTGTCGTTCTGGCCCCTCTGTAGCCAACCGTCGGAGTGGGTGCTCAACTGGGGACTGTGGGAGCTCCCGATACCCATTACTATTCGTGCCATGTTGCTCCTCCGAATGCCGTATTCTTGGTTCCTGGGAATCCGCCCCTAGGCGGCTCAAACGTTGGTAGCATTACAACTCCCAAGCCGGTTCCTGTCAACCCGACTAGGCACACACTCGTCATTTTGGCGAAGGCCGGGATCCAGCGGCGCCTCGATTCCAAATGTCACGCTAATTCCAGCCAGCCCCCTGGATTACCGTCTGCACGGGAATGACGATTGGGTTCCTGCAGATCGCCGGTGAGACGACTATATTCCCGTACCGCGTTAATTCATCCTTTGACGTAGGAACATTTCTCGACAATCTTCTCGTCTCGAACTCGAAACACATCCACGCCTCTCAGGCGTCCGGGATTCCCATCGCCATCCACCCAGGTATATATCCAACGCCCGACGCAACGGTCACCATGGGCGAATATATCTTCGGTTTCGAAATACGCCTGGGGTGAAGAACTGAAAAGCCGCTCCCAAACGGCTCGCACCGCCACTTGACCCTGGAAACGCGCACCGTCCGGAACCGGTCCGGTACCCTCGAAAACACAGTCGTCGGTCATGGCATTCATGATGGCGTCAACGTCATGGCGATTGAACGCTTCATTGAATGCTTCCACCACGGCGAGGGTAGAAGCTGTTTGGGATTCCAGTTGCTGCTGAGCCACTTCGTTACATCTCCAGTGGCCGGACCGGCCACTTAATCAACTTAAATTCCGGAAAGGATCGAGGGTCCGGCGAACATGCTACAGTCCACCCATTTTACGGTCAAGAAACGGTCTATCGCTAGAGGAATACGTCTTTCGATCTGTCAGTCAGGTTGACGACATCCGCCCGTGAGGCGTCAACCAGGTTTTGGGGCGTAATCAAAATCTCCTCCCCCCATGTTCCAGCGCCGACACCCAGCAGGGCTTCATCCATCAGGCAAGCGTCTAGAAACGACCGGAACCCCTCCGGTTGCCAGTGGAAGGGCGGGATCGACCCTATCATGTAACCGGTTACTTCTTTCACCGTTTCCGGACCTGCCAGCTTGATGTTCCGAGAGCCAATCGCTCTCTTCAAATGTCCGGAAATGCCGTTCTTATCACCACCCACCATGACTAGGACCCGTTCCGCCGCACCGGTCTCGAATATCAGCGTCTTTACCATCTGGCCGGGTTCATATCCCAGGGCGCGAGCAACTCCGGCCGCTCCTTTCTCCGTATCAGGAGGAAAGCTCAACCTCTGGTGTTCGATGCCCAGTCCTTCTAGGTATTGATACGCGGTTAGGCCCATTATTTCTCCCATCATTACCGTTCGTAGACCACGATCTGCCACAGCAATGTCTTACGGCGGGAACTGGGCCGCAAGCCGTTGGAGCGAGCTACCCAGTCGATAACCGAGTCTGGATGTATGAAAACCCTAAATGGGCTGCGTTTCAACCGAATGGTCAGGTTGAATAAGATCGCCACGGTCTTGGACAACAAGTTCGTCCGGGGATAAACCAGCCCGTAGACCCGGTCAGCCAGCCGAGAAGACAGCTCCACTAAGCTTTCGACGTCGGGGTAGCAGCAAATCACTCTTTCCAAAGTGACGATATCGGCGCGCTCCAGATTCGGAGCGATGTCCACGAAGTCGCCGTGATGATAGGTTATACGGCCTGCGTGACTCTGCCTCTCCGCCTCTTCTTTGTTGGCATCGATATATGCGGTCGAAGCTTCTACGGTGTCCGCTCGTGCGATCCCGGCCTTAAATAGCTCGTGTTGAATCGCCCCGATGCCGCCGCCCACGTCCAGAAGAGAGTTACCCTCTACTCCCTTCTGTTTCACGGCCTCGACCAACATTCTAGTCGTATCGTTCGGCCCGGAGTTGCGATAGACGCTAAGTTTCCTGCGGGCTTCCCGTTCATCGAAGAACCCTTCGATTGCCTGGCATTGAGATCAAGCCATTTCGTTCTCCTAGCTAAGCCCGCCCCGGAACTAGACCTTCAGATGGCGAAGGTGAGGCCGCCACAAGCCCATATACAAAGCGATGCATAAGTACATAGCTGCCCCTCCAGTGATGGCGATGGGCCAACTTAGCGCATCGGCCACCAACGCCATGGGCAATGAACCAACGAACATCAGTCCAGCGGCCACGTACCACAGGCTCAATACACGGCCCTGGAACTCCGAGGGGACCGTCAGTTGCAAGATGGTGGTTATCATCGGAATCATGCTGGTTCCCATGCCGACGAACAATAGGGTAACCCATGTCATCCAGAACCACTGGGTCCAGGCGAAAACAATCAGGCTGATGCCAAACCCAAATATACTGACCAGCAATATCCGGTTCTTGTTGGGGGAATCGCCCAGAGACGCCAGAATCACCGTGCCAAGCAACGACCCCGCTCCTGCCCCAGTCATCAGCAGGCCAGCTTCTCCCGCGCCGGAACCCAGGACGTCTTTGGCGAAAGCCGGTAGCACCTGAACGTAGGGCATCCCGAAGAAACCCATAGCAAAGCCAATGGTTATGACGGTGAAGACAATGGGAGTCTTCCAGTAGAACCGCAATCCGGCAAAGAGATCGGCCAGGATCGATGTCTTGGCCTCAGTTCTGAAGGACGGTGTCTGCCGAACCATAATCAGGGCCAAAGCGCTTATCAGATAACAAAAAGCGTTGACGTACAGGGCAACACCTATGCCGAATAGCTCGATCAGACCTCCGGCTAGAGCCGGCCCCAAGATTCGTCCCGAATTCATAACCGCCGAGTTTAGCACCACGGCGTTCATCAGGTCTTCCCGCACCACCAGATCTGACACTATCGCCATGCGGGCGGGCATGTTGATGGCTTGCAGGGTGCCCAGGAAAAAGGTGGCGGTGTACAGATGCCACAGCATCACCGAATCCGTCGCCCTCAAAGTAGCCAAGATGAAGATGATTACCGTGACAGTAGCCTGAGTGCTGATGAGCATCTTGCGCCGGTCTATCCGATCGGCGATTATCCCACCGAACAGGACGAATGCCAGGTTGGGCACGCCGTAGAGAAATATGACCAGACCCAATTGGGAAGACGAGTCGGTCAGCACCAGCACCAGCCAGCCCAAGATTAGAAACTGCATCCCCCGGGCTGCTGCTTGTGCAGTAGTGCTGACCCAGAACCATCGGAAGTCCCGATGGCGCAATGACCGGAAGATTTGTATCCGGTGTCGAACCGAGGTTAGTTGAGAGAGTAAGGCAGTCAATTTTCCTAGCTATCAGCCGTCAGCGTTCAGCTGGCAGCTCATTGTAATCATCGATTTCTATGCGTTCGGGAGTGGTTACCATGCCTAATTGTTGATAGCTGAACGCTGAAAGCTAACGCCCTCGTGGCGGGTGTATATTAGCACCAAGCCAGCAACTGGTGTACCGGACATCTTTGTGATTTAGGAGTAGATTCCGTGAAGATCGTAGATTTCAGTGTCACCATGTCCAAGTGGGCCAGCCCGGCTTGGCAAACGGCCACCGCCGCTTTCGGCAGTGAGAAGCTGCTGGGCGTGCTGACACTGAGGACCGACGATGGGGTGGAAGGCCACGCATTTCTCGGGTCTTCCCGCCAAGGCGCAGACGCTTTCGTGGGTCCCCTGATGGAGTTTGTGAAGCCGATGGTGATGGCATCCAATCCCATGGACATCGGGGGCATCTGGGCCAAGATGTGGCCGATGAACCGCTCCGTTTCAACCAACGCCATCGGGGCCGTCGACATCGCCCTGTGGGACATCATGGGCAAGGTCGCCGGACTGCCGATCCACCGCCTACTGGGGACCTGCCGGGACCGGGTTCCGGCCTACGCCAGTTCCGGCTGGTTGGCGACTCCCGAGGACTACGCCGAGGAGGCGCTTCACTTCCGATCCCTGGGATGGCCGGCCTACAAGATTCACCCCCACGCCGTTGCCAAAGAGGACATCGAGATTTGCCGGGTGACCCGAAATGCCATAGGCGACACCATGGACCTGATGCTGGACTCCATGTGGTCCTACACTTACGAGGACGCCCTTCGGGTGGGCCGGGCCGTGGAGGACCTGGAATACCTGTGGTATGAGGACCCGTTGGCCGAAGAAGACATCTACAACTACGTTAAGCTCAAGAGCCGCCTAGACATCCCCATCCTGTCCACCGAATATGCCCCAGGACGTCTCTACGGGATGGCCCAGTGGATCACACAGAGGGCTACCGACATGCTGCGTGGCGACGTTGCGGTAACCGGTGGCATCACTCCCCTCATAAAGATCGCGCACCTGGCTGAAGCATTCCGCATGAAATGCGAGATACACCACGGTGGCAACTCCCTTAACAACGTGGCCAATCTCCACGTCATCATGGCGGTCAACAACTGCGACTACTACGAAGTCTTCCCCGCCAGCGGAGCCAACAAGTTTGGTCTGGTAGAAGATGTGGAGGTTGACAGCCAGGGACTTGTCTACGCCCCGGAGCAACCGGGTTTGGGGTACGAGATTGATTGGGAGTTGATAGAGCGGGAGAAGGTTCAGGTGGTTAGCTAAGGAACGGCT